>JAJAYQ010000091.1 GCA_026786145.1 Spirochaetaceae bacterium | reverse complement strand
CGGAGGTCCGGAAGTGGTCGCGAGGCCGACCGTCCGTACGCCGATAGAAGCCGCCGTCGCCGTAGAGCGCCCGCTCGGTCGCGACCAGCCAGGTCTCCCAACGACCATTCGGGGCATCAGAGATGGGAGAGCAGGAACGCCAGGACGAAGCCGAGCGTCGTGACGAGCCCAGCCGAGCTGCCGCCTTTCTCCAGCGCCTCCGGCATCATCGTGTCGGCCAGCATCGTGAGGATGGCGCCCGCGGCGAACGCCTGCGTGACGGCGACCGCGGTGGAGTCGGCGCCGCCGAGGAACGCGAACCCGAGCCCGGCCGCGATACCGGACACCACGACGACGCTCGCCCATAACGCCAGAACCCAGCGCACGGAGCGCCCCGCGGCACGCAAGCCCGTCGACGCAGCCAGACCCTCAGGGATGTTGGAGAGGAAGACGGCAACCACGACCGGGATGCCGACCGCGCCACCTCCGAGCAGGGACGCCCCGATGGCGACCGACTCCGGGATCCCGTCCAGCAGCGCCCCCAGGACCAGTGCCATCGCAGACCCACCCGCCTGCTCGTTGCCCGAGCGCTTGCGGTTGCTGCCGCCCCGGCTGTCGATCACCAGGTCGCCGATGAAGAATGTCATGGCACCGGCCAGCAGCCCCCCGGTGACCACGGTGCCGCCGCTGGACTGGAAGGCCGCCTCGGTGAGCTCGAACGCCACGGCACTGATCAGGACGCCTGCGCCGAGGGCCATCACCAGCCCGATGGCGCGGGGCGGGACGCGGACCGACACGCCGATGCCGGCGCCGATGAGCAGCGCCAGACCCCCGACCACCCCCCACACGCCAGCCTCGAGCACGCGCACCTCCTCACTGTCGGTCAGCGCCGCTGAGGCTAGCCCGTACGCTGGTTGGCGTCCGGTACCCCCGAAAGGACTGGAACACCCGTCATGTCCTCCAGCGCCTCCGTCGTCGACCGGCCCGCGCGCCTGTCCGTCGGCGTCGTGGGTGCGGGCCGCGTCGGCGCGGTCCTCGCCGCCGCTCTGGTCCGGGCCGGTCACCGGGTCGTAGCCGCCTCGGCCGTCTCCGACGCTTCGCGTGCCCGGGTCGACGCCCTGTTGCCGGGCACACCCGTCATACCCCCCGACGAGGTCCT
>JAJAYQ010000090.1 GCA_026786145.1 Spirochaetaceae bacterium | reverse complement strand
TCGCCCATCCTCAGCTGGGTCCCTCCCGAGGCGGTCCCGCCCCCCGAGCCGAGCTCGCCGGCCAGGCAGTCGGCGAACCGGCCGAGGATCTTGTTGCCCACCTCGGCCATCACCCCCCGCCCGAACTGCGCCGGCTTGCCGGTGATCGCGAGGTCGGTCGTCACCGTCACCCGCGTCGAGCTTGCGCCCTCGTCGTGAAGGAGCGCTGTGATGGTGGCCTTGGCCGTGCCCACCCCGCGCGCCTCCTTGGCGCTGGCGTCGATCACGGCGCGACGGCCGGCCACGTCCTTCTCCACGAACCGTGCGGTCCCGGCGTACGTCACCTGGATCGGACCGACCTTCACCTTGACCCGGCCCACGATGGTCTCGCCGTCGAAGGACTCGACGGTCGCGCCCGGCATGCACGGCGCGATCCGCTCGACGTCGAGCAGCACGTCCCAGGCCGCAGCGACCGGCACGGGCACCGTGAACTCGTGCTCGAGCTGCATCCGGTCAGCGCCCCCCGGCAGCGGCCATGACGGCGCGCCGCGTGAGCACCCGGGCCAGGTGCTCGCGGTAGTCGGACTGCCCGTTGAGGTCGCTCGGCGGGCTCGTCCCCTCGGCAGCATGCTCGGCAGCCGCTCCGACCCCGTCGAGGGCAGTGCCGGACAGCGCCTCCTCGACCGCGCTCGCCCGGATCGCCGTCGCGCCCATGTTCGTCAACCCGATGCGCGCCGCCACGATGCTGCCGTTGGACCGCTGCACGGCCGCCGCGACACCGACGATGGCCCAGGACTGCGCGACCCGGTGGAACTTCTCGTAGCGGAATCCCCAGCCCTCACCGAGCTTGGGCAGCCGCACCTCGACGAGCAGCTCGTCGGGCTCGATCGCCGTCTGCAGGTAGTCGACGAAGAAGTCGGCAGCGGCCACCGTGCGGCGGCCGCCACTGCCGGCGATGACGAACTCGGCGTCGAGCGCTAGTGCTACGGCGGGGAGGTCGCCGGCGGGATCGGCGTGGGAGAGCGCGCCGCCGAACGTCCCCAGATGCCGTACGGCGGGATCGGCGACCGTCTCGGTCGCCTCCGCCACCAGGCCGGCGTGCGCCTTGATGAGCGGGTCCCGGATCACGTCGTGGTGGGTCGTCATGGCGCCGACGACGATCGAGTCGCCGTCCTCACGGACGCCCCGCAGCTCGTCGACCCGGCTGACGTCCACCACCAGCTCGGGATAGGACAGACGCAGCCGCAGCAGCGGGATGAGCGACTGCCCGCCCGCCAGGACCTTGGCGTCGTCGCCGCGCTCGGCCAGCGCCGCGACGGCCTCGTCGACCGAGCCGGCCCGGAGGTAGTCGAACTGCGCCGGGATCAT
>JAJAYQ010000089.1 GCA_026786145.1 Spirochaetaceae bacterium | reverse complement strand
GGCGTCGGGGAAGACGCCGAGCAGCGGTCCCTCGCTGGCCGAGCCCACCCGCCAGCGGCCTGACCCTGCGGCGTAATGCACCGCGGGGGGATGGCCGGCCGTCGCGACGACGTACTCACCGGTGACGAGGTCCACCTGGACGTGGGCGGCGGTTGCGAAGCCCTCGTCCCAGTACTGCCTCAGCAGGTAGCGGTTGGTCGCCGGCAGGAAGTCCTCGTGCGGCACCGAGCCGAGCAGTCCGCCGAACGCCCCGGACAGCAGCAGGGCGCGCGTACCGGCGTCCACGCCCTTGCCGGAGACATCGACCAGCGCCACGTCGAGCAGCCGACCGTCGCCGGAGCGGGTGGCGACGAGGAAGTCCCCGGAGAACGACGCGCCACCCGCGGATCGCAGCACCACGTCGGCCGACCAGCCCGACGGCAGCGGGGGCATCTCGCCCTGCGCGATGAGCCGGTCCCGCAGGTCGACCAGCATCGAGTCCCCTCGAGTTCCCTGCAGGCCCAGCCGGCCACGGCTGCGAGCGAGCAGATGCACGATCGCGGCGGTCGCGACCACGGTCAGGATCGCGCCGGGGACGACGGTGCGGCCGCGGGAGAGCTCCAGGGCGACGACCGCCGCCACCACGACGTCGAGGAGCAGCAGGCTGCGCACGCTGAGCAGGAACCCGCCCACGAGCACGACGAGGGAGAGCATCGACAGCGGGAAGATCCGCGGCTGGTTCAGGAACAGCACGGCCAGCCCTACCGCGCACAGGCTCAGGCACCCGAGCGCGAAGGCGTCGGACTGCAGGAGGTGCCGCCGGGCGTACGCCGTGGCCTGCCAACGCCACGCAGGCAGGCGACGGCTCCCACGGACTCGAGAAGGCCGCCGCGGAGACAGGGGGACCGTCATGGCAGCGACAGTACCGACGGTCACGCACCGTCACCGGCTGTTCAGCCAACTGCCCGGTCGTAACGGGGTGGCTGGCCACGGCCGCATCTGGTAGGCACCTGTCATGAGCCCGCCACCTTCTCAGCCGACCTCCCGATGGCCGGTCCGCCCTCTCACCGACGACGACTGGGACGAGTTCGTGGCGCTGGACAGCCACGCCTTCGGCTCCACGATGCCGGAGGAGGCGATCACCGCCGACCGGGCTCTGCATCGCGGGGCTCGCAGCATCGGGGTCCACGACGGCACGACGCTGGCCGGCATCGCCACCGCGTACTCCTACGACATCAGCGTCCCCGGCGGCTCGTCCCCGGCCGCGGCGATCACCTGGGTTGGGGTGCTCCCCACCCACCGGCGCCAGGGTGTTCTGCGCGCCCTGATGACCTCCCAGCTGCGCTCGGTCCACGAGGCGGGGCGCGAGCCGCTGGCCATCCTGTGGGCCTCCGAACCTCAGATCTACGGGCGCTTCGGCTACGGGCTGGCCACCCGCGGCTTGTCGATGACCGTCCCGCGCGACCCAAGGGCGCTGCTGACCACCGTGGTCTCGGACCCGTCGCTCCGGCTGCGTCTCGTGGACGCCGCCGACTGGAAGATCACTGCCGGGGTCTACGACGCGGTCGCCTCCGTTCGGCCGGGGATGCCGGCCCGTGACGAGCTGTGGTGGGGCCAGGCCGTGCAGGACATCCCCGGCATGCGGGAGGGGCGTTCCGAGCTGCGCTGCGTCGTGGCGGAGGACGACGGTGGTGTGCGGGCGTACGCGCGCTACCGCACGAAGCAGAGCTTCGACGACGGCTTCGGTTCAGGGGTGGTGTCGGTCCGGGAGGTGATGGGTGTGGACCCCGCAGCCCTCGCGTCGCTGTACCGGTACCTCTTCGACCTCGACCTGATGGGCAGCACGGAGCTGTGGCACCGTCCGGTCGACGACCCGCTGATGAGCTGGCTGCAGAACACGCGCCGCGCCAAGCCGATCCTGGGAGACGCCCTCTACGTGCGGCTGGTCGACCTGGACCGGGCGCTACGCGGTCGCTCGTACGCGACGGCGGTCGACGCGGTGCTCGAGGTCTCCGACGAGATCTGCCCGTGGAACGCCGGCCGCTGGCGGCTCACCGGCGGGCCCGACGGGTCCACCTGCGAGCGCACCGAGGACCCCGCCGACATCGCCCTCGCGGTGGTCGACCTCGGCGCGGTCTACCTCGGTGGGACCACTCTCACCGAGCTGGCGCTGGCCGGCCGGGTCGAGGAACGGCAGCCGGGCTCGGTCGCCGCCGCCGCTACCGCGTTCGCCCACTCACCCGCGCCGTGGTGCCCCGCCGTCTTCTGACGAGGGCTACAGCGACGGGGGGTCGGGCAGCTCGGGGAGCTCGCCCGTCGCCTCATAGCGACCCAGCATCGTGATCCGTCGGGCGTGCCGCGCCTCACCGCTGAACGCCGTCGTGAGGAAGCGTTCGACCAGCCGGGTCGCCTCATCGAGGCTGTGCATCCGCGCGCCGATGCTGACGACGTTGGCGTCGTTGTGCTCACGCGAGAGGCCAGCGGTGTCGTCGTTCCAGGCCAGCGCCGCACGCACACCCGCGACCTTGTTGGCCGCGATCTGCTCGCCGTTGCCCGACCCGCCGATCACCACGCCGAGGCTCCCCGCGTCGTTGACGACGGCCTGCGCCGCACGCAGCACGTACGGCGGGTAGTCGTCGACCGGGTCGTACTCCACCGGGCCGTGGTCGACCACGTCGTAGTCCTGCTCCCGTAGCCGCTCGGTGAGGTGGGCCTTGAGCTCGAAGCCGGCATGGTCGGAGCCGAGGTGCACGCGCATGCGGTGGCCGGTCAGCCGGCGGTGGACTCGGCCGCGGCCGGGACCGGGTCAGGCACCTCGGCCCCGGTGCGGGGAGCGGGGAGCGCCGCGTCAACCGGGGCCTCCGGGGATGCCAGGGCGGGGGGGACGCCATGGGTCGGCTCGGCGCCCACCCAGGCGCATTGCTCGACGTCCCAGTAGCCAGGTCGTGCGTTCATTCTGGACTCACCACCCCTCCTCAGTGGCCCAGCATGCCCGGGTCAGGTCCGGAAGGGGAGAGGTTTTTGCCAGATCAGTCGAAGATCGGGTCCCGGGTCCGTGAGCGCTTGAGCTCGAAGAAGCCGTCGGTCCCCGCCACCAGCCGGACCCCGTCCCACAGCCGGCCGGCGGCCTCGCCGCGCGGGGCGGGCGAGACAACCGGTCCGAAGAAGGCGACGCCCTCGGCGGCGATCACCGGGGTGCCGACCTCGAAGCCGACCTGGTCCATGCCCGCGTGGTGGGAGGCCTTGAGCTGGTCGTCCCAGGCGGTGGAGGTCATCGCGTCGGCCAGCTGCGGGGGCAGACCGACCTCGACGAGTGCGGCCTCGATGGTCTCGCGGTCCTTCGGCAGCTTCTCGTGGTGGAAACGGGTCCCGAGCGCGGTGTAGAGCGGCAGGATCACCTCGTCGCCGTGCTGTGCGGCCGCCGCGACGACCACCCGGACCGGCCCCCACGCGTCGTCCATCATCGTGCGGTAGTCCTCCGGCAGGTCACGGTCGGCGTTGAGGTAGGACAGCGACATCACGTGCCAGCGGACGCCGACGTCGCGCACCTGCTGCACCTCGAGCATCCAGCGCGACGCGATCCAGGCCCAGGGGCAGATCGGGTCGAACCAGAAGTCGGTGGTGACGGGCACGGACGGCATGGAGGCCTGGGGCATGGGGGAACTAGACGACGCTGATGAGGTCACACCGGGGACAACCCGGATCAGGGCGGGCGCCATTCCCGTCGGGGGAGGACGGACCCCCAGGATCGACATGGAAGAATCCATCCCCCTGGCCCCGCAGAACCCGTAGGAGCACCGTGCACAGCGCGACCGCCAAGATGAACATCACCCACGCGGAGGCGCAGGCGCGGGCCCGTCTGCTCGAGACGGAGTCCTACGAGATCGACCTCGACCTCACCGAGGGGGACACGACCTTCCGGTCGGACACGACGGTGCGCTTCCGATGCACCGAGCCCGGGGCGGCGACCTTCGTCGACCTGGTCGCGGACCGGATCGCGGAGATCGAGCTCAACGGCCGCGCGCTGGACCCCGAGCAGGTCTTCGACGGCACCCGGATCACCCTCGACGGGCTCGAGGAGGAGAACACGCTGCGGGTGCGGGCGACCTGCCGCTACATGCACACCGGCGAGGGGCTGCACCGCTTCGTGG
Source organism: Spirochaetaceae bacterium (assembly GCA_026786145.1). Lineage (GTDB taxonomy): Bacteria > Actinomycetota > Actinomycetes > JACCUZ01 > JACCUZ01 > JAJAYQ01. Next base: position 5,155 of record JAJAYQ010000089.1, on the reverse strand, counting down.
ATCCGGTCGACAAGTCCGTCTACCTGTACTCGCAGTTCGAGGTCGCCGACTCGCGGCGCGTGTTCACCGTCTTCGAACAGCCCGACCTCAAGGCGGCGTTCACGTTCACCGTCACGGCGCCCGCCGAGTGGCAGGTCGTGTCCAACCAGCCGACGACCGCCGAGCCAGAGCCGACCGGCCTGGGCAACGCCACCTGGCGCTTTGTTCCGACCGAGCGCATCTCGTCCTACATCACGGCGCTCGTCGCGGGGCCCTACCACCGGGTGGAGGGCGAGTACCGCGACGGTGACCGGATCATCCCCCTCGGCCTGTACTGCCGGGCCTCGCTGGCGCCGTTCCTCGACCACGAGGTGATCCTCGAGGAGACGCACCAGGGCTTCGAGTTCTTCGAGCGGATCTTCGACTTTCCCTACCCGTTCGCGAAGTACGACCAGCTCTTCGTCCCGGAGTTCAACGCGGGGGCGATGGAGAACGCCGGCTGCGTGACCCACACCGAGGACTACGTTTTCCGCTCGCGCGTGCCCCAGGCGTCCTACGAGCGCCGGGCCGTGACGATCCTGCACGAGATGGCGCACATGTGGTTCGGCGACCTCGTGACGATGACGTGGTGGGACGACCTGTGGCTCAACGAGTCGTTCGCCGAGTGGGTCAGCACCCTCGCCGCGGCGGAGGCCACGCAATGGACCTCGGCATGGACGACGTTCGCGAACAGCGAGAAGACGTGGGGCTACCGGCAGGACCAGCTGCCGTCGACCCACCCCATCGCCGCGGAGATCCGGGACCTGGAGGACGTCGAGGTCAACTTCGACGGCATCACCTACGCCAAGGGTGCTGCGGTGCTCAAGCTGCTGTCGGCCTGGGTCGGCCGGGAGCAGTTCCTCGAGGGCATCCGCTCATACTTCCGCACGTTCGCCTGGGGGAACACGACCCTGGCCGACCTGCTGGCCAAGCTGGAGGAGACCTCCGGCCGTGACCTCAAGGCCTGGTCGGCCGAATGGCTGGAGACCGCCGGGGTCAACACCCTCCGGCCGGTGGTCGAGACCGACGACTCCGGTCTCTACACCTCTTTTGTCGTCGAGCAGACCGCTCCCGACGAATGGCCCACGCTGCGCTCCCACCGCCTTGTCGTGGGTCTCTACTCGCGCACCGACCGGGGCCTGGTCCGTCAGCAGCGCGTGGAGCTCGACGTCACCGGGGCCCGCACCGAGGTCCCGGACCTGGTCGGTGTCCTCGCCCCCGACCTGGTCCTGGTCAACGACGAGGACCTGACCTACGCGAAGATGCGCCTCGACCAGAGATCGCTCGCAACGCTGACCGAGTCGATGGGTGACATCGAGGACAGCCTGGCGCGGACACTGTGCTGGTCCTCGGCGTGGGACATGACCCGCGACGGCGAGCTGGCCGCCCGGGACTACCTCTCGCTCGTCCTGCGCGGCCTCGAGACCGAGACCGACAGCTCGATGGTGCGTACCGCGTTGCGCCAGGTCGAGACCGCTGTGCTGCTGTACTCCGCACCAGACCGGCGGGACGAGGAGCGGCAGCGGCTCGCCGAGGGGTTGGCGGCGCTCCTGCGCACGGCGGCGCCGGGCAGCGACAACCAGCTGCAGCTCCTGCGCTCGTACGCGTCGGCCGCGGTGGGCAACGACCACAACGAGGCCGTACGTCGGCTGCTCGACGGCAAGGACGTCCTCGACGGCCTGCAGATCGACACGGACCTGCGCTGGCACCTCCTGCACCAGCTCGTCGCCGCCGGCCTCGCCGACGAGGGCGAGATCGAGCGTGAGCTGGAGCGGGACGACACGGCCACCGGCCGCCGACGCGCAGCCGCGGCGATGGCGGCCCGCCCGACCGCCCAGGCCAAGCACGAGGCGTGGGACTCGGTGATGAACGACGACGAGCTGCCCAACGCGATCCAGGCCGCCGTCATCGGCGGCTTCGCCCAATCCTCAACGGATCAGCTCGACCTGCTCCGGCCCTACGTCCCGGCGTACTTCACGGCGATCGAGGACGTCTGGGCGCAGCGCACGAACGAGACGGCGCAGACCATCGTGCTCGGCCTGTTCCCCATGCTGCTCGCCGAGCAGGCCACGGTCGACGCCGCCGACGCCTGGCTGGACGGGAACCGGACCGCTGTCCCTGCTCTGCGCCGGCTCGTCGTCGAGTCGCGCGACTCCGTCGCTCGCGCGCTCCGTGCGCAGGCACGCGACGCCCGGTAGCGGCCCGCCGTCGGCGCCCGGCTGGCTAGGGGGTGTCGGTGTGCCGGGACCGGGGGGCCTGGGCGTGCTCGGCAAGCGCGAGCACACCGTTCGCGATCCCACCGGAGAGGTCGCCGCCCTGGAAGGCCGAGGTCATCGTCATCGCCGCCAGGCCGGCGGCGCGGTCGTCGAGCCGGCGCCGGACCTCGGACCCGGTCACGATCTCGACCCGGCGGGCGCCGGGGTCGACGGCGACCAGCACGGAGGCGGCCGCGTCGGCACCGAGAGCTCCGTGCAGCTGCTGGGCCATCGCCCGGCTGTCCCCCTCGAGCGTGCCGACGTAGACAGAGACGGGCAGCTGGGACTGCTGTCGGGCCAGTCGGATCGCCCGGACCACGTCCTCCTGCTGCCGCGGCGAGAAGGCGTCACCAGCGGGCACTGGCGCCACCTCCCCCGGACGTCGGGACGGCGGTCCGCACCGCAGTGTCGGCAGACTCCGGGCCGTTGAACCAGATAGGGGCCGCCCACCAGCCCAGGCCGGGGCGGTAGCGCGGGCCGCGCGCGGTCGTGGCGACCGAGACCAGCACGACGATGCCGACGAACAGCGCCCCCGGCACGCCGACGAACCAGAAGAGGGTCTCGACCACGCTGAAGCCGTCCCCCGCCTCGCTGCCGTCGTCGATCTTCGACGCTGCGACGACGACATCGCCCAGTCTGGTCAATGCGGTCAGAGCGATCACAGGGAAACCGTACTAGCAGCTCTCACGCGGGCGCTCCGGACCTCCGAACCGCGGCAGCCAACCGCGCGACGCGCGGCAGCGTCACCAGGTCCTCCAGGAGCACCGGGCGCGCTGAGGCGTCGGCCAGCGGCAGCTGCCAGTTGGGGTACTCCGCATGGGTGCCCGGCTGGTTCATGGTGCGCCGGTCACCGACCGCGTCCGTGAGCGCGACGCCCAGCAGTCGGCTCGGGGTGGCGGCCAGTGCCCGGTGCAGAGCCACCGTGACCTCCTCCTCGTCGGGCTCTTCCCCACCGTCCGAGTCGTACGCCGGGAGCCAGCCGCGCTCGACCAGGAGCCGCAGCCACGACGAACGGTCGGCCTCGTCGAGGCGACGCTCCTCCTGCACCGGTCGCGTCAGCAGCCCCAGCCGGTCGCGCAGCCTGATGTGCTCGCCGTCGAGGTAGCCGGCGGTCGGCGGCAGGTCGTGGGTGGTGACGGCGGCCAGGCACAGCTCGCGCCAGGTCTCCGGTGGCCGTGGTTGACCCTGGTCGTTGCGCTCGAACCACAGGATGGACGTGCCGAGCAGCCCGCGCTCGGCCAGGTAGTCGCGCACCCATGGCTCGACGGTGCCGAGGTCCTCACCGATCACGACCGCGCCGGCCCGCCACGCCTCCAACGCCAGGATCCCCACCAGGGCCTCGTGGTCGTAGCGCACGTAGGTGCCCGCTGACGACGGCATCCCCTCGGGCACCCACCACAGCCGGAACAGGCCGAGGATGTGGTCCACCCGGACGCCACCGCAGTGGCGCAGCACGGTGCGCAGCATGTCGCGGTACGGCAGGTAGCCCGCCGCCGCGAGCCGGTCCGGGCGCCACGGCGGCTGCGACCAGTCCTGGCCGATCTGGTTGAAGGCGTCGGGCGGCGCCCCGACGCTCATCCCCCGGGCCATCACGTCCTGCAGCGCCCAGGCATCGGAGCCGCCCGGGTGGACCCCGACCGCAAGGTCGTGCACCACCCCTACCGACATGCCCGCCTCCGTCGCGCGCCGCTGCGCCAGCGCGAGCTGCTCGTCCACGACCCACTGGAGCCAGCAGAAGAAGTCCACCCGCTCGGCAAGCTCCTTCCTGGCCGCGGCCACAGCTGGGGACGAGGGGTTGTGCAGCTCCTCCGGCCAGTCGCTCCAGACCGCACCGTGCACCTCCGAGAACGCGCACCAGGTCGCGAAGTCGAGAAGCCCCTCTCCCTCGCGTGCCATGAAGCCGCCGTAGTCGGACTCCCTCGCCGGGCTGCGCGTGACCGCGTGCACCAGGGCGAGCGCGGCCCTTTTGGCCTCCCACACCTCGTCCCGGTCCAGCAGGATGTCGGCGGCGTTACGGGACCGCAGCCCCAGCGCGTACCGCTCGATCTCGGCCCGGCCCGCTCCCGTCAGGTAGGCGTGCTCGGGGATCTGCTCGACCCGGATGTAGAGCGGGCTGACGAAGCGGCGGGTCACCGGAAGGTAGGGCGACGGCTCGATCGGTGTGGTCGGCGCCGGCGCGTGCAGCGGGTTGATCAGCACGAAACCGGCCCCGAGGTCGGTCGCGCTCCACCGCGCGAGCTCGGCGAGGTCGTCGAGGTCACCGTGCGCCCACGACCGCTTCGACCGCAGCGAGTAGAGCTGGGCCATGAAGCCCCATACCGGGCACGCGGGATCGGCGCTTCGTGAGCCGGGCGCATCGAGCCGATCGGGAGTCACCACGAGATGCGTCTCGGCCTCGCTCGTGGACCCGGCCTCCCCGGCCGAGGCGCGCAGGGTGTGCCATCCCAGGGGAAGATCGGCCGGCACCCGGAAGGTCGCCTCACCCACGGGAGACCCCGCCACGATGCGCGGTTCGACCCAACGATCGGTCTGCTCGAGCGACACGGTCCCGCCGCCCTCCAGCTCGACCCAGGCGCGCGCCGGCTCACCGTCGGGCACGTGGACCGGAACCTCGTGCGGGCGACCGGCGCGAGTGACCACGACCTCCGGAAGGGTGCGCCGCCACGGCCTCTCGCGCACCTCGTCGAGCGCCGCCAGGGCGGACTCCTCGGTCCCGGCCGGGACGTCAAGAGCTGCCAGCACACCGACGACCGCGTCCCGGCTGACCTCGACGTAGCGGCCCTGCCAGTCCCAGAACTCGGTCGCCACACCGTGGGCAGCCGCCAGCTCGCCCAGTACGTGGGTCGGATGCTCACTCATCGGTCACGAGTGTCCCTGGGGGG
>JAJAYQ010000088.1 GCA_026786145.1 Spirochaetaceae bacterium | reverse complement strand
GTCGATGAGGAAGTCGTTCAGGCCATCGCGCCCGAGCATCGCCAGCCCCAACCAGAGCGCGATTGCGACTGCTGCCGTTATGTTTGCTGCTCTCATGCCGTCAGCCTAATGTATCGCCGAATGTCCTCTGTGGATGGCTCCCGCGTTGCAAGGGTAAAATGATGCAGTGGCGTTGGTCGGGTGCAGTCTTCTGTTCGGCCTGTTGATGCAGTCGATTTCTAGACTGCTGGCCCTGATGGAGTCCGCGAACTGGGTCCCATTCTGCAATTCAGGCTATGACGCCTTGGACATTACGTGGGTTGTCCCTGTTCCCGGTCTGACCGGTTTGCCATCACATCGCATCGCTCTCGCAACTTCTTGAAGCTGTTGTCTCCTTTTGAGTGGGATCAGCTAAACTCGATTATGCCGCCAGCACCGGCATATGGCCGGACCGGTATGTCTCGCCGCGGGTCATGATCGCCCAGATCACGCGCGCCGCCTTGTTTGCCATGGCGACAGTGGCGACGCGAACCGGCTTGCGGGCGAGCAAGTCAGCGAGCCACGGATCGACGCTCTCGGGTTTGTACTTTGCTCGTCGAACCAGCGAGGTCATGCCAACGATGAGGAGCTTGCGCAGATACTTGTCTCCCATCTTGGTGATCCGGCCGAGCCGCTCCTTGCCACCGCTCGACATCTGCAGCGGGGTCAGTCCAAGCCACGCAGCGAACTGCCGGCCTGATCGGAACTGGTTGGCGTCAGCTACAGTCGCGGCGAAGGCGGTTGCGCCAACGGGACCAATGCCGGGTATCGTCATGAGCCGCCGCGCGACATCACTGGACCGTTGCCACACCAGCAGGTCGCGATCGATCTCGCGCAGCCTGGCATGAAGATCGAGGGCCTGCTGTGACAGGGTGCCGACAATCTTGACCGCTTCTGGCGGGACGTCGGGTGCAGCGCCATCGACGATCTCGCGTGCCATCATCAAAGCACGTTCCAGTCCCTTGGGGATGTCGATGCCGAACTCTGCGAGCAGCCCCCGCATCATGTTGACGATCTGGGTCCGTTGCTTGACGAGGAGGTTGCGCGCTCGATGCATCGACAAGGCCGCCTGCTGATCGCGCGACTTCACGGACACGAACCGCATCGTTGGCCTGGTCACCGCCTCGCAGATCGCCTCGGCATCGGCCGCATCGGTCTTGCCGCGCTTCACATAGGGCTTCACGTAAGCGGGCGGCATAAGCCGCACCTCGTGATCAAGCGCGATCAGCTCGCGCGCCCAATGATGCGACGTGCCGCATGCTTCAATGCCGACAAGACAGCGCGGCGTCCGCGTGAAAAAGGGCAGAACCTGCGAGCGTCGTAGTGCTTTGCGAATCACAACATTGCCCGACGCATCAACGCCGTGAACCTGAAAAATGCTCTTGCCCAAATCGAGGCCGATCGTGGTAATCTCCATGACGGATGGCTCCCATTTTTGCTCGTGAATGCCTGACGGCCTTCACACTTTGGCACCTAGATGCCGCGAGCGGGAGCCATCCACCTCATCTGCAATGGGTCGAAAGCGGAATGTCGGCAAAGGGTGGAAAGCGGACATTCGCTTCGCCATAATAAAATGTGTGCTGAGGAGACAAGATGGGACACATAGAGAGTTGGTCGGCCGCTGCTGAGAGGCTGGG
>JAJAYQ010000087.1 GCA_026786145.1 Spirochaetaceae bacterium | reverse complement strand
TGCGGCACCCCCTCGAACACGACCACCACATCGGCGAACTGCTCAGCCTGCTGTCCGCAGCAGTCCCAGGCGTGCGCGCGGGCAGCCGTCGACCGGCCACCCCGAGTCGCTGATCGGGAGGGGCGCGCTCGGCCCGTTCTTCGGGCCGGCGAGGACCTGCTCGATGATCGCGTGGGCGAGGTGGGGCTACTCGGCCTCCAGCATCGGCACCGGGGTGCCAGTGAATCCGGCGTGGTGGGCGGTAGAAGGTGAACAGCTCTCTGTGGTTTGCCGGGTTCACGTCCAATCTGGGACCGGCGCACGATCAGCCGTGCGGGGACGTTCGCCCGCTACGACCTGGACGCCGAGCAGATCGCCGCGCTCCGAGACCAGTTCGCAGACTGGCCGCGCGACAGCGACCTCGACGAGCTCGCACGAGAGGCGTACGCACTCGCGCACCAACCAGACGACCTAACGTGAGCCCCTCACCGTGGCGCGGCGAGGACAGCCGCACCCGCTTCTACCGGAGGCCAGGCTCCGAGCCCCACCGGTAGACCCACGAAACAGACCCACGAACCCCCGGGACGATCCGACTTCGGTCGACACTCAGCGGGCCAGAACAACCGATTCTGAGCGTTGACTCGGGGTTACAGACGTGCGGTGAGCGTGGCGACATGACTTAGATCATCACGTGGCACCAGTGGCGGGCGGCCCAGCCGATCGAGACCGGCACCGGGACGTCCCGACGGCGAGCTTCGGCAAAGGCCTCGTCCCCCCGCTCCCACCAGTCCACCGGGTTGTCCTGGTGCTGGAGGAGGTACGGGCTGGTGGCGTGAACCAGGCAGTTGGGCACGCTCCCATCCTGCCCATGACAGTCCAGGCTCGTTTCAAGTCTGCGCTCAGGAAGCCGATAGGACCATCATGTGGTCGGCGCCGCTCTGCGCGGAGGTGAGTTGATGCTGGCTGGCCTCTGGGTGCTGGCCGGCGTCGGCGCCGCGCTCGCAATGGTGCTCATGACCCGTCGCTCCAAGCCCGTCGACCCCCTGCCCGGACTGCTGCTCGCCGTCTCGGTGGCCCTCATCGCAGTGGGTCACGCCGTGGCCCTCTCCGGCGGCGCCTCCCCGTCGTACGCCGACATCCCACGCCTGCTCGCCTACCCCGGGCTGGCCGCTGCGGTGACGGCGTTCCAGCGGGACCGCATCCGCCACGACCAGGACAGCCTGCTCGACGCGCTCATCGTCACCGTCGCCGCGGCCCAGGCCGGCTGGCTGTCACTCATCGCTCCGGTCCTGCTGAGCGACTCCGACGCCGCCACCCAGGTGGTCGCCGGCTCCTACCCGCTGGGCTACCTGCTTGTCCTGTTCGTCGCCGCCCGTCTCGCCTTCGCCGTCGCCGGGTCACCGGACGGGGCGGCGCGGCTCCTGCTCGCCGGCCTGCTGACCGGTATCGCCGCCGAGGTCGCGGCCGCGCTCTGGGACAGGCCGCTGATCAGCCTCGGCTGGCTCCCGGCATTCGGGCTGCTCGTGCTCGCGGTCCGCCACCCGGGCATGGGCCGGCCGGCGCAGATCACCGGGCCGGCGCCCCTCGTGACGACACGACGCTTCGTCGGGCTGCTGGCCCTGGCCTGCCTCGCTCCTCCGGTGCTGACCCTGACGCACCCCACCGGCGGAGCGGCCCTCAAGATCGCGATCGTCCTCGGCGGCGCCATCATCCTGTTCGGCCTGGCTCTGCTGCGCATCGGAAGCCTGCTCTCACGGCTGCGCCTGACCCTGCGCCGCGAGCACGTCCTGCGCGCAGCGACCGGGGCGCTGGTCGGCGCTGCGGACCGGGTCGGCGTCCGGGACGCCGCCCTCGACGCGGCACAGGAGCTGCTCGACCAGAACGGCAGCCGTGCCTGGCGCGTCGACGGCGACCCCGGCGGGACCGTGGCGCACGCCTCGGACGACGAGGAGGTCGCGACCTTCCTCGACTCCTCCGAGCTCGCCGCCTTCCCCGACCCCGACGAGGGCGTCGGGGTGCTCCCCGGTCCGTCGCTGCTGCACGCGACGCTGGGGGTGCCGAGCACCTCCAGCCTGGTGCTGCTCGCGCTGCCGGCCCGCGGTCTCGGGCGTGAGGCAGGCATGGTGGCCGTCCAGGCGCCGCCGTCGCACGAGACCGTCGAGGCGCTTCATGCGCTCGCCGCCACCATGAAGCTCGCCCTCGAACGGCTGGACATCGGTCAGATCATGGTCGAGCGCCGCAGCGAGCGACGGCTGCGACTGATGCTGCGCTACGCCTCCGACGTGATCTGCATCCTCGACCACGACCTGACCGTGGTGCATGTGACACCGGCGGTCGAGCCGATCGTGGGCATGCCCGCGCCGGAGCTGCTGGGCATGAACTGGCTGGACGTGGTGGCCGATGTGGACCGGGCCGCCGCCCGCGACCTCGTCAGCCTCGCCCAGGGCGGGCGCCCTGCGCGCGGGGAGATCCGGCTCAACACCGAGGACGGGCACATCTGCCACGTCGACGCGGTCGTGACCGAGGTGATCGACGAGGACCTGATGGGCTTTGTCATCACCTGCCACGACATCACCGAGCGCCACCAGCTCGAGGAGCAGCTGACCCACCAGGCCTTCCACGACGCCCTCACCGGTCTCGCCAACCGCGCGCTCTTCCGGGACCGGCTGGGCCACGCCATGGCCCGGTCCCGGGGCGCCGGTGGGTACGGCGTGCTCTTCATCGACCTCGACGACTTCAAGAACGTCAACGACAGCCTCGGTCACGCCGCCGGCGACACCCTGCTGCGCGAGATGACCGGGCGCTTGCGGGAGTGTCTCCGCGACGGGGACACCGCAGCCCGGCTGGGGGGCGACGAGTTCGCCGTCCTGCTCGAGGACGTGGAGGGCGACGAGCACTGCACGGACATCGCCCGGCGGCTGCTCGAGGCGCTGGCTCGTCCCTTCGACGTGGGAGGCACCGAGGTCTCGACGGGCGCAAGCATCGGCATCGCCCTCGGCCACGCCGGACCGCTCACGCCCGAGGACCTCATGCGCAACGCGGACCTCGCGCTCTACGACGCCAAGAGGAACGGCAAGAACCGCTTCGCCGTCTTCGCCTCGACGATGCACCAGACCGCACTGGCCCGCCTGTCCCTCACCAGTGACCTGCGCCACGCCCTCGAGCGCGACGAACTCGTCGTCCACTACCAGCCGCTGGTCGCTCTCGAGAGCAGCAAGATCATCGGGCTGGAAGCCCTGGTCCGCTGGGAGCACCCGGACCTCGGACTGCTCGCGCCAGGACAGTTCATCACCCTCGCCGAGGAGACGGGGCTCATCGTCCCCCTGGGCGCCATGGTGCTGAGAACTGCTCTGCGCGCGGCCGTCGGCTGGCAGCGGGGAAACACGGGTCACCAGGACCTGCGCATCGCCGTGAACATCAGCGGGCGGCAGCTCCAGGAGCCCTCCATCGTCGACGAAGTACGCAGCATCATCAGGGCCAGCGGGATCGACCCGACCACGGTCGTGCTGGAGATCACCGAGAGCGTGCTGCTGCCAGGTGATGGCGTCATCGTGGAGCGGCTCAACGCGCTCGCCGAGCTGGGGCTGCACCTCTACATCGATGACTTCGGCACCGGTTACTCCTCGCTGAGCTACCTGCAGACGCTGCCGGTCAACGGCTTGAAGCTGGCCCAGGAGTTCGTCGAGGCGCTGCCGGGGACCGACACCGAGTCCGGGCTGGTGCGCACCATCAAGGACCTCGCGGAGGCGCTGGGGCTCTCCGCGGTGGTCGCGGAGGGCATCGAGCGCCCGGAGCAGTGGGCCTCGCTGCTGTCCCTGGGCTACAGCGTGGGCCAGGGGTTCCATCTCGCCGTGCCGATGCCCGCGGCGCGAGTACCGGACTTCCTGTCGGGCCTCTCGCGCCCCGGCGACGGTGACTGGGAGCGCTCGGTCGCCCTCGGTGCGGAGTCGGCCCTGCTCACGGACGGTCAGCCGCACCACTGACCGGGTCGTCCGGGAGCTCCTCATCCGGTTCCGTCTCGTTCGGGGGCAGGTCGATGCGCCGGATCTGGCGGTTCATCGAGCGGATGAGCAGATAGGTGGCCACGCCGAGCAGGGCCACGACCAGGAACCCCAGCACCCCGGGGGTCACCTTGCTCTCGGCGACCGCCACCTGCCACAGCGTCAGCCAGGTCACGACGGCGCCCCGGACCGCACCGACTCGCGCAACCCGGCGAACAGGTCGTCCTCGGGCGCGGTCACCTCGATGACGGCCTTGCCGAGCTCGAAGTCCTCGGTCGGCCAGACCTCCCGCTGCAGATCCAGCGGGCAGTGGAACCACGGACCGTCGGGGTCGACCTGCGTGGCGTGGGCGAGCAGCGCCCGGTCGCGCACCTCGAAGTAGTCGCCGCACGGCACCTTGGCCGTGATCTGGCGCTCCTCGCGGTCCTCCCAGTTCTTCAGCCACTCGCCGTACGGCGACTCGAGACCGGCGGCGAGCATGGCCTCGTGCAACGCGGTCGTACGAGCCTTGGTGAACGTCTGGTTGTAGTAGATCTTCTGCGGCGACCAGGGCTCCCCGGCGTCGGGGTAGGCGTCGGCGTCACCGGTCGCACCAGCGGCATCGAACGCGTGCATCGAGATCTTGTGGCACATGACGTGGTCGGGGTGCGGGTAGCCGCCGTTCTCGTCGTACGTCGTCATCACGTGCGGCCGGAACGACCGGATCAGCCGCACCAGCGGCTCGGCCGCCACCTCGACGTCCATCAGGCCGAAGCACCCCTCGGGCAGCGGCGGCAGCGGGTCGCCCTCGGGCAGGCCCGAGTCGACCCAGCCCAGCCAGTCCTGCCGGACACCGAGGATCTCGCGGGCGGCCGCCATCTCCCGGCGACGGACGTCGGTCAGGTTGGCGAGGACATTTTCGTCGTGCTGCAGGTTGGGGTTGAGGATCGAGCCACGTTCTCCGCCCGTGCAGGTGACGACGTGCACGTCGACCCCTTCGGCGACATAGCGGGCCATCGTGGCCGCACCCTTGCTGGACTCGTCGTCGGGATGGGCGTGGACCGCCATCAGCCGCATTTGGTCGCTCACGAGACAATCATCGCCCAAGCCACCGACGACATTCCCCACGAGGTGCCCGTGCAGCAGGCCAGCGCCAGGCCGGCGGCCCGTTATGGCGAGCGCTCCCCGCGCGGGCGCCGCGTAACGGTCGCGGCCGCGGCCGTGCTGTCGGTCGCCTTCCTCGCGTGGGTGCTGTGGGCGGCGCTGGGTGCTGCCTCGCCGGGCGTACGCGGGGAGGTGACGGCCTTCACGGTCGTCTCCGACGAAGCCATCGAGGTCACGGTCGCCGTCTCCGGGGGCGGCGCCGGCCCGGTCGGGTGCAGTGTCCAGGCACTGAGCCGGACCCGCGAGGTCGTCGGGGTGGGCGACATCGTCCTCGACCCCTCCCGGGAAGAACGCGACGAGGGCAGGATCACCCTGCGGACCCGCGACCGGGCAGTCAGCGCCGTCATCGGTCGCTGCGATGCCGTGGATGCCGTCGATTAGGCGGGTCCAGCGCAACGCTTGTTAGCCTCGACGTTTCCCCCGACTCAGGAGTACGCCGTGACCGAGACCACCGAGAGCGTCACCTGGCTGACCCAGGAGGCACACGACCGGCTCAAGGAGGAGTTCGACTTCCTCTCCGGCGAGGGCAGGGCCGAGATCGTCAAGCGCATCGAGGCGGCCCGCGAGGAGGGCGACCTCAAGGAGAACGGCGGCTATCACGCCGCCAAGGACGAGCAGGGCAAGCGCGAGGCCCGCATCCGCCAGCTCCAACAGCTGCTCGACTCGGCTCAGGTCGGTGAGGCACCTAAGGCGCCCGCGGGGGTCGTCGCCCCCGGCACGGTGGTCACGGCCAAGGTGGCCGGCGAGCCGATGCGGTTCCTGCTCGGGTCGCGCGAGGTCGCCGGCGACGGCATCGAGGTCTACTCCGAGAAGTCCCCCCTGGGCTCCGCCATCAACGGCAAGCACAAGGGTGAGTCGGCGACCTTCGTCGCCCCCAACGGCAACAAGGTCGAGGTCGAGATCGTCGACACCGAGCCGTTCGTCAGCTGACCCCGATGATCGAGCGGGTCGCCGGTGCGCCCATCTCCTGGGGCGTCTGCGAGGCCCCCGGCTGGGGCCATGAGATGGCGCCCGACCGGGTGCTCGGCGAGATGCGCGACCTCGGCCTGCGCATCACCGAGCTCGGTCCGACCGGCTATCTCGGAGCCCGGCCGGCCGACGTGCGGGACCAGCTCGGCCGCTACGACATGCGACTGGTCGGCGGCTTCCTGCCGGTGACGCTGCACACTGACCCCGACCTCGACCTCGCGGAGGCGACCGCGGCGATCAGCACCCTCGCTGCCGGCGGGTCGGAGGTCGTGGTGCTCGCGGCCCAGTCGGCCGACGGCAGCTACGACCGCAAGGTGCCGTTGTCCGACGAGGAGTGGAAGATCCTTGTGGTCAACCTCGCCCGGCTGCAGGACCTGGTGCGCTCGCACGGGATGACGGCCACGCTGCACCCGCACGTGGGCACGGCGATCGAGGACCGGGACTCGGTGCTGCGGCTGCTCGAGTCCAGCGACATCGCGCTCTGCCTGGACACCGGGCACCTGCTCATCGGTGGCATGCACCCGCTCGAGCTGCTGGAGCAGGCGGCCGACCGGGTCGCACACGTGCACCTCAAGGACGTCCGCACCTCGGTCGCGGCAACCGTCTCCGCGGGTGACAGCAGCTACATCGGGGCGGTGCGCGAGGGGCTGTACGCGCCGCTGGGTGACGGCGACGTCGACATCGCGGGAGTGGTGTCGGCGCTGGAAGCCGCCGGCTACCAGGGCTGGTACGTGCTGGAGCAGGACTGCGCGCTCGACGGGGAGCCGGCCGCCGGAGTGGGCCCGGTGCTCGACGTGGCCCGCTGCATCGAGTTCCTGCGGTGACCAGGAGGTCCCCGAGATCGCGTCTCGGCGTGGCGGTCGTGGGCTTCGGGTGGATGGGACAGGTGCACGCCCGGGCGTACAGCAGGGTCCTTCAGCACTACCCCGACCTTGCGGTCGCGCCGTCCCTCGTCGTGGTCGCCGACCCGGAGCAGGAGCGGCTCGACGACGCTGTCTCCCGGTTCGGGTTCGAGGCGGCCACGACGTCCTGGCAGGCCGTGCTCACCGACGACCGGGTCGAGGCGGTGAGCGTGACCGCACCGAACTTCCTGCACCGCGAGATCGGCGAAGCCGTCGCCCGTGCCGGCAAGCACCTGTGGATCGAGAAGCCGGTCGGTCTCTCCCTCGCCGATGCCGAGAGCGTGGCCGCCGCAGTGTCCGAGTCGGGAGTTCAGAGCGCGGTGGGGTTCAACTACCGCAACGCGCCGGCCGTCTCGCACGCCCGGAACCTCGTCGCGCAGGGTGCCATCGGGAGGGTGACCAACGCGCGGTTCCGGCTGCTCACCGACTACGCGGCACATCCGCACGGTGCGTTGACCTGGCGGTTCCAACGCGACCGGGGTGGGTCCGGCGTGCTCGGCGACCTGGTGTCGCACGGGGTCGACCTCGCTCGTCACCTGCTCGGGCCGATCGAGTCGCTGGTTGCCGACACAGCCGTGTTCATCGACGAGCGACCCCGGCCGAGCGGGGCAGCCAACCACTTCGCGCTGGCCGAGGGCGGCGAGCCGGGACCGGTCGAGAACGAGGACTACCTGTCCTGCCTGCTCCAGTTCGCCGGTGGCGCGCGCGGGTCGTTGGAGGCGAGCAGGACCAGTGTCGGGGACCAGTGCACGTACGGCTTCGAGATCCACGGCACCACGGGTGCGCTGTCCTGGGACTTCCGCCGGATGGGCGAGCTCGGGGTCAGCGTCGGCGAGGGCTACCTCGACCAGACGGTGCAGACGACGTTCGTCGGCCCCGGTACGGGTGAGGCCGGCGCGTTCCAGCCCGGCGCCGGCATAGCGCTCAGCTACGACGACCTGAAGGTGATCGAGGCGGCGCGGTTCCTGCAGTCGATCGCTGACGGCGGGCCACCCGGCGCCACGGTCGAGGACGCCGTGCACAGCGCGCGAGCCCTCGACGCCATGACGAGGTCCGTCGCCGAACGGGCATGGGTCACGTTGTGAGCTTCGACGTCACGGCAGATGCCTATGGCCGCTTCATGGGTCGCTTCTCAGAGCCGCTGGCGGTCGAGCTCGCGACGCGGGCCGACGTCCGTGCGGGTCAGCGGGCACTGGATGTCGGCTGCGGACCCGGAGCCCTGACAGCTGAACTGGTGCGGCGTCTGGGCACCGAGGCCGTGTCAGCGATCGACCCGTCCGCGTCCTTCGTCACGGCGGTCCGCGCACGCTTCCCCGACATCGACGTCCAGCCCGGCGCTGCCGAGCAGATCCCCTTTCCTGACCACACCTTCGACCTCACGCTCGCCCAGCTCGTCGTGCACTTCATGACCGACCCTGTCACCGGGTTGGCGGAGATGGCGCGGGTCACCCGCCCGGGAGGACGCGTCGCCGCCTGTGTGTGGGACCACGCCGGAGGCGGCGGTCCCCTCGCGCTGTTCTGGAGAGCGGTGCGCGACATCGACCCGCAGGCGCATGACGAGTCTGGCCTCGCGGGCGCGCGCGAGGGTCATCTTGCCGAGCTGTGCGCAGCAGCCGGTCTGCAGCAGATCGAGTCGACGACGTTGGCCGTCACCGTCCACTTCGCCACGTTCGCCGACTGGTGGGAGCCCTTCACGCTGGGCGTCGGGCCGGCAGGCGCCTACCTGACCCAGCGGGACGAGGCGCGGCGGGCTCAGGTACGGGATCGGTGCGCGGAGCTGCTGCCGCCAGCGCCGTTCGAGGTGACGGCCTCGGCCTGGTGCACGGTGGCTCGCGCCTGACCGCGGCGTCGGACAGGGTGACGGCTGACATGCTGTGAGCGTGACGGACCCCTCCCCGAGCGACCTCGAGATCAGCCGTGCTGCCGACTTGCTGCCCATCGAGGAGGTCGCGGCCCCGGCCGGTATCGCGGCAGAGCACCTGGAGCCCTACGGCAGGTACATCGCCAAGGTCGCTCCGACGGCACTCGCCGCTCTGGCCGACCGGGCGCCCGCAAAGTACGTCGTCATCACTGCCGTGACGCCCACGCCCCTGGGTGAGGGGAAGACCACCACAGCTATCGGGCTCGCGCAGGGTCTCTCGCTGCTCGGGCACCGGTCGATGCTCTCGTTGCGGCAGCCATCTCTCGGACCGACGTTCGGCATCAAGGGCGGTGCCGCGGGGGCCGGCTACAGCCAGGTCGTGCCGATGGAGGCCGTGAACCTGCACCTGACCGGCGACTTCCACGCGGTCACCTCGGCGCACAACCTGCTCACGGCCATGGTGGACAACCACCTGCACCACGGCAACGACCTCGGCATCGACACCCGAACGGTCGCCTGGCGGCGGGTGCTGGACGTCAACGACCGTGCTCTGCGCAACGTGATCGTGGGCCTCGGAGCACGGATGGACGGCGTGCCTCGGCAGGCGGGTTTCGACATCACCGCCGCGAGTGAGGTGATGGTGATCCTTTCGCTCTCTACCTCGCTGCGGGATCTGCGCGAACGGCTGGGCCGCATCGTCGTGGGTTACACCGACGCCGGCGCGCCGGTATCCGCGGAGGACCTCAAAGCTGCTGGAGCCATGGCGGTCATGCTGCGAGATGCGGTGAAGCCCAACCTGTTGCAGACGTTGGAGAACACGCCGGCCCTGATCCATGCCGGGCCCTTCGGCAACATCGCCACCGGCAACTCCTCGGTCGTCGCCGACCTGCTCGGCATCCGCACGGCGGACTTCCTCCTCACCGAGGCCGGCTTCGGTGCCGACATGGGCGCCGAGCGCTTCTTCGATGTGAAGTGCCGGGCGTCCGGGCTGCGACCGGATGCCGCGGTGCTCGTCGTCACCGTGCGAGCGCTGAAGACACACTCCGGTCGCTACCAGGTCGTCGCCGGCCGCCCGCTCCCCCTGGAAATGCTCGAGGAGAACCCCGAGGACGTCCGGCTCGGTGGTGCGAATCTGGCGCACCACATCGAGATCGTGCGTCGCTTCGGGGTGTCACCGGTGGTAGCCATCAACGCGTTTCCCTCCGACCACGAGTCGGAGCACGAGGTCATCCGGGAGATCGCGGCGGAGGCTGGTGTCCGGGTAGCCGTTACCCGGCACGTCGCCGACGGCGGGAAGGGGGCGCTGGAGCTGGCGGCGCTCGTCGTCGAGGCAGCGCAGGAGCCGACGTCGTTCCGCTACCTCTACGATCTCGACGCGCCGCTCGTCGAGAAGATCGAGCTGGTGGCACGGGAGATCTACGGCGCCGACGGCATCGACCTGTCGCCGTCGGTAGCGCAGGAGCTGCGACGGTTCGAGGTGCTGGGCTACGGGAAGTTCCCGGTTGTCATCGCCAAGACACACCTGTCCCTGTCGTCGGACCCGACCCTGATGGGCGCCCCGACCGGCTGGCGGATGCCGGTGCGAGAGGTCCGGGCCGCTGTCGGCGCCGGCTACGTCTACGCCATCAGCGGCGAGATGCGGACAATGCCCGGACTGCCGAAGCACCCAGCGGCCGAGCGGATCGACATCGATGAGGACGGCAACGTCGTCGGTCTGTCCTGATGAGCCCGCTTCGGATCTGGGTGTGCCTGACCTATACGGTCCAGCGGAGCTGCCGGGGCTTCATCTCGTCGTAGTCCGCCCGACCGGACAGGCCGACGGGGACGCCGACCTCCCACCAGGCGCCGGACTCGGTCCAGGTGGAGGGATGCGTCCGGCACACCACGACGGCAGGGCGCTGCCCCGACACCGCGAGCTCACGGGCTCGGGCGTACGCAGCACGGAGGTCGTCGACCGTCGATCCGGCGGGAACGTCGACGACGGCACAACCCAGCGACTGCGCGTGCAGCGCGAAGTCGACCCGCACCCCGTCCGAGGCGGCGCCCGGCCCCCGGGAGTCGCTGAACAGGTTGTTGAACCCCTCGGCGCCCTGACCGGTCTGCAGCCGGTGGATCACGGCGTACCCACCGTTGTCGCACACGACCGCGACGAACGGGTGGCCGGCGAAGGCCGCGGAGTACAGCTCGGAGTTGAGCATCAGGTAGGAACCGTCGCCCAGCAAGGCGGTGACCAACCCGCCCGGGTGGGTCCGCACGCGGGCCATCGAGGCGCCCCACGGCCCGGCGATCTCGTAGCCCATGCACGAGAAGCCGTACTCCAGGTCCATCGTCGCCCCGGACGTCATGCCCCCCTCGGGCAGCGCGCCGGTGCGCCAGCCGCCGTTGAGCTCCCCCGGGATCCCGCCCGAGGACCCGAGGACGTAGTCGTCCGGGCCGCTCGCGTCGTTGACGACACCGACCACCTGCGCGTACGTCAGCGAGCCGTCCGGGGCAGTGCCGGCGCGCAGGGTGTCGACGTGGGAGTCCCAGGACGCGCGCTCGGTCGCGGCGCGCGCGGTCCACTCCGGGTGGGCCGACCAGCCGGCGAGCGCCGCGTGCAGCTCGACGAGGCACTCCCGTGCGTCGCCGACCACGGCGTGTGCGGCGTGCTTGACCGCGTCGAAGCGCGCTGCATTCACCGTGACCAGTTGCACCTCGTCGTTGAAGAGACTCCAGGACGAGGTGGTGAAGTCCTGCAGCCGGGTGCCGACCGCGACGACCACGTCAGCGTCCGCGGCCAGCGCGTTTGCCGACGCCGAGCCGATCGTGCCGAGCGGACCAGCGTTGAGCGGGTGCGGGTCGGGCACCAGGGTCCGCCCGGCGGCGGTCTCGACCACCGGCACCCCACAGGCCACCGCGAGCTCCAGTAGGGCACCTGCCGCTCCCGAGTAGCGCACGCCGCCACCCGACACCAGAAGTGGCCGCTTCGCCGTCCGCAGGATCGCCGCGGCCTCCTCGAGCGCATCGCGGTCGGCACGCGGTCGGGGCACCCGGTGCATGCGAGGGGCGAACATGGCGACCGGGTAGTCGAACTCCTCGACCTGCACGTCCTGGGGCAGCGCCAGGACCACCGGGCCGGCGTCGGCCGGGTCGGTGAGCACCCGCGCGACCTGCGGCAAAGACGACAGCAGCTGCTCGGGCCGGGAGATCCGGTCGAAGTAGCGCGCCACCGCCCGGAAGGCGTCGTTGACGGTCGCGGTCGCGTCACCGAAGTGCTCAACCTGCTGGAGCACCGGGTCCGGCGCCCGGCTGGTGAAGGTGTCACCCGGCAGCAGCAGCAGCGGCAACCGGTTGGCGTGGGCCAGACCTGCCGCCGTGACCATGTTCAGCGCACCGGGTCCCACCGACGAGGTCGCCACCATGACCTGTCGCCGGTCCACGGCACGGGCGTACGCCGCGGCAGCCAGCGCCATGCCCTGCTCGGTCTGGCCGCGCCAGGTCGGCAGCTCGTCGCGCACCTCGTGCAGAGCCGTCCCGAGACCGAGGACGTTGCCGTGGCCGAAGATCGCGAACACCCCGGCGAACAACGGCACTTCCGTCCCGTCGAGCAGCTCCGAGCGCTGCGCGACCAGCCACCGGACGAGCGCCTGCGCCGTGCTGAGCCGCACCGTCTCGGTCATGTCGGGCTCCCCCAGGTGTTCCGGACCCAGGAGTGAGCGGGGTCGTCGCAGAAGGCCATCGAGCGCTCCCGTCCGTGCCCGGCGAGCACGTTGAGGTAGTACATCGGGTAGCCAGGCGCCGCGACGCACGGCCCGTGATAGCCGTACGGCACCTCCAGCACGTCGCCGTCGCGCACCTCGACCAGCACGTCCAGCTCCTCGAGACCGGCGGCCGCGTGCTCGGGCCCGGTGTAGGTGCGGTGCAGCCCGAAACCCTCGCGGCTCGGCGTCACCTGGTCCCTCCCGGCGATCCGGTAGTAGTAGATCTCCTCGTTCGCCACCGAGCACGGGTCGGTGACGTCGTGCTTGTGCGGCGGGTAGCTCGACCAGTTGCCGGGCGGTGTGACCAGCTCGCAGCACATCAGGCGATCTGCGTCGTCCCAGACCCCGGGGACGCCGAAGTTCCTCACCTCGCGGGTGGCCGGCCCCGCGCCGCGCGTCTCGACGGGGACGCCGGTCGCCGTGCCGTACGCCGGGGAGCGCCGCGACTCGCACCGGGCCGACGGGAGCGCGACCTCGGCCCCGGCCGTGCTGGTCAACGTGAGGGTGCTGTCCCGGCCCACGTAGCAAAAGTCGCTCACCCCGGCGAAGACCGACGTGCGCCCGGCCAGCTCGAAGGCAGCCACGTGCTCCCCTGTGGGCGTCGCGACCTCGACGCTGGTCGCGCCTGACAGCGGCAGCACGAACATCTCCGTGTCGTCGGTGCGCACGACTTGAGGCGAGCCGGGATCGAGCGTCACCACCTGCAGGCCGGCGAGCTCCAGCGTCATGGCGCGACCTCGTCGGTGACCGCGCGCAGCACCTTGGCGGCGGCATCGACGGTGCCGGCGACGTCGCCACCATCGGGATACAGCACGGTGCGGCCGATGACCAGGCCACGCACGACCGGCTGGCGCAGCGTGCGCCCCCACGACTGCACCTGCGCGGCGAAGTCCGGCCCGGGCACCCCGCCCAGCACCACGCACGGCAGCGTCGTCGCGCCGAACACCACCTCGGGGTCGTCGCAGGCGGGCATCTTCAGCCACGTGTACGCGCTGGTGGTGCCCAGCGCGGAGGCCACCGTCGCGGCTCGCACCAGTGACGGCGCGTCGAGCCGGAGCGTGAGGCTGCCGTCATCACTGCGGGAGTAGGGCAGTGGCTCGACCATCGCCATCACCTTGTGAGCGGCCAGCTGAGTCACCGCCTGCGCGCACGCCTCCAGGGTCGGGGCCGTCGCCGGGTCCTCGTCGTCGATGCGCAGCAGCATCTTGCCGCCCTCGAGCCGGAAGGCGACGATGCTCGCCGCGTCGTAGCCGGTGAACCGGTCGTCCATCGTCCACGTCGCCCCGTCGAGACCGCCCCGGTTCATCGACCCGATGACGACCTTGCCCTCCAGGGCGCCCAGCAGGAGCAGCTCCTCGACGACGTCGGGCGAGCCGAGAAAGCCGTCGACGTCCGGGTGCGCCAGCGCAGTGACCAGCCGGTCGAGCAGGTCGCGGCGGTCCGCCATCGCCATCGGGTCCCCGCCCGAGCGCAGCATGCCGCGCGCCGTGTGGTCGGCCGCCACCAGGAACATCGCGCCGCGTTCGTTGAGCAGGCGGGCTGGTCGGGCGCGCCGGGCGTAGGCCTCGGCCACCGCCTCCGGCTGCGCGGCGCGCATGACCAGCAGCCGCTCCCAGCGGTCGTCAGTGATCATCGGGTCGCTCCCTGGGCCAGCAGTGCGTCGACCTCGTCGACCGTCGGCATCGCGTCGGCGCAGGCCAGCCGCGAGGCGACGATCGCGCCCGCCGCGTTGGCGTACTCCGCGCAGCGCGGGGCGTCCCACCCGGAGAGCAGGCCATGGACGAGGGCGCCGCCGAACGCGTCGCCGGCACCCAGGCCACAGACCACCTCGACCCGTTGTGGGGCGACCGTGGTCATGGCGTCCTGCGTCGCGACGAGCACTCCCTCGGCCCCCTTCTTGACCAGGGCGAGCCGCACGCCGTGGTCGAGCAGACGCCGCGCCGCCTCCTCGGGGTCCGAGGTGCCGACCGCGACCTCGACCTCGGCCCGGTTGCCGACGGCGACGTCGACGGAGGTGAGCATCTCGGCGTACTCGCGCCGGGCGTCCTGCGGCGACGGCCAGAACGTTGCACGCCAGTCGAGATCGAGCACCGTCCACCGCCCGGTCCCCGGCTCCGGTCGACCGCGATAGGCAAGCAGATCGTGCTGGGTCTGCCGGGCCGGCTCGACGGACACGCCGGTGCCGGTCACCCACAGCAGCGGCACGTCGCGGACCAGGTCCCAGGGGACGTCCTGCGCCGTCAGTGTCAGGTCGGGAGCCACCGGCAGCCGGTAGAAGAGCAGGGGCGGGTCCTCGGGCGGGTCCAGAGCGCAGAACACCACCGGGGTCAGCAGGTCGGGCGCGGTCCCGACGTACGCCGGGTCGACGCCGAAGCCGGTGAGGGCATGCCGCACGTACGTCCCGAATTCGTCCGGCCCGACCTTGGTCAGCACCGCGGACGAGTGACCGAGCCGGGCCGCGCCCACCGCCACGTTGGTCGCGGTGCCGCCGAGTGACCGGGCGAAGGTCGTCACCTGCGAGAGCGGGACTCCTGACTGCTCGGGATAGAGGTCGACCCCGACCCGGCCGACGGTCAGCACCTCGATCGGGCGTGGCGGGTCGGTCGGCGCCTCCATGGGCTCGCTCATGCGTACAACGCGGGCTTCTCACGCAGCTCGAGGGTCTGCCGCTGCCCTGTCTCCAGCGCGCGGATGCCGACCTGGGCCACCTCGGTGGCGACGTAACCGTCCCAGGCCGACGCCGTTCCCGGCAGGGTCCCCGCCTCGACGCTCGCCACCCAGTCCTGCAGCTCGCGGCGGTATGCCTCGGCGAAGCGCCCGCGCCAGTCGGCGGGCACGACGCGGGCGACGCCCCCGTCGGAGCGCAGGGCGGTGGGCGGCGGCGAGTCGAGGGACACGGTGCCGTGGTCAGCGACCAGCTCGGCGCGCACCTCGTAGCCATAACCGGCGTTACCGAAGACCTCGACGTCGACCAGCACACCGCTGGCTGACTCGAACACAAGGAACAGCGGGTCCTGCGTCCCGGTGGCTCCCGCCCCGCGACGGGGGGTGTGCACGGTCACCGCCGTTAGCTCCTCGTCGAGCAGCCATCGCGCGATGTCGATCTCGTGCACCGCCGATCCCGAGATGAGTGCCGAGCTGTCCAGACCCGGGGCGATGCTCGCATTGCGGTGCGTGCAGTGCAGCATCACGGCCCGACCAACCCGCCCGCCGTCCAGCACGTCCTTGAGCGCCCGGTAGCCCTGGTCGTAGCGCCGCATGAAGCCGACGCTGACCAGCCGCCGACCGAGCTCGACCTCGGCGTCCAGGATGCGCCCACAACCGGCGACGTCCGGCGCGAGCGGCTTCTCGCAGAGCACCGGCTTCGCCGCTGCGAGCGCGGCCAGCACGAACTGCTCGTGCGTCGGGTCGGAGGACGCCACGACCACCGCGTCGACCTGCTCGTCCTTGACCAGGACCATCGGGTCGTCATGGGACCGCGCCCCGGTGGCCGCGGCGACCTGGCCGGCCCGTTGCGGGTCGACGTCGAAGACCGCCACGACCTCGCTGCCGGAGACCTCATGGGCCAGCAGCCGGGCGTGCTCGCCCCCCATCACGCCGACACCGATGACACCGATCCGGACAGGCATGCGACTGACCTTAGAGGGCGCCTCAGCGGCTGGCGGCTCGTTGGTACTGCCGGATCGACAGCGGGATGAAGATCGCGAGGATCAGCACTACCCAGATCAGCGTGTAAGGGACCGGGTGCTGCATCGACCAGACGTCCGGCGGCGGCAGCGCCGCACTGGTGTTGCCGAAGAGCTCCCGGGCGGCCTGGGTGACCGCGGACACCGGGTTCCAGTCTGCAAAGGCCTTCAACGGACCGGGCAGGTTGTTGGTCGGCACGAACGTGTTGGCGATGAACGTGAGCGGGAAGATCACGATGAAGCTCGCGTTGTTGACGATCTCCGGGGACCGCACCAGCAGCCCGACGTACGCCATCACCCACGAGATCGCATAGGCGAAGAGCAGTACCAGCGCGAAGCCAACCAGCGCCTCGAGCACCGACGACCTGATGCGCCAGCCGACGACCAGCCCCGTGAGCGCCATGACGATCAGGCTGATGACGTTGTTGAGGACGTCGGAGAGCGTACGGCCGAACAGCACCGCGCTCGGAGCCATCGGTAGTGAGCGGAAGCGGTCGATGACCCCCTTCTGCAGGTCCTGCGCGAGGCTGTAGCCGGTGAAGGTGGACCCGAAGACGACCGTCTGGGCGAAGATGCCCGCGATGAGGAACTCCCTGTAGCCCACCCCGGGGACGTCGATCGCGCTGCCGAAGACGTAGGCGAAGAGCAGCACGAACATGATCGGCTGCAGCGTCGTGAACACGAGCAGGTCCGGGACCCGCTTGATCTTGATCAGGTTCCGCTTGGTGATGACTGCCGTGTCGGCCGCGGCCTCGAGAAGCGCATTCATGCCGCACCCTCCTTCGTCGTGGTCCTCGTCTGCGTGGTCGTCGTCTCCGACTCGTCGTCCTGGGACTCCTTTTCCTCGGCGGCATGGCCGGTCAAGGTCAGGAAGACGTCGTCCAGGGTCGGGCGCCGCAGGCCCACGTCCTGCAGCTCCACACCCGCGGCGTCGAGCGCGCGCAACGCCTCGACCAGGACTGCCGCGCCTCCGGTGACCGGGACGCTGAGGCGCCGGCTGTGCTGGTCGATGACGGCCTCGCCGATGCCCAGCGGCACGACGCAGTCGCGCGCCACACCCAGCTGGGCCGCGTCGGCGAGGGTGAACTCCAACCGCTCGCCGCCGATCTGCCCCTTGAGCTCGTCCGAGGTGCCCTGCGCGATGACCGTTCCGTGGTCGATCACCGCGATGCGGTCCGCGAGGCGGTCGGCCTCCTCGAGGTACTGCGTCGTCAAGAGCAGCGTGGTGCCGCCCCGCACCAACCCGGCGATGACGTCCCACATGCTGATGCGACTTCGCGGGTCGAGGCCGGTGGTGGGCTCGTCGAGGAAGAGGATCGGCGGCTCCGCCACCAGCGCCGCGGCCAGGTCCAGCCGCCGGCGCATGCCCCCGGAGTACCCCTTCGTTATGCGGTCCCCGGCCTCCGTGAGGTCGAGCATCTCCAGCAGCTCACGGGCCCGCTGCCGGCTCCGCTCCCTGCCGAGGTGGTAGAGCCGCCCGACCATGTCGAGGTTCTCGAAACCCGTGAGGTGCTCGTCGACGGCGGCATTCTGGCCGGACAGGCCGATCAGCCGGCGCAGCGCCTTGGCGTCGCGCACGACGTCGTGCCCCGCCACCGTGGCACTCCCGGCGTCGGGCTTGAGCAACGTAGAGAGGATGCGCACGCAGGTCGTCTTGCCAGCGCCGTTGGGGCCGAGCAGCCCCAGCACGGTGCCCTCGGCCACCTCGAGGTCCAGACCGTCGAGCGCCTTCACCTCGCCGTAGTGCTTCACCAGTCCCTGGGCAACGATCGCGTTGGTCACGGGTCAATTCTCCAGTTCGTCATGGGCTGCGCAAGGGAGTTCGCGACGGGCCGAACTCACGACGACGACTCCCGGCGTCACGGAAACTCATCGCCACTGCTCGAGCGCTGCCGACACGCCCACCCGCAGAAGCAATCTGCGGCGTGTCGGGAGCTCTCGACAGATGGCGGGGCCAGCTCAGCCGAAGACGAGGGAGTAGCCGGCAGCCCGGAGGCGGGAGAGGACCTCTTCGCGGTGCTCCTCGCCCCGGGTCTCGAGCTGGAGGCGCACCTCGACCTCGTCGACCCGCAGCCGGGCGTCGGTGCGGACGTGCTCGACCTCGACGACGCTGGCGTCAGCCGCGGCGACCTCCGCGAGGAGCTGCACGAGCGCACCGGGCCGGTCCGCGATGCGGGCTCGGAAGGACAGGAACCGGCCGGCGACGGCCAGCCCGTGCCGGAGCACGCGCATCAGCAGCAGCGGGTCGATGTTCCCCCCGGAGAGGACGACCACGACGGGCGGCTCGAAGGCGCTCGGGTTCTCGAGCAGCGCGGCCACCCCCGCCGCCCCGCCGGGCTCGACGACGAGCTTGGCCCGCTCGAGGCAGAGCAGCAGGGCCCGCGAGAGCGACTCCTCGGAGACGGTGACGATCTCGTCGACCATCTCGCGCACGATCTCGAACGGCACCAGGCCTGGGCAGCCCACCGCGATGCCATCAGCCATCGTCGCCATCCGGTCCAGCGCCACCGGGTGGCCGGCCGCCAGCGACGCCGGGAACGCCGCCGCGCTCTCCGCCTGCACCCCGACGACCCGGACGTCGGGACGGGTCGACTTCACGGCGAGCGCGATGCCGGCGAGCAGCCCGCCGCCACCGGTGCACACCACCACCGTCCGCACGTCGGGCACCTGCTCGAGGATCTCCAGGCCCACGGTGCCCTGGCCGGCGACGATGTCGGCGTGGTCGAAGGGGTGCACCAGGACCGCGCCGGTCTCCTCGGCGAAGCGCTTCGCCTCGCCCAGCGCCTCGTCGACGGAATGGCCGAAGAAGCGCACCTCCGCGCCGTAAGCCGTCGTGGCCTGCACCTTTGGAATGGGCGCGCCTTCGGGCATGAACACCGTGGAGCGGATGTCGAGCAGGGACGCGGCCAGCGCCACCCCCTGGGCGTGGTTGCCGGCGCTTGCCGCCACCACCCCGCGCGCGGCCTCCTCGGACGAGAGCCGCGACATGCGGGTGTAGGCACCCCGGATCTTGAAAGAGCCTGCCCGCTGGAGGTTCTCGCACTTGAGCCAGACCGGCCCGCCGACCCGGTCCGAGAGCGGGCGCGAACCCTGCACCGGGGTGTCGCGGATGATGCCCTCGAGCAACGCCCGGGCTGCCTTCACGTCGTCGATCCCGACCGGCGAGGAGGTCATGACGGCCAGTGTGTCAGGTGACCTGGGAACGGGCCTCCTCCCGACGTACGGTCGTGGCATGAGCAGCATGAGCAGCATGAGCAGCATGAGCAGCACAGCCACTGACACGAAGCCAAAGGCCCGCACCCTTCGCGAGCTGCGCGCCACCGGCCATCCCCAGCACAGCCACCGGCCGGTCAAGACCGAGATCCGAGAGAACGTCGTCGCGCACATGCGGGCCGGGCGTACGCGCTTCGAGGGGATCCTCGGGTTCGACGAGACGGTGCTGCCCGCCTTGGAGCGCGCGCTGCTCGCCGGTCACGACATCGTCCTGCTCGGCGAGCGCGGACAGGGCAAGACCCGCCTGATCCGTACGTTGGTCGGGCTGCTCGACGAGTGGTCCCCCGTGGTCGACGGCTGCGAGATCAACGACCACCCCGAGATCCCGGTGTGCGCGCGGTGCCAGCGGCTGCATGCCGAGCTCGGCGACGACCTACCGGTGGGATGGCGGCACCGCAGCGAGCGGTACGGCGAGAAGCTCGCCACCCCCGACACCAGCGTCGGCGACCTCATCGGTGACATCGACCCGGTCAAGGTGGCTCAGGGGCGGACCCTCGGCGACCCGGAGACCATCCACTTCGGCCTGGTGCCGCGCACCAACCGCGGCATCTTCGCCATCAACGAGCTGCCCGACCTGGCCGAGCGCATCCAGGTGTCGCTGCTCAACGTGCTCGAGGAGCGCGACATCCAGGTGCGGGGCTACCAGCTGAGACTGCCGCTGGACCTGCTGCTGGTGGCCAGCGCCAACCCCGAGGACTACACCAACCGCGGGCGCATCATCACCCCGCTCAAGGACCGCTTCGGTGCCGAGATCCGCACCCACTACCCCGACCGGCTCGAGGACGAGGTCGCGGTCATCCGCCAAGAAGCGCACCTCACGGCGGTGTTCCCCGACTTCCTGGCCGAGGTCGTCGCCCGCTTCGCCCGCGGGGTGCGCGAGTCGTCCTCGGTCGACCAGCGGTCGGGCGTCTCGGCCCGCTTCGGCATCGCGGCAGCGGAGACGGCGGCGGCTTCGGCCCTGCGTCGCGCCGCGCTGACCGGCGAGGACCCGGTCGTCGCCAGGGTCTGCGACCTCCCGGCCACGGTCGCCACCCTGCGCGGAAAGGTCGAGTTCGAGGTGGACGAGGAGGGCCGCGAGGTCGAGGTGCTCGCGCACCTGCTGCGCCGCGCGACCGTCGAGACGTTCCGCCAGCACCTCGGCTCCGCCGACCTCAAGGCGCTCGTCGAGCGCTTCGACGAGGGCCTGGTCGTCGAGAGCGGAGACCTCGTGCCCGGCCGCCGGCTGCTCGAGCAGGTCGGTCCCTTCCCCGGCCTGGCCGCCGTCATGGACCGACTGGGCATCGAGGAGGGCGCCGAGACTCCGGAGCTGGCGGCAGCGGCGCTGGAGTTCGCCCTGGAGGGCCTCTACCTCAACCGACGGATCAGCAAGGACGACAGCGCCTCGGGCGGCACCGTCTACGGAACCGCGTAGCGAGCGCTGCGATGCCCACCCCCCGCGGATACCGGTACGGCAGCTGGCACGACGGGCCCGACCCGCTGGCCCCGCCGTACGACGTGCGCGGCGCCCTCGACAAGCTGGGGGACGACGTGCTCGCCGGCTCGACGCCGCGCGATGCCCTCCGCCGCCTGCTGCGCCGCGGGATGGACGACGGGCGAGGGCTCGACGAGATGATGCGACGGCTGCGCGAGCAGCGGCGGCGGCTGCGCGAGAGCGGGCGGCTGGACGGGACCCTCGAGGAGGTCCGGCGGCTCATCGACACGGCGCTGGGCCAGGAGCGCGCGGAGCTGTTCCCGGACCCCTCCGACGACGCCCGCTTCCGGGAGGCCTCGCTCGACGCGCTGCCCTCGGACCCGGCGCGCGCGGTCCGTGGGCTGGAGGAGTACGACTGGCGCTCCCCCGAGGCCGCGGCGACCTTCGAGCGGGTCAAGGACCTGCTGCGGCGGGAGGTGCTCGACACCCAGTTCCGCGGGATGAAGCAGGCGTTGCAAGACACAGTGAATCCGTCGGGCGCAGCCGCGATGCAACGGGTCAAGGACATGATGGCCGACCTGAACTCGATGCTCGCCAAGGACGCCATGGGTGAGCACACCCAGGAGGACTTCGACCGGTTCATGTCGACGTACGGCGACATGTTCCCGGAGAACCCCAAGGACCTGGAGGAGCTCGTCGACGAGCTCGCCCGCCGGGCCGCCGCGGCGGAGCGGATGATGCGCTCGCTCTCCCCCGAGCAGCGCGACGAGCTCGCCGCCCTGATGGCGGGCGCGCTGGAGGACATGGACCTCGCACGGGAGATGTCGGCGCTGAACGAGGCGCTCCGCGCGCGCCGCCCGGACCTGGACTGGCGCGGCCGTGAGCGCATGGAGGGCATGGACGGCATGGAGGGGCTCGGTGCGGGCGAGGGGACCAGCGCCCTGCAGGACATCGCCGACCTCGACGAGCTCGAGTCCACGATGGGGCAGGACTACCCCGGCGCGAGCCTGGAGGACATCGACGAGGAGGCCGTGCGTCGTGCGCTGGGCCGGCGAGCCGCCGACGATGTGCGCGAGCTGCGCCGCCTCGAGCGGGAGCTGGTGGAGCAGGGCTTTCTCAACCGCTCCGGGGACCGGCTCGACCTCACGGCCAAAGCCGTCCGCCGGCTCGGTCAGACGGCGCTGCGCCGGATCTTCGCCGACCTGGCGTCGGCCGGCCGCGGTGGGCACGACGTCCACGACGCGGGGCAGGCCGGTGAGCTGACCGGCGCGAGCCGGGCCTGGCGCTTCGGCGACGAGCAGCCCCTCGACGTCGTGCGCACTCTGACCAATGCGGTGCGCTCGGGGCGCGCCGAGCTCGGCAGCGGGAAGCCCATCCGGCTGGCCACCGAGGACTTCGAGGTGGCCGAGACCGACCGGCGTACGTCGGCAGCGGTGTGTCTCCTCGTCGACATGTCGTACTCGATGGTGCTGCGCGACACCTGGGGTGCCGCGAAGGCCACCGCACTGGCACTGCACGCCTTGGTGAGCGGGCAGTTCCCGCAGGACGCGCTGACGATCATCGGCTTCTCGTCGTACGCCCGGACGCTCTCGGCAGCGGAGCTTGCCGGCCTGGACGCGGACTACGTGCAGGGCACCAACCTGCAGCACGCGCTGATCCTGGCCGGGCTGTTTCTCGACAAGCACCCGCAGGCCGAGCCCGTGGTGCTGGTGGTCACCGACGGGGAGCCGACCGCGCACCTGGGCCCCGGCGGCCACCCGTACTTCGCCTGGCCACCGGAGCGCGAGACGATCGCCCTCACCGTCGCGGAGGTGGACCGGATGACGCGGCGCGGTGCGGCGCTCAACGTGTTCGCGCTGGACGACGACCCGCGCCTGACGGCGTTCGTCCAGGAGCTCGCACGACGCAACGGTGGCCGGGTGCTGCAGCCCGACCCCGGACGGCTGGGCGAGTACGTCGTGAGCGACTACCTCGCCCGGCGCTCGGGCCGCCGCGCCCGCCGGGTCTCCTAACCGCCGGCCATCGCCCCGATGACCAGGAACGGCTCGGCCCCGCGCACGACCGCCTCGGGAAGCGGGGCGTCGGGCTCCTCGTGGGAGAGGTCCTCCTCGCAGGCGAAGAACCGCACGAAGGACCGACGGCGGTACGTCCCCTGGTCCCGGATCGTCCCGCGCAGCGCCGGGTACGTGGCCTCGAGGGCGTCGAGGACCGAACGCTGGGTCACGTCGCCGTCGACGTCGAGCTCCACCTCGCCGTCGACGCGGGCGATGGTGCGCAGGTGTGCCGGGAGCACGACTCGGATCATCGGAGCGTCTGCACCTCCACCGACAGCACGGCCGGGAGGTCGCGGACGATCGGCGCCCAGCTGTCCCCCGAGTCGGGGGACGCATAGACCTGACCCCCTGTCGTCCCGAAGTACACGCCGCACTCGTCGAGGGTGTCCACGGCCATGGCGTCACGCAGCACGTTGACGTAGCAGTCCTTCTGCGGCAGGCCGTTGGTCAGCGCCTCCCAGTCGTCCCCGCCGCTGCGGCTGCGGTAGACGCGCAGCTTTCCCTCCGGTGGGAAGTGCTCGGAGTCGCTCTTGATCGGGACGACGAAGACCGTCTCCGGCTCGTGGGAGTGGACCGAGATCGGGAAGCCGAAGTCCGACGGCAGGTTCCCGCTCACCTCGTGCCAGGTGTCACCGCCGTCCTTGCTGCGCATCACGTCCCAGTGCGTCTGCATGTAGAGCACGTCGGGGTTGGACGGGTGCATGTCGATGCGGTGCACGCAGTGGCCCACCTCGGAGTCCTGGTCGGGGATCTCGCCGGAACGCAGGCCCTTGTTGATGGGCTGCCACGTCGTGCCGCCGTCGGAGGTGCGGAAGGCACCGGCCGCGGAGATCGCGACATAGAGCTTGTCGGCGTCGGTCGGGTGCTCGAGCACGGTGTGCAGGCACATGCCGCCTGCGCCGGGCTGCCACTGCGGGCCGGTGTCGTGCTGGCGGAGGCCCGAGAGCTCGGTCCACTGGGCGCCGCCGTCGGTGGACTTGAACAGCGCCGCGTCCTCGACACCGGCGTAGACGGTCTCGGCGTCGTGCAGGGAGGGCTCGAGGTGCCAGACCCGGGTGAAGGCCCAGGGCCGCAGGGACCCGTCGTACCACTGGTGCTCACCGGGGACCCCGTCATAGGTGAAGTCGTTGCCCACGGTGTCCCAGGTCGCGCCGCCGTCGTCGGACCGCTGGACGACCTGACCGAACCACCCGCTGGTCTGCGAGGCGTAGATCCGGTCAGGATTCATCGGGGACCCCTTGAGGTGGTAGACCTCCCAGCCGGCGAAGTGCGGGCCGGCCACCTCCCACTTCTTCCGCTTGGCGTCCGACGTCAGGACGAAGGCGCCCTTGCGGGTGCCGACCAGAACTCGTACCCCAGTCATCCGTGCCCCTCTCCGCGCGGTGGTGGTTCCACCCTGCACCCTTGAGGACTCCCGGGGGAACGGAAACTCATCGCTCACTGACCCGGACGGTGACGGGGCTAAGGCCACCCGCCGGACCTGTCGAGTACACTTCTGAGCAGCAATCCACCAAGAGGTTGCCCGGAGCGCTCTTCGGACGCGCCCGGTCCCGTGTGCGGCGTCATCTGACGCCGGCTGCAGGATCTTCACGACACCGTCTCCGCGTCGCGCAGGCTTTCGAGCCTCGACGCGTACTGCGGGTGCAGGCGGTATGCAAGGAAGGAGACCACCATGGTCGAGGATGACTTCGGTCCTTGGGACGACTAGTCCCCGTGTGATGGGGACGACTAGTCCCAGCACCTGAAAGAGCGCCCCGTCCGGCTGTTGCCGGGCGGGGCGTCCTGCCGTCCTGACACCGCAGCGGATACCGTCCTGCCCCGTGAGGACCCGCTTCTTCGCCGGGCTGCCCCGGGAGGTGGCAGTCCTGACCGCGGTGGCGTTCGCCGTGGCCGTGGGGTTCGGCGTGGTGGCCCCCGCGATCCCGGTGTTCGCACGGGACTTCGGGGTGGGGCGTACGGCAGCGGGTGCGGTCATCTCGGCGTTCGCGTTCATGCGCCTGGTTTCGGCACTGGCCAGCGGGCGCCTGGTCAACCGGGTCGGCGAGCGGGTCGTGCTCGCGACCGGCATCGGGATCGTCGCGGTCAGCAGCGCGCTGGCCGGGCTGGCCCAGAACTACACCCAGCTGCTCCTGCTGCGAGGCATCGGCGGCATCGGGTCGGCGATGTTCACCGTCTCGGCGGTCTCGCTGCTGCTGCGGGTGGTCGACGCCGACCAGCGCGGCCGCGCCACCAGCCGTTGGCAGACCGGGTTCCTCCTCGGCGCGATCGCCGGGCCGGCCATCGGCGGGCCACTGACCGACATCTCGCTACGGGCGCCCTTCTTCGTGTACGCCGGGACGCTGGCCGTCGCCGGCGGCATCGGGATGCTCTTCCTCACCCGCACCGACCTGCACGAGCGGGACGAGGCGGCCAAGGCCGCCCCGGCCGACGCGACCACGCTGGGCCAGGCGCTGCGGGTGTCGGGCTACCGGGCCGCGCTCGCGGCCAGCCTGGGCAACGGGTGGGTGCTCTTCGGCGTGCGCAGCTCGCTGATCCCGCTGTTCGTGACCGACCAGGAGGGCATCGGCGCCACCTCTACCTGGGTCGGGATCGGCCTGTTCGTCTCCGCCGCGACGCAGGGGATCGCCTTGCTGTTCGTCGGCGGCTTCACCGACCGGGTCGGGCGCCGGCCGGGCATGATCGCCGGCGCGGCGCTGTCGACTGTGTGCATGCTCGGGCTCGCGGCGAGCGACTCACTCGCGTTGTACGTCATCGCGATGGCCGGCTTCGGCGTAGGCGCGGCCTTCCTCACCGTGGCACCCAGCGCGGCTGTCGGTGACGTGGTGTCGGGCCGGGGCGGCACGGTCGTGGCCGCCTTCCAGATGGCGGCCGACTTCGGAGCGGTGGTCGGACCCCTGGCCGCCGGTGCGCTGGCCGACAGCTACTCCTACGGTGCGGCCTTCACGGCGACCGCCGGTGTCGTGGCGCTCGGCTTCGCCGCCGCCCTGTTCTCTGCCGAGACAAAGCACAAGCCGAAGGACCCCGAGTCGGTCGAGGGCGCACCGGCCTAGCCCCGCCCCGCGAGCGTGGCATCCCCGTCGGTTCGTTTGACTAGGGTTCTGCCGTGACCTACGGACTCCACGGCATGTTCTCGACTCACCACGACAGCCGCGACGAGCTGGTCGCCCATCTGCTCGAGGCCGCTGCGCTGCTCGAGAAGAATCCTGACTGCATCCAGTACCTAGTCAGCACGTCTGAGGACCCGGGCGCCGTCTGGGTCTCGGAGCTGTGGACCGACCAGGTGGCGCACCAGGCGTCGCTGGAGCCCGAGGACATACGTGCGCTCATCCAGCGAGCCCGCCCGCTCATCACGGGGATGTCTCACCGCACCGAGCTGACCGTCCACGGCGGCAAGGGGCTCGCCGGCACATGAAGCGTGTCCTGCTCACGGGCATGTCGGGGACCGGCAAGTCCAGCGTCGTCCGCGAGCTGGTCGGCCGTGGGTACAAGGCCGTCGACACCGACGACGGGTGGTGCGAACTCCTAGCTGACGGCCGTCAACGGTGGCGTGAGGACGCCATCCGGGAGCTGCTTGCCACGGAGGACACGGACGTCCTGTTCGTCGCCGGCTGCGAGGAGAACCAGGTCTCGTTCCATGGGCAGTTCGATCACATCGTGCTGCTGAGCGCCCCGCTCGAGACCCTGGTCGAACGACTGGCAACGAGGGCCACCAACTCCTACGGCAAGGCGCCCGAGGAGCTCCGTCGCTTCCACGACGACGTCGAGACCGTCGAACCACTGCTGCGGCAGGTGGCGCATCACGAGGTCCGGACGACGGATCCGCTGGACGAGGTGGTCGCATCCGTTCTGCGCCTCGTCGACGCCTGACCGGATCGACGTCAGAGACGTGACACTCCAGTTCAGACCGCCGCGACAAGCGCAGCGGCCGCCGCCACCAGCGCGGTCAGCAGCCGCAGCCGGTCGGCGAGCAGAAGCCGCCGAAGCGCCTCCGGCTCGCGGACCGGTGAGAGCGCCCGGTGCGCCGGCACGGCGACCAGCGCGGTGAGCAGGAACGCCGCGCCGGTCGCGACCAGCGCCAGCGCCGTCCAGACCGAAACCCGCGAGGACAGCACGGCCATCGCGGTGACCAGCAGCGCGCCGTAGACGACGCCGACAACTGGCCCGATCCGGCGGCCGTGCGCGGCGTGGTGCTCGGTCCACCTCTCCTCGGGCGCGTCCGCGAAGGCCGGATAGACGACCAGGGTCACCACGAGCTGGAAGCCGGCGTGCAGTGCGGTGGCGGCGACCAGAGCCACCTCGGTGCCGTCCACGGACTATGCCCCGAGGTGGTGCGACAGCAACCGAGCGGCTGTGGCCGGGTGCTCGGAGGAGAGCAGGCCGGCCGCTGCCAGGACGTACGACTCGTCGACCACCGTACGAGCGGCCACGGGCAGCGGCCAACCGCCCGTGAGGTCGCCGGTCGCCGGAGCGAGCACCTGCCTCCGCAGAGCAGCGGTGCCGTGCCGCAGGACCCCTCCCGACCCCACGACCAGTGATACGTCACGTAGGTCCTTGCCGCTGCCACGGCCGTGCCGGCGCAGGGCGACGGTCACCGCCAGCTCCCCGAGCCGGGCGTCGACCAGACGCTCGGGGCCGGTGCGCGGCAGGTAGGCCGGGTCGGCCGCGCGTACCTCGGCAGCCGCCCGGAGACCGGCCTCCTCCCCCGCGCCCAGCAGCCGCTCGGTCACCGCTGCATCGACCACGCCGACAGCATTCCAGCGCATGCCGAGGTCCCCCTCCACGGTGCGGCTGCGCCACAGGACCTCGACGACCTCCTTGCGCAGCGTGGCGTCCTCACCGTGCGGGGTGACCACGGAGTAGACGTCGGTGGTGGCGCCGCCGACGTCGACCACCAGGACGTCCCCTGCACCAGCGACACCCCCGTCACCGTCGATGCCGTCGGCCAGCAGCTCGACGCCGGCCAGGACGGCGTCTGGCGTCGCCGCCTTCACCATCGCGGGGAAGTCGGCCCGACTCGACAGGTGCTTGCCGCCGATCACGTGCCGGACGAACACCTCCCGGATGGCCTCGCGGGCCGGCCTCGGGTCGAGCCGGCCGATCTCGGGCAGCACGTTGGCGCAGGCGTGCACCGTCTTCCCGTGTCCGCGGAGCAGCTCGGCGGCCTCGGCCTGCGCGCCGACGTTGCCGGCCACGACCACCGGCACGCGCAGCCGGGAGCCGGCCAGCCGGCCCGCGTTGTGCAGCAGCACCTCGGCGTTTCCGCCGTCGGTGCCGCCGACGAGCAGCACGACGTCGGGCCGGGCGCGGGTGAGGGCGGCGACGTCCGCCGCGCGCATCGCACAGGCCGCGACGTGCACGAGGCGGGCCCCGGCGGACAGGCCGACCCGGGAGCCCGCCTCGGCGGTGATCTCCCGCTCGTAGCCGACCACCGCGAGCCGCAGGCCGCCGCCGGCGCTGGAGCAGGCCAGTGCTGGCGCACCGGGATCTGCGTCCAGGGCCGCCCGGCACGCGTCGTACCCGTCCATCACGTCGGTGTCCGTCGTGGTGCGGTGCGACGCGGTGGCGACGAGTCTGCCCGACCCCAGCTCGACCAGCGCTGCCTTGGTGAAGGTCGAGCCGACATCAACACAGACGACGCAGTCGCTGCTTCCGGTCACCTAGCCGAGAGCCCGCGTCAGGTCCTCGACGAGGTCGTCCACGGACTCGATGCCCACCGACAGGCGCACCAGGTCCCCGGGCACCTCGAGGGGGGAGCCGGCCGCTGAGGCATGCGTCATCCGGCCGGGGTGCTCGATGAGCGACTCGACCCCGCCGAGGGACTCCCCGAGGGTGAACAGCTCCGCCCGGTTGCAGATGGCCACCGCCTCCTCCTCACCACCGGTGACCCGGAAGGAGACCATGCCGCCGAACGCCTTCATCTGCTTGGCCGCGATCTCATGGCCGGGGTGCTCCGGCAGGCCGGGGTAGAGCACCTGGGCGACCTTGGGATGCGCGGTGAGGACCTCGGTGATCCGCTCGGCGTTGGCGCAGTGCCGGTCCATGCGGACACCGAGGGTCTTGATGCCGCGCAGGACGAGCCACGCGTCGAACGGTCCGGCGACCGCGCCCATCGCGTTCTGGTGGTAGGTCACGCGCTCGGCCAGCTCGTCGTCGGCGACGACGAGGGCGCCACCGATGACATCGGAGTGCCCGCCCATGTACTTCGTCGTCGAGTGCACGACGACGTCGGCACCCAGGGCCAGCGGCTGCTGGAGGTAGGGCGACGCGAACGTGTTGTCGACCACCAGGATCGCCCCGGCGTCGTGCGCCACATCGGCGACCGCCGCGATGTCGACGATGCCGAGCAGCGGGTTGGTCGGCGTCTCGACCCAGACGACCTTGGTGGCACCCGGCCGCACCGCTGCGCGGACGTCGTCGGCGTCGTGACCGGACGAGGCGGTCCAGTCCAGGCCCCACCGCTGCTGGACCTGGGCGAAGAGACGGTACGTCCCGCCGTACGCGTCACCCGGTATCACGACATGGTCGCCGGGCGCACACGTCGTCCGCAGCAAGGTGTCCTCGGCGGCGAGCCCGGACGCGAAGGCGAGCCCGCGCCGACCGCCCTCGATCGCGGCCAGGCACTCCTCGAGCGCTGTCCGGGTGGGGTTGGCGCTGCGGCTGTACTCGTAGCCTCCCCGGAGCCCGCCCACTCCGTCCTGCTTGTAGGTCGAGACCTGGTAGATCGGTGGGACGACGGCACCGGTGGCCGCATCGGGCTCCTGGCCGGCGTGGATGGCGAGCGTCTCGAACTCCATGGTCGGCAGCGTAATGGGCCCGATAGCGTCGGGCCGTGCTGGAGCCGACGTACCCCTTGCGCACCGCACGCCTGGACCTGCGCCCCTACGAGCCGGGCGACCTCGTGCACGTCCGCGACATGCACACGCGGGAGGAGGTCACGCGCTACCTCTACTGGAACGTCATGGCCGACGAGCAGATCCAGGCCCGGCTGGAGAGGAAGCTGGGGCAGGTGGCGCTGCACGCCGAGGGTGACGGGATCTGCCCGGTGGCCGTGCTGCGCGAGACCGGCGAGGTCGTGGGGGACGCGGCGCTGGGGTGGGTCAGCGAGGAGCACCGCACGGGTGAGGTCGGCTTCGTGCTCAAGCCTGAGTTCCAGGGCCGCGGGCTCGCGAGCGAGATGGCTGCCAAGATGCTGCGCGAGGCCCACCTGGTCCAGAACGAGTGGGTCAAGGGCGAGTGGTGCGACGAGCTGGCGTACGCGATGCTCGCCGACGAGTGGGAGGCTCGCGCCATGAGCCGACCGTCATGACCGCCGCAGCCGCCTTCGGCGTGCGTTCGATGTGGGCCGACCTGCGCCGGGTGCTGGTGGTCCGGCCTGCAACGAGCGGCGACTTCACCGGTGCCGGGTGGCGCACCCCCGACACCGACGCTTTGCTGCGCGAGCACGACGGGTTCGTCGCACTGCTCGACTCCCTCGGCGTCGATGTGGTCCTGGCGCAAGCCCCGGACGGGCTCGTCGACGCCTGCTTCGCCTACGACCCGGTCTTCGTGACGGGCGCCGGGGCGATCGAGCTGCGCCAGGCCAAGCCGGCGCGTCGCGAGGAGCCGGCGTTCCTCGTCGCCGAGGTCGAACGGGCCGGCGTCCCCGTGGTCGGCAGGCTCACGGGCGACGCCACCGCCGATGGTGGCGACATGTGCTGGCTGGACGAGACGACGCTGGCGGTCGGCCGGGGCTACCGCACCAACGCCGCGGCGCACCTCCAGCTGGGCGAGATCCTCGGCCGCGAGGGTGTCACCGTCGAGCGGGCGGACCTGCCGCACCACCTCGGGGCCGCGCACGTCATGCACCTGATGAGCGTCGTGTCGCCGGTCGCGCCCGACCTCGCTGTGGTGTTCGAACCGCTGGCGCCGGTGCCGCTGCTCGAGATGCTGGCCGATCGCGGCTACCGCTCTGTTGCGGCGGACCCTGACGAGCTCGACCACCAGGGGTGCAACGTGCTCGCCGTACGGCCCGGCGTCGTGGTCATGGCCGATAGCGCCCCTCGCACCCGGGCCGCCCTGGAGAAGGCCGGGGTAGAGGTGCACACGTATGCCGCCACGGAGATCAACAAGGGTGACGGCGGCCCGACCTGTCTGACCCGCCCCCTGCACCGAACCTCTCGGAATGACAGGTCCGGGTGAGCCGTTGGACGTCTCGGGAGGTTCTACATGATGTTCGGCAGGAACAAGCAGGAGCTCGTCGGCGCGAAGGACGCCCTTCCGGGGCGCCCGGAACGGCCGTACCGCGTAGCCCGCGACCACGTCGTCCTCGGCACCCCGATCGAGGGACCCTGGCCGGAGGGTCATGAGGTCATCTCGTTCGGCATGGGGTGCTTCTGGGGCGCCGAGCGCATCTTCTGGTCGATCCCGGGGGTCTACACGACCGCCGCGGGCTACCAGGGCGGCTACACCACCCATCCGACGTACGAGGAGACCTGCACCGCCCGCACCGGTCACACCGAGGCCGTCCAGGTCGTCTACGACCCGTCGAAGGTCGACGTCGACGTGCTCTTCAAGGGCTTCTGGGAGAACCACGACCCGACCACCCCGAACCGGCAGGGCAACGACACCGGCACGCAGTACCGGTCGGCGATCTACCCCACGAGCGACGCGCAGCTCGCTGCGGCCGAGACGTCTCGGGCGCGCTACCAGCAGGCGCTGAAGGAGGCCGGCTTCGGCGAGATCTCTACCGAGATCCGTCCGGCCGCCGAGGCGGGACCGTTCTACTACGCCGAGGACTACCACCAGGGCTACCTGGCGAAGAACCCGCGCGGCTACTGCAACCACGGCTTCTGCCAGGTCGGCTACGACGCCGCCGCGCACGGTCAGGACGCGCCCACCCGAGTCGAGCTCCCCGACGCCTGAACTCAGCCGACCTCGACGAGGTCGACGACCTCGAAGGACGGGGGGTGGGCCGGGTTCAGCGCATGACAGGTCAGCAGGCCGGCCTCGGGAGCCGCGGCCGCCTGGACGGTGGCGATGAGGTTGCGCGGGCTCCGTCGCAGCCGCACCTGCCACCGGCCGTCCCCGAGGTGGATCGTGCCGGCAGGTGTCAGTGCGTCGATGCGGTTCTCCCCCAGGACCCGGCGGGCGTGGGCCACCGCCGCCTGCGCCGCCGGGGCGGTCGTCGTCTGCCCGCGCAGCAGCTCGGGCAGCACCTCGCCGGCCTCGTGCGCGGCGACGAGGTCGTCCACCGAGGCCGGGAGCACCCGGCCGTAGTAGAGGCCATGCGGCATCGCGAGGACGTTGGCCGCGAAGCGGTCGCCACCGACGTGGGAGCACTCCCAGACGGCCCCCGGACGCAGCCGGTCCAGTGCTGCAGCGACCGGACGCCCTTCCACCGCGCAGCAGGCGTCGTGCCGACCGTGGGTACAGACGAGGAAGAACGGGTCCGTCGTCGCAGTCCCCGCACTGCCGTCCAGCGGCAGGGTCAGCAGCTCCTCGTCAGCGCCGAAGTCTCCCCACCACGTCTGCTCGCGGCCAGGGCGGGAGCTGACGACGGCCCATCGTCGCCGCGGTGCCGCGACCTGTCGTCCGGGCCGCCGGATGAGCAGCGCGCGCAGGCCCTGGGCGATCGCCCGTGCCGAGACCTCGCTGCCCACCGCGGGGTCCAGTCGCGAGCTCGTGAGCGCCTGCCTGCCCCAGCCGCCCGGCTGCTCCACGAGCAGGAACCCGCCCGCCGGAGCGGCAGTCCCCGGCATCGGGTCTTTCCGGCGCAGGGACGCGACGGCGCACCGGACGACAGGCTCCTGCGAAACGGTGGTCACGGTCCGTCATCGACGGCAGCGACGACATCGACCACCGCGACCACTGCGATTGACTCGCCGACCAGGCGGCGGGCCAGGGCGAGCGCGACGTCGGCGTCGAGGTCAGGCAGGTCGCCGACGCGCAGCGGCTCCCCCTCGAGCAGGGCCCGCACGGCCTTGGTGGTGCTGACGGGCATCGTCAGCGTGCGGTCGAAGAGCCGCAGCAACAGCTGCTCGCCCTCGATCCGCAGGACGTGGGGCTGGTGCGAGCGGGCCACGAGGACCGAGTCCAGGGAGAGGGACTGCAGCGCCGCGGCCTGGGCCAGCGGCGCCACGGGAGCCGGCCGGCTGCTGCCCACGAGCCGGGCGCCGAGGCGGTCGGCCACGTCCGCCGCCGTCACCGTGCGCAACCGCTCGACGAGCGCAGCGACGGTCGCCTCGACGTCGGGCGCGACGGACGCCGGGTCGGCGATGTCGACGCCCAGCGGCAGCGACGCGCGCAGAGCGGCGTCGTCGGAGACGAGGTCGAGCAGCGACTCGAGCACTGCGTGGCGCGTCACCGGGTGGACCCCGACCGTGAGATGGCACGACACGTCGCCGAGCGCCTCGGCGGCGTGCAGGTAGCCACGCGGCAGGTAGAGCGCGTCACCGGGCCGCAGCACCGTGTCGATGGCTGGCTCCTCCTCCGCTCGAGCGGCGACGGCGGCGCGGTGGTCGGTCCAGG
>JAJAYQ010000086.1 GCA_026786145.1 Spirochaetaceae bacterium | reverse complement strand
AGGTCGTCGTCGCCCAGGCCACCCGACAGCTCGTCGTCGCCGCTGTTGCCGTGCATCACGTCGTCGCCTTCGTCACCGTGCTCGGTGTCGTCGCCGGCACCGCCAGAGATGCTGTCGTCGTCGCTGCCACCCACCAGCGTGTCGCGGCCGGCGAAGCCGAGGATCCGGTCATTGCCCCCGCCGCCACGGATGACGTCGTGACCGGGCGAGCCGCAGACGAGGTCGCCGCCGCCGCCGGCCCGGACGACGTGCCCGGAGTCGCGGACCACGATGACGTCACGGTCGCTGGTACCGCGCACGACGGTCGAGGAGTGCGACCCCACCACGATGGTGGCTGATTGCCCCGCGCACGTCGGGGTCGCTGCCGAGACGGGGAGGAGGTTGTAGCCGAAGAACGCAAAAGGCAGCGTCGCGGTGAGCGCCAAGGCACGCTTGATCGGTCGAGAGGTGATCATCGAGAAGCTCCTATGGGTTCCGGCCGGGCAATCGCCACCCGGCTTCCGACCTGTCATCGCCGCCGTGGTCCCCGGGGATACGGGTCCCCACCGCTTTCACCCTCGCTTAAGGTTGCCTCAGGACTTCCGCAACCGGTCGTCGAGATGATGTTCAGGTCCAGGTCGCCGCCAGCCGATGACGTCATCACCATGCGTGCCGAAACGTCCGGAGGGCAGATGGAGGACCTCGACCTCCTGGTCGACGCTGCCCGTGCCGGCGGCGGGTGGGCGTTCGCCCGGCTCTGGGAAGTCCTGTCACCGGTCGTCGCCTCCTACCTGCGGGGTCGGGGCACCCGCGACCCGGAGGACGTCGCCTCCGAAGTCTTCCTCGCGGCCTTCCAGCGGATCGGGCGCTTCGACGGCGACGGCGCCGCATTCCGGGCATGGCTGTTCACGATCGCCCACCACAAGGGCGTGGACGCGCTGCGGCGGGGGCCGAACCGCGAGGTCCTGATGGAGGAGCTGGACGACGGGCGGCGGCATCCGAGCGCGGAAGACACTGCGATCGGCCGCCTCGGTGAGGAGGCTGCTCTGCGACGGCTCGACGTGCTCACCGACGACCAGCGTGCCGTGATCCTCCTGCGGGTGGTGGGCGACCTCTCGCTCGCCGAGACCGCGCTGATCCTGGGCAAGCCGGTCGGCGCGATCAAGGCCTTGCAGCACCGGGCGCTGGAGCGCCTGCGCACCCGCCCGCCGCGGCCGGCCGTATCCCCCGGGGCTGCTCGACCGATGACGGGGACGAGATGACAAGCAGCCTGCTCGCCGAGCTCCGTCGGTCCACGGACGCCGAGACCCGTCGCGTCGGCGAGCTGCTCGGCGCCCTGGTGCCCGGCGACGGTGCCCAGGCACACCAGCCGCGTGCGACGGACGCGCTCGCCGCCTTCCTCGCCGCCCAGGACTCGCCGTACGAGTCGAGCGACGCGGCGCCTGCCGCGGGACCGGCCGACCTGCTCGTCCTCCTCGGACCAGCACCGGTGACCCAGCGAGCGCCCCGGCGACGGCTCGCGAGCCTGCCGGCGTTCCTGCACCGGAGCCTGCTGGCCAAGGTCGCGCTCGCCGCCGCAGTCGCGCT
>JAJAYQ010000085.1 GCA_026786145.1 Spirochaetaceae bacterium | reverse complement strand
GCCGGCGAGGCCGACGGCGCGCGCGAGACGCTGGAGAGCCCGCGACCGCCGAGGTAGGCCGGCAGGTTGAGCGCCATGAACGGCCACGGTCCCTGGTTGGCCGGCTCCTCCTGCACCCACACGAGCTCGGCCTGCGGGTAGGCGCCGACGACCTCGGCGATCTCGTGGCCGGGCAGCGGGGCGAGCTGCTCGACGCGGACGATGGCGACGGCTGCGGCGGCGGCACCGTCTGATCCCGCCGACCGCTTGGCCCGTTCCGCGAGCAGGTCGTAGTAGACCTTGCCGGCGCAGAGCAGCACCCGGCGTACGCCGGCAGGGTCGATGCCTTCCACGGTCTCGGGGATCACCGGCCGGAACGAACCGCTGGTGAGGTCCTCCACCGCGGAAGCCGCCGCCTTCAGCCGCAGCATCGACTTCGGCGTGAACACGATCAGGGGGCGGCGCGGCTCGTGGAAGGCGTGCCAGCGCAGGAGGTGGAAGTAGGACGCCGGGGTCGACGGGTGGGCGACCGTCATGTTGTCCTCGGCGCAGAGCTGGAGGAAACGCTCGATGCGGCCGGAGGAGTGGTCCGGGCCCTGCCCCTCGAACCCGTGGGGGAGCAGCAGCACGACCGACGAGCGCTGGCCCCACTTCTGCTCCGAGGACGAGATGAACTCGTCGATGATGGTCTGTGCTCCGTTGAAGAAGTCGCCGAACTGCGCCTCCCACAGCACGAGTGCGTCCGGCCGCGCGACGGAGTAGCCGTACTCGAAGCCCATCGCCGCGAACTCCGAGAGCAGCGAGTCGTAGATCCAGAACCGGGCCTGGCTCTCGTCGAGATGGGCCAGGGGGACCCACTCGTCGCCGGTCTCCTTGTCGGTGAGCACCGCGTGGCGCTGGACGAAGGTGCCGCGCCGGCTGTCCTGCCCCGCCATGCGGATCGGCTTGCCCTCGAGCAGCAGGGAGCCGAAGGCGAACAGCTCACCCATCGCCCAGTCGATGCCACCCTCGGAGGCCATCGCCGCGCGCCTCTGCAGCAGCGGCATCAGCTTGGGGTGCACGGTGAACCCGTCGGGCAGCGCGACGTGGGCGTCGGCGATGCGCTTGATCACCTCGAGGTCGACCGCGGTGCGCGAGGACGAGAGGCCGACCGACGCCTTCTGCTCGGCGGGTGCCTCGAGCCCCTCGCCGGTGCCCTCGGGCGTCGCGGAGACCGCCTCGCGCGTCTCGGTGAACACGCGCTCCAGCTGGCTCTGGTAGTCGCGCAGCGCCTGCTCGGCCTCCTCGACCGAGATGTCGCCCCGACCGATCAGCGACTCGGTGTAGATCTTGCGGACCGACCGTTTGTTCTCGATCAGGCGGTACATCAGCGGCTGGGTCATCGACGGGTCGTCGCCCTCGTTGTGGCCGCGGCGGCGGTAACAGACCAGGTCGATGACGACGTCCTTCTTGAACGTCTGGCGGTACTCGAAGGCTAACCGCGCCACCCGTACGCACGACTCCGGGTCGTCACCGTTCACGTGGAAGATCGGCGCCTGGATCATCCGGGACACGTCGGTGGAGTAGAACGACGAGCGCGATGCCGCCGGCGACGTGGTGAACCCGACCTGGTTGTTCACGACGAGGTGCACCGAGCCACCGGTGCGGTAGCCGCGCAGCTGGGACAGGTTGAGCGTCTCGGCCACGACACCCTGCCCCGCGAAGGCCGCGTCCCCGTGCATCAGGACGGCGAGCACGGTGAAACCGCTCTCGCCCTTGTCGATGCGGTCCTGCTTGGCACGGGTGATGCCCTCCAGCACCGGGTTGACCGCCTCGAGGTGCGAGGGGTTGGCAGCGAGGTAGACCTTGGTCTGGTGGCCGTCCGCGGTCTTGAAGACGCCCTCGGTCCCCAGGTGGTACTTCACGTCACCGGAGCCCTGCACCGACCTCGGGTCCTGGTTGCCCTCGAACTCGCGGAAGATCTGGGCGTAGCTCTTGCCCGCCAGGTTGGCCAGCACGTTGAGCCGGCCGCGGTGCGGCATGCCGATCGCAACCTCGTCGAGACCGCCCTCGGCGGCGGCGGACATGATCTCGGCCAGCAGCGGGATGACCGACTCACCGCCCTCGAGGGAGAACCGCTTCTGCCCGACGAACTTCGTCTGCAGGAAGGTCTCGAACGCCTCCGCGGCGTTGAGCAGGCGGAGGATGCCCAGCTGCTCCTCGCGCGAGGGCTTGGGGGCACCGACCTCGACCCGCTCCTGGATCCAGCGCCGCTCGTCGGGCTCCTGGATGTGCATGTACTCCACGCCGATGCGCCGGCAGTAGGACTCGCGCAGGACGCCGAGAATCTGGCGTAGCGACATCATCGCCTCGCCACCGAAGCCACCGGTCGCAAACTCGCGGTCCAGGTCCCACAGCGTCAGTCCGTGGGTGACGACGTCGAGGTCGGGGTGGGAGCGCTGGCGGAACTCGAGCGGGTCGGTGTCGGCCATCAGGTGACCGCGCACGCGGTACGCGTGGATGAGCTCCTGGACGCGGGTCTGCTTGGCGACGTCCTCCTCGTGGGAGGCCGAGATGTCGCGCACCCAGCGGATCGGTTCGTACGGGATGCGCAGCGACCGGAAGACCTCGTCGTAGAAGTCGTCCTCGCCGAGCAGCAGCCCGTGGATCCGGCGCAGGAAGTCGCCGGACTGTGCTCCCTGGATGATGCGGTGGTCGTAC
This sequence comes from Spirochaetaceae bacterium, assembly GCA_026786145.1. Taxonomy (GTDB): domain Bacteria; phylum Actinomycetota; class Actinomycetes; order JACCUZ01; family JACCUZ01; genus JAJAYQ01. Next base: position 4,104 of record JAJAYQ010000085.1, on the reverse strand, counting down.
GTCGACGTGAGCGTCATGATCTTGCTGACGGCCAGCCGCGCCAAGGTCTCGGGGGCGGCTCCCTGGTACTCGGCGGGATAGTCCATCGCCCCGACGCCGATGATCGTGCCCTGGCCCGCCATCAGACGCGGCACCGAGTGCACGGTGCCGATGGTCCCGGGGTTGGTCAGGCTGATGGTGGTGCCGACGAAGTCGTCAGCGGTGAGCTTGTTGGTGCGCGCCCGGCGTACGACGTCCTCGTACGCGTTCCAGAACCCGGCGAAGTCCATCTCGTCGGCGCCCTTGATGGAGGGCACCAGCAGGGTCCGGCTGCCGTCGGCCTTCTGCACGTCGATGGCCAGGCCGAAGTTGACGTGCTCGGGCCGGCTGATCGCCGGCTTCCCCTCGGACTCGGCGAAGCCGGCGTTCATCTCCGGCATTGCGCGCAGTGCCTTGACGACGGCGTAGCCGATCAGGTGGGTGAAGGACACCTTGCCGCCGCGGCCGCGTTGGAGCGCGTTGTTGATGACCGTGCGGTTGTCGATGAGCAGCTTGGCCGGCACGGCCCGCACGCTGGTCGCGGTCGGCACGGTGAGGCTGGCCTGCATGTTGGTGACGACGCGCGCGGCCGGTCCCTTCAGCGTCGTCAGGCCAGCGGGTGCCGGCGGCTTGGTCGCCGGCTGGGCGGTTGGCTTCTCCGTCGGCATTCCGGCGGCAGCCGGGGTGGGCCGGGTGGGAGCCGACGGACGCTCCTGCACGGGGGGTGGGCCGTCCGCCCGGCTCGCGGCCCCGTCACCGGCGGGGGAGCTGGGGGCGGGGGTGGGCGTAGCGTCTCCGGCGGTCTGCCGGGAGGAGCCCCCGTTGGCCGGCGCGGACGCGGCGTCGGTGGGCTTGTAGTCCTCGAAGAAGTCCCACCAGGCCCGGTCCACCGAGTCCTTGTCCTTCAGGTACTGGTGGTAGAGCTCGTCCACGAGCCACTCGTTGGGCCCGAAGCCGGCCAGCGTCTTGCTGCCCTTGCTGCCCTTGGTGCTCTGGTCCGGGGACGGGGTGGGCTCTGACACGGCGCGGGTCGCTCCTGCACTATCGACTGTGGTGGTGGCGAGGGTTCAGCCTAGTCGCCTCGGCGGGTCTGGTCCCGTAGCGTCGATCCGGATGAGCTCTCTCCCACGGTGGCCGGCCCTGGTCGCTGCCACAGCGCTCGTGCTGCCGCTGGTCGCCCCCTCGCCGGCGAGCGCCGTCCCCGGCTCGACAGCTACGGCGTCCGAGCAGCGGACCGAGGTCGTGCTACGCGGGGCGCGGCTCTTCGCCCTGCGCCAGCTGGCCCGCTCCGAGCACCGCCTCGCGGCAGGCCGCTACCCGACCGTCGCGCCCGAGCGCCGCTGGCGGACGAGCGGCACGAACGGCTGGCTGGCGGGCTTCTACCCCGGCCGGCTCTGGCTCGCGTACGAGTCGAGCGGGCGTTCGGTGTGGGCCCGGCGGGCCGCTGCGAGGCAGGCACCCCTGGTCGTGCGCCAGGACGACGCCACCACCCATGACCTCGGGTTCCTGCTCCAGACCAGCTTCGGGCGCGGCGCCGCGTTGACCGGCTCCCGCGCCGATGCCGGGGTGACGGTGCGGGCCGCCGCAGCTCTGGCCAGCAGGTGGGTGCCGCAAGTCGGGGCGATCCGCAGCTGGGGCGGACCCGAGGGCCAGGTGACCGTCATCGTCGACAGCCTGGTCAACCTCGAGCTGCTGTTCGCGGCCGCCCGGCTGGCCGGGCGCCCCGAGTGGCACGAGATGGCCCGGCAGCACGCGCTGACGACGGCGACCCAGCACGTACGCCCAGACGGCAGCACCACGCACGTCGTGCGCTTCGACGAGACCACCGGTGAGCCGGTCTGGAAGGGGACCGTGCAGGGACTGGCGGACAACTCGACCTGGGCGCGCGGTCAGGCATGGGCCGTCCACGGCTTTACCGGGGCGTACGCCGCCACCTCCGACCAGCGCCTGCTGGACGCGGCTCGACGCACGGCCGACTTCGCCGTCAGGAACCTGCCGCCTGACGGGGTGCCCTACTGGGACTACGACGCTCGGGGGACCGGGGACGGCACGAGGGACACCACGGCGGCCGCCATCCTGTCCGCCGGCCTCCTCGACCTGGCCCGGCTGGACCCCGACCCCGAGCGCCGTTCGTCGTACGCCCGGGCCGGGCTGCAGGTCCTGCGCACCCTCGCCGGCCCCGGCTATCTCGCGAAGGGCACCGGCTCACCGGCGGTGCTCCTTCACGGGCATCACGACGCTACGTACGCCGACGCGGGCGTCACGTACGGCGACCACTACTTTCTGCAGGCCCTGCTCCGCGCCCAGCTCCTCCCGTCCACCCGGCCGGTCCTCCGCCCCGCGGACGTGCGCACCAGTGGTCGCGCCACGACCGCGGACCTCGGCTCGACCCGGACCGTCAGCGGCGTCTCCGTCCGGTGGCGCGACGGTGCGAGCAGGTCCACCCGAATGGGCATCACGACGTCGCGCGACGGCCGTACCTGGGCCGCCGTCCGCGGTGCCGTGAGCAGTGGTCGCACCGACGGCTTCGAGACCTACGACGTGCGCGACGACCTCGCACGCTACGTCCGCATCGTCGTCCGCGGCGAGGGAGCGGTGCGCGCACTGCGCGTGCGCGGCTGACGAGCCGGTCGAGCGAGGGTCAGCCTGGTCAGCCGGCGTCGCTGACCCAGTCGCGGAGCCGCTCGAGAGCCTCCCGCTCGATCTGGCGGACCCGCTCGCGGGACACCCCGATCCGGCCCGAGATCTGCTCGTAGGTCTGCTTCGGCCCCGGGACCAGCCCGTAGCGGGCCCGGACGACGTCAGCCTCCCGCTCGGGAAGCCGGTCGAGCAGACCCACGAGTGCGGCGCGGGTGGCCCGGTCGATGACCAGCTCCTCCGGCCCGGGATCCGCGTTGTCGACCAGGTCCCCGAGGGTGGTGCCACCGTCCTCGCCGACGAGGGCGTCGAGGCTGGCCGGGGTGCGCGAGATCGCATCGAGGTCGTGCACGCTCTCGACCGTGACACCGAGCTCGGCCGCCACCTCCTGGTCGGTGGCATCGCGGCCCAGGGAGGCCGAGAGGTCGCGCCGGGTGCGCGAGAGGCGGCTGAGCTTCTCGACCTGGTGCACGGGCAGGCGAACGGTCCGGCTCTGCTCGGCGATCGCCCGCCCGATGGACTGGCGGATCCACCAGGTCGCGTAGGTCGAGAACTTGTAGCCACGGGCGTAGTCGAACTTCTCGACCGCGCGCACCAAGCCGACGTTGCCCTCCTGGATCAGGTCGAGCAGGGGCATCGACGCCCGGGTGTAGCGGCGGGCGAGAGACACGACCAGCCGCAGGTTGGCCTTGATGAAGGCCCGTTTCGCGCTCTCCCCCTCGGTGGCGAGCCGGGTCAGCTCGACGGTGCTGGCCACCTTCCGGGCGGCCCGCAGCTTGACGGCACGCCGGTGCTCGAGCCGGTCGATCTGGTCGAGCAGGTGGCGGGCATAGAGCCCTGCCTCGATGCGCTGGGCGAGGTCGACCTCCGCGGCGGCGTCGAGGAGGGGGGCACGGCCGATCTCGTCGAGGTAGAGCCGGACCAGGTCAGGTGTGGCGACCTCGTCCTCTCGCACGTGGTGATCGAGGTCGGGGACGACCTCGGTCGTGTCGACTGTGCCGTGACTGGCCAGTGGTTGCTGTGTCATGCGGTCCTTCGGGGTCATGATGCTCGTTCACTGGAGCCAACGATCAATGGGTCCGCAGGATTCCGGTCTCCGGGGTACAGCCGCGGCCGTCGGGGTATGCGACCGCCATGACCCAGCCGTCGCAGCTGCCGTTGCTGGCCGGTGAGCTGACCCGGCTGCGCCCTGCCCTGGACGATGCCGTCACGCGCACTTCGAGCGACAATGTCGCACGTACCGCTTCGTGGGCCCATGCCCTGCTGGACGCAGGACTGCTGGACCTTCCCCTGCCCGGGCGCGGTGGCACGCCGCAGCGCTACGCCGCCCTCGCCGCGTTCGGGTCGGTCGACCTCGACCTCGCCCGCCTGGTCGAGGCGCACACCGACGCGCTCGCGATCCTGGCTGATCTCGGGGCCGATATCGGGGCCGATCTCGGTCTGGACGGG
>JAJAYQ010000084.1 GCA_026786145.1 Spirochaetaceae bacterium | reverse complement strand
GGACAGCGCGGCCGAGAGTGGCACGCTGCCCGTGATCTCGGGGCCCGCTCCTGCGAGGGCACGTCTGGCCCGCCGAGCGACCACATTCGTGGAGCGCAGCCGCTCCGCCGTGTCTCGCAGGGACTCGGGCATGACCTCGATCTGCGACATGCCCTCGAGGGTGCCCGGCAACCGGTCGGCGCCGCAGGGAGGTAGGCGGACCTGTGGACGACGAGCCGGGTGTGGACGAGCATCGCTGGCACGATTATCCGGTGTCCTTGACGTACGCCCAGCCGATCACCGTACCTGGCGATCCGGACGCGCTCGAGCGCATCGCCGCAACCTGCCGCCGCACCGCCAGGTTTCTGCGCGAGGATGTCGCGCAGCTGCGCAGCACCTCCGTCATCGGCTGGTCCGGGCCAGCGGCCCGCACCTACTCGCGGTCAGTCCGCGACCTTCCCGCCGACCTCTCCAAGGCCGCGGACTCCTATGAGACCGTGGCCCGGGCGTTGTCCGCTTATGCGGTGGACCTACGGGCCGTCCAACGGCAGGCCCGGCGGGGCGAGGCGGACCTCGACGAGCTCGATGGCCTGCTTCTCGCCGAACGCCATCACCTGCTCGGCGGCGTCGACCCGACCGCGCAGGCCCTGCGCGAACGGCGCATGCAGGCCAACGAGGACGAACAGCGGGCCGTCCGCCGGCGCCTCGGAGCCCTCGCCGACGACGCGGCACTCGCTGCTGGGACCGCGACCTGCCGGGTCCGGTCCGCGTGCGATGCCCCACGGCAGCCGCCGAACCTGTTCGAGCAGATCGTCGACGCTGCGGGGGATTGGGTCCAGGACCACGCCCGGGTCCTGACCGACATCTCCTTCGTGCTCAAGACCATCGCCGGTATCGCGGGCGTGCTCTCGCTCGTGCCCGGATTTGCCGTGGTCTGCGTCCCGCTGGGCATCGCCGCCGGAGCGGCGGCCGTGTGCATCGACGCGGCCCTGGCGAGTCAGCGCCGTGCATCCTGGGCCAGCGTCGGCGTCGACGCGGCGATGACGGCCGTTCCCGGAGCACGGCCGGCTCGCGTGGCGGTGGGCGAGGTGCGCACGCGGCTGGGCTCGGTGGTCGTCTACCGGGTCGAAGGCACCAGCAACGCCCGCATCTCGATCGACGCGCAGAACAACGTCACCTTCCGGCGCCGCTCGATGCTCTACCTCAATGTTGGCGACCGGGCACGCGCCGAGAACTACTACCGACGCAAGGTGGCCGACGGCCTGCCCGGTGTGCAGCTCAAGTCGTTCCGCGTGCCGAAGCGGACCTACCGCGAGCTGAGCATCCGTGCTGTGGACGAGCAGCTGGCCAAGGCGTTCCGGGGCCGCCCCTTGCGGGTCGACGTGTCGGTCGCTCGGGACCAGTTCGGCCTGCGGAAGGCGGACTTCCGGGAGCTGGAGAAGTACATCCTGCCGGGCAGCGGAAAGGTGCTGCGATGACCCACGACCCGGGCGACTCGCCGTACGTGCTGGTGACCGTCCTCGCCGACCACGACGAGCCCTACCGCGCCAGCGAGCTGCTGCGGAAGGCGGTCAGCCCTCGAGCGGACGGTCCGCCCGAGGGCTGGCTGTGGTTCTACGTGCGGCCGCAGCGCCGTGACCGGTTCCAGGTCGCCGTCCTGATGGAACGTCGGCCCGACGGTGCGCAGCTGCTGCTCGACATGCTGGCGGCGCTGGGTTGCGGCGAGCTGAACGGCCACGAGATTGCCCTGGACGAGCCGGTTCTCCCGCCGCGCACACCCATGAGGGACCGGCTAGGACGGCTCGCTCGGCTTTACCGTTAGAGCTCGATGTCGACGACGACGGGGGCGTGGTCGGAGGGCCCTGTCCCCTTGCGAGCGTTGCGGTCGACGTACGCGTCGCGCACGGCTCCGGCGATCGCCGAGGTGGCATAGACAAGGTCGATGCGCATGCCGAAGTTCTTGTGGAACATCCCTGCGCGGTAGTCCCAGTAGGTGAACGGCTTGTCGTACTTCAGCGGGCGCGGGACCACGTCCACGAGCCCGCTCGCCCGAAGAGCCTCTAGCGCGGCGCGCTCAGGCGGGGTGACGTGCGTCGATGCGGCGAAGGCGCCCGGATCCCACACGTCGTCGTCGGTAGGGGCGACGTTGAAGTCCCCGAGAACCGCAAGGTGTGGGTGCGTGGCGAGGTCCGCCGCGACGGTGTCCCGCAGCGACGACAGCCAGGCGAGCTTGTACGCGTAGTGGTCGTGCCCGGGCTCGCGACCATTGGGCACGTAGACCGACCACAGACGTACGCCGCCGCAGGTGGCCGCCACTGCCCGGGCTTCGGGGTCGGGGTATCCCGGCTCGCCCACGAGACCGCGGACGACGTCGTCGAGCCCGACCTTGGACACGATCGCCACGCCGTTCCACCGACCGTCCCCGTGGACGGCTACCTCGTAGCCGAGCTCACCCACCTCGTCATGCGGGAAGGCCTCCGCCGTGCTCTTGGTCTCCTGCAGGCAGACGGCGTCGGGTGCGGTGTCACGGAGCCAGTCCAGCAGCCGGGGGAGCCGGGCTCCGACCGAGTTCACGTTCCACGTGGCGATGCGCATCGCAGCGACTATCTCAACCTTTCCTCCGCAGGGCATCCGGCTTGTGCACAGCCTCGCCACCGCTCTTCTCGCTGCGAACGAGGTACTGAGGCTCGTCAGGTGATGCACGTACCGTGCGACCTGCGGCCTCGGTGTCGGCGGTGATCTTCCGGAGCACACTGCCACGGGCGGTGCCGCCGGAACTGTCCCACTCCACCGTGTCGCCCTCGCGAAATTCCTGCGTCATTGCGCGCTTCTCCTTGTCCTCAGCGGTAGGCAGACCCATGCCCAAGGTGTTCTGATCCTCGCGCGGTCGGCCGCGTTCGGGAAGCCGGTGCCCTCTGAGCAGGAGATCAGGCGGCAGGCGTCCCCACCCGGGCGCCTTCCGCCTCCTGAGCCCCCACGGTGGACCGGCCGAGGAAGAGCCAGCCGAGGAAGCCGACCGCCAACGCGACGAAGACTCCGAGGTTCGCATAGGCCCAAGCACCCTCACGTCCGCCGAGGGCCAGTGGCCCGAGCAGGTAGCCCTGCCAGTCCAGCCAGCCGGCGAAGGAGTTGGTGACCAGGCCCCAGCCGAGGAACGTGCCCAGCGCGATGAGGCCGACGCCCACGGGCTGGACCGCGCGGTAGCGACCACGGGTGTCGTATAGCTCCGCGTCAGCGTACGGGCCGCGACGCAGGGCGAGGTCGGCGATGAAGATGCCGCACCACGCGGCGATGGGGACGCCGACCGTGATCAGGAAGCCCATGAACGGCCCGATGAAGTCGTCGGCGAAGAAGACGACGTAGACGGCGCCGATGGTCATGATGACCCCGTCGATCGCCGCGGCCACGGGACGCGTGACCTTCAGCCCGAGAGTCAGCAGCGCGAGCCCGGATGAGTAGATGTCGAGCACCGCTCCGCCGACGAGCCCGAGCACCGCGACGACCGCGAAGGGCACGAGGTACCACGTCGGCAGGATCGTCGTCAGCGCGCCGATCGGGTCGAAGCCGATCGCCTCGCCGAGCTCCGTGTCGGACCCGACGAGCAGCAGCCCGAAGACGACGAGCACCAGAGGTGCCACCGCACCACCGACCGTCGTCCAGCCGAACACGCCCCGGCCCGATGACCGACGCGGAAGGTAACGGGAGTAGTCGGCGGCAGTGTTCACCCAGCCGACGCCGAAGCCTGTTGCTGCGAGTGCCAGCGCCCCGACGAACGCCTGGGTGGAGCCGCTCTCGAGCCCGGACACCGTTCCCCATTCGATGGTGTCGACGGTCAGGGCGATGAAGCCGACGGTCAGCACGGCGGTCGCGATCGTGATCAGGGTCTGCAGGCGCATAATGGCGCTGAAACCGAGGATGCCGGCACCCATGACCAGAGTGGCGGTCACGAGGAACGCCACGACCTTGGTGGCCGTGCCGCCCCCCCAGCCGAGCTCGGTGAACACCGTCGCGGTGGCCAGTGTCGACAGCGAGACGAGCACGGTCTCCCACCCGACGAGCAGCAGCCAGGACAGGAAGGTCGGCACCGCGTTGCCGGTGACGCCGAACGCCGCCCGGCTGAGCACCATCGTCGGCGCGGAGCCCCGCTTGCCCGCGAGCGCCACCAGCCCGCACAGTGCGAAGGACGCGACGATCCCGACCACGGCAGCCACTGTCGCCTGCCAGAACGAGATACCGAAACCGAGGATGAACGCCCCGTAGCTGATGGAGAGAACCGAGACGTTCGCCGCCGCCCACGGCCAGAACAGGTCGCGGGGCGTGCCGGTGCGCTCGTCCTCGGCGATGACGTTGATGCCGTTCTGTTCGACCGACAGGCTGCTCGACGGGGTGGTGGGCGTAGCGGTCATGACGGGGTCCTCTCCGGGGTCCGGGCGAGCCAGTGTCTCAGGACGGTGCGTACGACGGGGCCGAGCCGGGAAGCGGTCCTGGTCGCCACCGCCACGACGTCCTCGGCGTCGAGCTCGACACCGGAGTCCTCGACGGTGGTAACGGCGGACAGGCCGAGCAGCTCGAGCCCCGCGGCCCGGGCTGCGATCGCCTCCATTACCGTCGACATCCCGACGAGGTCGGCGCCCACCGTGCGCAGCATGCGCGTCTCGGCCCCGGTCTGGATCGCCGGGCCGGTCATCTGTGCGTAGACGGCCGGCACGAGCGTCGGGTCGGCGTCCAGAGCGGCGGCCCGCAGGCCCGGGCTCCATGCGTCGGTGAGGTCGACGAAGCGGGGCCCGGTCAGCGGCGACACTCCCGTCCAGTTGACGTGGTCGGTGAGCACCGCCCCTGTGCCGGGCGCCCAGTCCGGCCGCAGGCTGCCGCTCGCATTCGTCAGCACGGCGAGCTGCGCTCCCGCCGCGGCGGCGACACGGACCGGGTGCGCCACCGGCCCCGGGCCGTGGCCCTCGTACAAGTGGGTGCGGCCCAGGAACACCAGCACGGGGTCACCGTCGAGGTCGTAGGAGCGGACGACTCCGCGGTGCCCGGGCGCGACCGTCGCGCGGAAGCCGGGCAGGTCGGTGACCGGCAGCTCGGCGACCAGCCGGCCCATGCACTCGGCCGCGATGTCCCAGCCGCTGCCGAGGACCACCACGGCCCGATGGCTCCCGACGCCGGTGCGCTCGGCCAACGACGCCGCGGCCAGCCGGCCACTGGTGAGGTCGTCCGACATGCGGCCGACATTAACGCTCAGGCGGCCACCGCCAGCGCGAACGGCAGCACCCCGTCGGCGCCGGCCTGCCGCAGCAGCCGGCCCGCCACGGTGACTGTCCAGCGGGAGTCGACGAGGTCGTCGACCAGGAGCACCGGCCCCTCGAGATGCGACAGGGCGTCGGCGAGGGCAGCAGGAACGGTGAAGCGATCGTGCACGGCCGCGAGCCGGAACGCGCTGTTCCCGCCGGGCTCGCCCGGCGACTCATCGTGTGCCAGGGCCAGCGAGCCGGCCAGCGGCAGTCGTCCGAGCGCGGCCAGGTGCGCGGCGACCGAGGCGACCAGCTTCGGCCGTCGCAGCGAAGGCATCGCGACGACGCCAACCGGGCGGTTGGTCCACGTCCATCCGGCGAGCACGTCGACGCAGGCAGTCAGGAGGGCATCGTCGGCCGGGGTGTCGGGGGTCGCCGACGCGAGCAACGTGCGCAGCCGCTGGCCCCAGCCGAGGTCGGTCAGCCGGGCCACGGCGCGGCCCTCCTCGACGCGGTCCGCTGCCGGGATCCGGCCGGTGAGCGAGACCCCGAGCCGTGACATGCCCGAGGGCCAGAGGGAGCGCGGGTCGAGGGGGACGCCGACCTTGCGCAGCGCGCGCCCCGCCGCGGCTGCCGCCCCCTCGGGGACGACCGGGTCGAACCAGACCCCGGCGCACCTGTCGCAGCGCCCGCAGTCGGCAGCGCCCGGGTCGTCGAGCTGCTCCTGCAGGAACCGCATCCGGCAGCCCTCGGTCTCCTGGTAGCCGAGCATCGCCGCGGCCTCGGTCTCCCGCGCTGCGGCGACGCGGGCATAGCGGTCCTCGTCGTACGTCCACCCGGCTCCGGTGGAGGTCCAGCCACCGCTCACCCGGTGCACAGCGCCCTCGACGTCGAGCACCTTCAGCAGCAGCTCGAGTCGGGTCCGGCGCACATCGGCGACCGTCTCCAGCGCGGCCGTCGACATCGGCTTGCCGCTCCCGGTGAGAGCTGCCAGCACGGCATCGGCGTCGGCGCGGCGCGGCATCGACGCGGTCGCGAAGTAGCGCCAGATCTCACGGTCCTCGGGGGCGGGCAGCAGGAGCACGTCGGCCCGCTCGGTGGCGCGGCCGGCTCGGCCGACCTGCTGGTAGTAGGCCACGGGGGACGCCGGAGCGCCGAGGTGCACGACGAAGCCGAGGTCGGGCTTGTCGAACCCCATCCCCAGGGCGCTGGTGGCCACCAGCGCCTTGACCTCGTTGTGGCGCAGTGCCCGCTCCAGCTCGAGGCGGTCGGCAGGGTCGGTCCGCCCGGTGTAGGCGCGCACCTCGTGACCTGAGGCGCGGAGCAGGGCCGCGGCGTCCTCGGCCGCGGCGACGGTCAGTGCGTAGACGATGCCGCTGCCGGGCAGCTCGCCCAAGCGGCCGGCGAGCCAGCCCAGCCGGGCCTCGGGTGTCGGAAGGGGCAGGACGCCGAGACGCAGGCTCGCCCTCGCCAGCGAGCCGCGGACCGTCCGCACGGGCGACCCTCCGGCGCCGAGCTGCTCCACCACGTCGTCCACGACCCGTTGGTTGGCGGTGGCGGTCGTCGCGAGGACCGGCCGGCCGGCCGGGAGCGTCGCGAGCAGGTCCCGGATGCGCCGGTAGTCGGGACGGAAGTCATGGCCCCAGTCGCTGATGCAGTGCGCCTCGTCGACCACCAGCAGCCCGGTGGCCTCGGCGAGCCGTGGCAGCTGCTCGTCGCGGAACCGCGGGTTGTTGAGCCGCTCGGGGCTGACCAGCAGGAGGTCGACCTCTCCCGCCGCGAGTGCTGCGCTGACCGACGCCCACTCGTCGGCGTTCGCGGAGTTCATCGTCACCGCGCGCAGGCCGGCCCGACCGGCCGCCTCCACCTGGTCACGCATCAGGGCCAGCAGCGGCGACACGATCAAGGTCGGCCCGGCCCCTCGGGCGCGGAGCAGCGCGGTCGCAAGGAAGTAGACGGCCGACTTGCCCCAACCGGTGCGCTGCACGACAAGCACCCGGGCGCCGCCGTCGACGAGTGCCTCTACCGCCTCGAGCTGCCCGTCGCGCAGCTCGGCGTCCTCGCGCCCGACCAGGGCCCGGAGCAGCGACCCGGCCTCCACCGCGAGCGAGGGTGCCGTCGACGTCATGGGGCCACCCCACCACAGGGGTCGGTCAGAGCTGCGGGACGACCTCGGCGGCGACCAGGCGCAGCTGGTCGAGATCGGCGAGGTCCATCAGCTGGAGGTAGACGCGGGCGGCCCCCAGGTCGCCGAGCCGGCCGATCTTGTCCACGACCTCGGCGACGGTGCCGCCGATGACGACCGGCGACGGCTGCTGCACGGGCTTGGGCAGAGCAGGGCTCTCGCGCAACGTGTAGTGGGCGCCCTGGAAGCTGAATCGCTCGCCGACGGGCGTGGCCCAGAGGCCCGTGACGACCGCGAGCTGCTCCTCGAGCACGTCGAAGCGCTCCGCGACGGGCGGGAAGGGGATGCCGTAGGACGTGTGCTCGGCCTCGAACCATCCGCTGCCCAGCCGAATGTGCGTCGTGTCCCTGGCCAGACCGGCGAGGACCGCCCAGGCGTCGGTGGGGCCGGGTCCGGCGGCATCGAGGTCACCGGACCCGATCCGCTGGTAGTGGTCGGAGCGGAAGGAGGCGTCGAAGCCCAGTTGTTCGGACTCGAGGGCCACGGTGAGCAGCTCGTCGTACGTCGCCCCTTCCTCAGGGCTCGGTCATCACCCGCAGCTGCACGTGGCCCTCCTCATGCCTTCAGAGCGACGGACACCAGCTCGCGGGCCTCGGACTGGATCTGGGCCAGGTGCTCGGGACCACGGAAGCTCTCGGCGTAGATCTTGTACACGTCCTCGGTGCCCGAGGGACGGGCGGCGAACCAGCCGCTCTTGGTGCTCACCTTCAGCCCGCCCAGAGCCGCCCCGTTGCCCGGCGCCGTGGTGAGGGTCGACGTGATCGGCTCGCCCGCGAGCTCGGTCGCTGCGACCTGCTCGGCCGACAGCTTCGCGAGCAGCGCCTTCTCCCCCCGCGTCGCGGGGGCGTCGATCCGGGCGTACGCCGGGTCACCGAAGCGCCCGACGAGCGACGTGTAGCGCTGCGACGGCGAGGTGCCCGTCATCGCCTGGATCTCTGCGGCCAGCAGGCACAGCAGGAGACCGTCCTTGTCGGTGGTCCACGTCGTGCCGTCGCGGCGCAGGAAGGAGGCGCCGGCGGACTCCTCGCCCCCGAAGGCGACGGAGCCGTCGAGGAGCCCGGGCACGAACCACTTGAACCCGACGGGCACCTCCAGCAGCTGTCGGCCCGCTGCGGCCGCCACCCGGTCGATCATGCTCGAGCTGACCAGCGTCTTGCCGACGGCCGCCCCGGCTGGCCAACGATCGCGGGCGGAGAAGAGGTACTCGATGGCCACCGCGAGGAAGTGGTTGGGGTTCATCAGGCCGGCGTCGGGGGTGACGATGCCGTGACGGTCGGCATCGGCGTCATTGCCGGTCGCCACGTCGTAGCCCGCACCTCCCTCGACCGTGGCCATCAGCGAGGCCATCGCGAACGGCGACGAGCAGTCCATCCGGATCTTCCCGTCCCAGTCCAGCGTCATGAACCGCCACGCCGGGTCGACCTCGGGGTTGACCACGGTGAGGTCGAGGCGGTGCCGCTCGGCGATCGCCGCCCAGTAGTCGACGCTCGCCCCGCCTAGCGGGTCCGCGCCGATGCGCACCCCGGCCCCCCGGATCGCGTCGAGGTCCAGCACCGAGGGCAGGTCGTCGACGTAGGTCCCGAGGAAGTCATAGGTGTGGGTCGTATCGGCCGCGAGAGCCCGGGACAGCGGCACCCGGCGTACGTCGCGAAGACCTCCGCGCAGCAGCTCGTTGGCGCGGTCCTGCACCTCCCCGGTGATGTCCCCGCCGGCGGGCCCGCCGTCGGGCGGGTTGTACTTGAAGCCGCCGTCGCGCGGTGGGTTGTGCGACGGCGTGACGACGATCCCGTCCGCGCGCCCCTTGCCCCCGCCGCGACTGCCGTTGTGCCGCAGGATCGCGTGTGACACGGCGGGGGTGGGCGTGTAGCGGTCACGGTCGTCCACCAGGACGGTGACGTCGTTGGCTGCCAGGACCTCCAGTGCGGTGGCCCAGGCAGGAGCCGAGAGCGCGTGGGTGTCGCGGCCGATGAACAGCGGGCCGTCGACCCCGTGCGCCGCGCGGTGCTCGCAGATCGCCTGGGTTGTAGCCGCGATGTGCGCCTCGTTGAAGGCGAGGTCCAGCGACGAGCCGCGGTGCCCCGAGGTGCCGAAGGCGACCTGCTGCTCGGGGACGTCCGCATCGGGTTTCCCGGTGAAGTAGGCGGTGACCAGACGGGGGATGTCTACGAGGTCGCCCGGCTGCGCCGGCTGTCCTGCCCGCGAGTGCTGGCTCATGGCGACCAGCGTGTCAGACTCGGGCCGGGCCGAGTGGCAGCCGAGGGCGAGAGGCGGGCGCGGGTGAGCGACGCGGTAAGCCGGCTCGCCGCACCCGATGAGGAGCGCGTACGGACTTCCCTCGACCTGGTCATGGCGGCGGCCGAGATGGGCGCCTTCGACTGGGACATCCGAGAGGACGTGCTGGTCTGGGACGAGCAGATCTGCCGGATCTTCGGGATCGGCCCCGAGACCTTCGACTCGCGCATCGCGACCTTCTGGGCGACGCTGGTCCAGGAG
>JAJAYQ010000083.1 GCA_026786145.1 Spirochaetaceae bacterium | reverse complement strand
GCACGATCGGGGGCGTCCCGTTGCTCGACTCGCTGCTCGCGATGCGCGCGCCCTCCCCGTCGTACCTGCCGTCGAGACTCGCGCCGATGATGGGGAACTGCGCCTCGCCCGTGTCGATGATCTGCTCGACCGTGCGGCGGACCTGGTTGATCGGGATCGCAAAGCCCACGCCGATGTTGCCGCGTTCGCCACCGAGGGAGCCACCGACGGTCGCGATCGCGGAGTTGACCCCGATCACCTCGCCGTCGAGGTTGACCAGCGGGCCGCCGGAGTTGCCGGGGTTGATCGCGGCGTCGGTCTGGATCGCGTTGATGTAGGCGCTGTCGTCGCCGCCCTGGTCGCCGGCGGTGACCGGCCGGTCCTTGGCGCTGATGATCCCGCTGGTGACCGTGCCCGACAGGCCGAGCGGGGAGCCGATGGCGATGACCGGGTCGCCGACCACGACCGAGTCGGAGTTGCCGAGCGGGAGCGCCGGGAGGTTCTTGGCGTCGACGCGGAGCACGGCGAGGTCGTAGCTGGCCGACCGACCGACGACGTCGGCGTCGGCCGAGGTGCCGTCGGAGAACGACACCGACACCGTGCCCTGCGCCCCCTCGACGACATGGTTGTTGGTCACCACGAGGCCGTCCGCGTCGACGACGAAGCCCGAACCCGTGGCACCCCCGTCGGCCGTCTGGACCTTGATCTGGACGACGCTCGGCAGCACCGCTGCGGCCACGCCGGGGATGGTGCCGTCGGCCCGCTCGACGCTGCGCGCGGGTGCCGATCCCAGGCTGGCGCCGTCGACCGTGACCGAGCCGTCGTCGCGCTCGGCGAGCAGGTAGCCCGTGGCACCGCCCGCGACGCCGGCGACCAGGGCCACGACAGCGGCCAGAGCGACGAGCAGGCCGGTGCGGGAGCGCTGCGGGGGGGGCTGCTCGTTCCCGAGGGTGTCGGTGGGCGCCCACGGGTCGTGCGGGGGGCGGGTGTTGATGACCTCGGTGGGCTCATGGGAGCCCATGGGCGGCCGCCCCGGCTGCCCCGGCGGCGTCGACCAGACCTCGGTCGACGAGCCGGACCACCACGGGGTGCCTGGTGGTGGGCTGTCGTCGCGGCGCGCGTCGTCGGTCATGGGCGAAGGCTCCATCGTCGGAAAGGTCACTCGGTCAGTTCGAACAGGCAGGTCACTCGAAGGGGTTGAACCACGAACCGACCCGATCCAGTCCCCGGCCCAGGCGGTCCATCGGGCCCTCTGCCCCCTCATCGGCACCCTCATGCAGGACATCCACCGCGCGGTCCACCGTACGCTCCGGCGCGTCGGCCACCACCGTGTACACCATCCCACCGCTGGACCACACGATCCGGCGCGGCAGCTCGGCCCGGACCCACACGTCGCGTCCCTCCAGCGTCTCGCGCCGGTAGCCGCGCAGCTGCTCGCGGTCGAGCCGGCCCCGCTGCTGGAAGAGGGAGATGCTCGCGATGCCGTCCGCATAGCTCAGGTGCACGATCGCTCCGCCGGCGCCCCCGCGGCGGGCGTCGACGAGGGGCAGCGGACCGGGGAGCGCGCTGGGGCAGTCCCACCCGGACGTACGCAGTCGGCGCAGGGCGGTGACGTCGAGCGTCGAGGGCCACGGCGCCGACCCGGTCCGGCTCCTGCCGCCTCCTGTGCTCTCCCGGACGGTGATGTCGACGAAGGCGCTCGCCCGGATCCGTCGACCCGCCCGGTCATAGACCTCCCGGCGAAGCGCGAGTCCGGTGGCCCGGTCGAGCCAGAAGCGGGCTACGACAGGATCGTCGTTCCCGTCGCCTTCGATGCCGGCATCGGCAGGGCGACGGGCCTCCACGACGTCCACGTCACGACCTGCCACGCGGGCGCTGCCGTGCGCCGTCAAGGAGTAGTGGCGGCTCATGAGGGCCACGGCATTGCCGTCGAGGAGGGAGGGGTCAGCCGGCTGCTCGGCCGTATGGGAGACCTCCAGCACCTGGCTCGTCGTCCCCTCCGACGTCCAGGCCGACACGAACTGGGTGCCGGTGTACGAGGCGGTCGCCGGTGCACCGGCGGCTCGCTCGAGCAGTCGGCGCGCGTCGGCCTCGACCACCGGCGCCGGGAGGGTCTCGTCCCGCCCGCGGGCCTGGCCCGCCGGCGCCGCGTCCTGCAGGTTCGGCTCGCCCTCGTCGACGACGGCCAGCACGACGAGCAGGACGAGCGCACCGAGGACGACCGCCGCCCCGAGCACCGGAACGAGCCGTCTCACCGTCGCGTGGAGGTCGTCGTCGGATTCTGGAGGGCCGGGTTGTCAAAAGTCGTCATGAGCCCGGTGGCCGGGTCGCCCACCGTGACCCCGCCCGTGGTCCGGTTGTGCTCGACCGAGAGCTCGGCGACCGGGGGGACGACAGGCCCGGGGGCGGAGCTCCCCCCGGCGACGAAGGCCGTCGCGAGCACCAGGCCGGCCGCCGAGAGCGCACCAGCCGTGAGGACACCAGCGCGGCGCGCCCGGCGCCGTCCACCGGGACGACGGCTGTCCGTGCGGGCACCACGGGGCCCGCGCCCAGGCGCCGACAGGTCGGGGACGACCGGGCCCTCGGGCGTCGTGCGGGCGCGGGGCGGGAGCGGGGTACCGGGCTCGGCAAGGGTGCGCAGCGCCGCGACCAGCCGGTCGTCCGGCGCAGGGGACGGCGCAGTGTTCAGCAGCGACTTGACCGAGCGCTGGGTGGCGAGCTCGGCCCGGCACTTGAGGCAGTGGGCGATGTGGGACAGGGCCCCGTCACGTGCCGGCTGGCTGAGCTCGCCGTCAGCGAGGGCGCCGAGCCGGTCGCCGAGGTGGGTCCGACGCGGGAAGGTCATGACGTGACCTCGTCGTGGAGCTCGCCGGTGGGGCGGCGTCGGGGAGCCCGATGGGCCAGGGCGTCACGCAGCTGTGAGCGCCCGCGGTGGATGCGGCTGCGTACGGTCCCCAGCTTGATGTCCAGCGTCGCGGCGATCTCCTCGTAGGAGAGACCCTCGATGTCGCACAGGACCACGGCGGCGCGGAAGTCCGGGGGCAGGGCGTCGAGGGCGCGCTGGACGTCGTCGTCGAAGTGGGTGTCGTCATAGACCTGGGCGGGACCGGGCTCCCGGCTCGCCAACCTGTCACCGGCGTCCTCGCCGAGGGCGTCGAAGCGGATCCGCTGCTTGCGACGGACCTGGTCCAGGAAGAGGTTCGTGGTGATGCGGTGCAGCCAGCCCTCGAAGGTGCCGGGCGTGTAGGTCGACAGCGACCGGAAGACCCGGACGAACACGTCCTGGGTGAGGTCGGAGGCGTCGTGCGGGTTGCCGGTGAGCCGGTAGGCCAGCCGGTAGACGCGGGCCGAGTGGTCGCGGACCACCTCCTCCCAGCTCGGAGGCGTCCAATCGGCCACCACGAAGGCCTGCCCGTCAGTCACGAGGGCTCCTCCGCTCCACGGTCGGTTCAAGACGGCGACTGCACCCATCGTGCTCTTGTCTTCCTCTCCTGCCCAACCGGGACGCGCGGGGACGTGTTCCCTCACCTCCCAACTACTCGGCACGGTCCCCGGTTCCCGGCCGCTAGGCTCGCCGCGACCCACACCCGATCGCCCTCCCGGAGGCCGTCATCAGCGGGAACCTGCAGTCCAGCTGGACCTACGCCGAGGAGTTCCTGCCCGAGGACGACGTGATCACCACGGCGCGGGCCAAGGGCACCGAGCTGGGCTGCGTCCCGGTCCTGCCGGGGGCCGGCGCCGCCCTGCGCCTCATCGCGGCCATGGCGGACGCCCGGTCGGTGGTCGAGATCGGCACCGGCGCGGGGGTCGGGTCCATGTGGCTGCTCCGCGGGATGCGACCCGAC
The DNA here is from genome assembly GCA_026786145.1 of Spirochaetaceae bacterium. Lineage (GTDB taxonomy): Bacteria > Actinomycetota > Actinomycetes > JACCUZ01 > JACCUZ01 > JAJAYQ01. The sequence continues at coordinate 7,932 of JAJAYQ010000083.1, read as the reverse complement.
GGGGTCCTCACGACCATCGACGTGGAGCCCGAGCACCACCGCGCGGCCCGCGAGACGTTCTCCGAGGCGGGCATCGCGGGAAACCGCGTCCGGCTCATCTCCGGCCGGGCCCTCGAGGTGCTGCCGCGTCTCACCGACTCGGCGTACGACCTGGTGTTCTGCGACGGCGACAAGACGGAGTACGCCGGGTACCTCGAGCAGGCGCTGCGCCTGCTGCGCCCCGGTGGCGTCGTCGTGTTCGACAACGCGCTCTGGCACGACCGGGTCGCCGACCCGACCCAGCGCGACGAGGAGACGACCGCCATCCGTGAGCTCGGCCGCTCGGTGCGCGAGGACGAGCGCCTCGTCAGCGCGCTTCTCGTCGCCGGCGACGGCCTCCTCGTCGCCGTCAAGAAGCCGGAGTAGGGCTCCCCGGGCTCCCCGGGCTCCCGGGGGCGCCCGGGCTCCCGGGACCTGGCCCGCTCGCGAAGCCGGCGCCGCCCTCGGCCACCCCCACCACCTCGAACGCCTCGTGCAGGACCGGGGGGGACCCGATGATCCGGGTGCCTGGCGAGCCGGGCACCGCGGCCTGCGCCGGCCGGTCGGCCTCGGCAAACGCGTCCCGGGCCGCCGCCGACTCCCAGACGTACGTGCCCTCGAACCACTCGCCCTCGACCATCCGCCAGGTCTTGAAGCGCAGCCCCTCCATGCCGGTGAACCGCTCGAGGGAGCGGTCCCGCACGAACTTCCGCAGCTCCTGGGCCACGTCCGGCCCGGCGTCTGCCAGGGACCACCTCACGGTCAGCCCGTACATCGTCATCGCAGACCCTCCAGCCACCTCAGCAGCAGGCGGGCGCCGTAGCCGGTGCCGCCTCTGCTGACCTCGTGCTCGTCCCGCTCGGCCCGGGCCGGGCCGGCGATGTCCAGGTGCGCCCAGCGCCGGGCACCGGCGAACTCCCGAAGGAACAGCGCAGCGATGATGGCGCCGGCGGAGACGTGCGGGTCGCGGGAGATGTTCGAGAGGTCGGCCACCTCCGAGTCCAAGGCGTGCCGGTAGTCCTCGACCAGCGGCATCCGCCAGAGCCGCTCGCCGCTGTCGGCACCGGCGGCGAGCAGGCCACCGGCGATCTCCTCGTCGGCGGTGAAGAGCGCCCCGTGGCGGCGACCGAGCCCCAACGAGGCGGCTCCGGTCAGCGTTGCCATGTCCACCAGCAGGTCGGGGTCGAGGTGCGCGTCGGCGTAGGCCAGGGCGTCGGCGAGGACCAGCCGCCCCTCGGCGTCGGTGTTGAACACCTCGACCGTCCGCCCGCCGTAGTGGGTGAGGACGTCCCCCGGCCGCAGGGCTCCCGCGCCGGGCATGTTCTCGGCAGCGGCGACCAGGGCGGTGACCCGCACCCGGACGCCGGCCTCACGCAGCCCGGTCATGGCCGCCATCACCGCCCCGCCGGCGGCCATGTCGGTCTTCATCGGCACCATCGCCTCGCGCGGCTTGAGCGAGAGGCCGCCGGAGTCGAACGTGATGCCCTTGCCGACGAGCACGACGTGCCGGGTTGCCCGGGAGGGCCGGTAGCTCATCTCGATCAGTCGCGGTGGCCGCGCGGACCCCATGCCGACCCCGAGGATGCCGCCGAAGCCGTCGCGGGCCAGGTCGTCCTCGTCGCGCACTGTCACCTCGAGCCCGAACCGCTGACCGAGCTCGCGCGCCTGACGGGCCAGCCAGGCGGGGTGCTTGACGTTGGACGGGGTGTTCGCCAGGTCGCGGGCCAGGTGCACCGCCCGTCCGGTGACCCCGGCCAGCCCGAGCGCGTCGGGAACTCCCGCAGGCGCTCGCCCCGGAAGGTGCAGGTCGACGGCCGCCACGGGCGTACGGCGCGACGACGCGTCGCGAGGCGGCGGGCCGAAGGCGTACGCCGCGAGGAGCAGGCCCTCCAGGTGCGCCCTGACCCCGGCCGCGTCGTGGCCGAGGACCGTGTCGGTCGCCAGCTGCGCCGTCCCGGCTGCCTTCCGGGCGAGCGCGGCACCGGCCCGGCGCAGGTCGGAGGGGCTGCCGTCGCCGGTGCCGACCAGCAGGAACCGCGCGACGGTCCCGCCCGAGTCGACAGGGAGGTCGACGACCTCCCCCGCCTCACCCTTGGCCGATGCCCGCTCGAGCGCGGCATCCAGGTCGAGGCCGAGCGCTGCGGCCAGCGCAGCTGCGGCCTCGCTCGGCCGGGGACGCCCGTCGGTCGGCCGGAGTGCGGTCGCGACGACGGGCGCCTCGGCTTGCGCGAGCGCGGTGCTGTGCAGGGTGACCCGGGGGAACGGAGGTCGTGCCATGGGCTTCTCGACCGCGCCCGGTCAGCCGATGGCGGTCTTCAAGGCGTCTCCGAGCGTGCCGGCCTCGTCGGCCGAGAGCTCGACGACGAGTCGCCCGCCACCCTCCAACGGGACGCGCATGACGATGCCCCGCCCCTCCTTGGTGACCTCGAGCGGACCGTCGCCCGTTCGCGGCTTCATGGCCGCCATGCTGGCTCCCTTCGCTAACAAAAAGCACGCCAGCTGCGGATCGGGCCGGCACCTGGTGGTGCGGACCGCGAGACGTCGACACGGCGTGTGTGTTAGGGCATTATCCCGCGAAACCCCCGCCCAGGCGAAACGCGGGCGGGCACACCCAGGAGAATGACCTGTCGTGAACGCCCGCGCGGCCCTCTTCGACCTCTACGGCGACCACCTGCGCACCCGCGGCGGACGCGCGCCGGTCGCGGCCCTGGTGCGCCTGCTCGCTCCGCTCGGGGTGGCCGCGCCGGCGGTCCGCACGGCCGTCTCCCGCATGGTCCGGCAGGGCTGGCTGGAGCCGGTGCGCCTCGATGTCGGGCCCGGCTATGCGCTGACGTCTCGTGCCGTACGCCGGCTGGACGACTCGGCGGCACGCATCTACCGGACCAGCGAGACGGGATGGGACGGCACCTGGCACCTCGCGGTCACCCGGCTCCCCGCTGAACGCAGCCGACGCGACCGGTTGAAGGCGGGTATGACGTTCCTCGGGTTCGCCCAGCTCGACGACGCGACGTGGATCGGTCCTCGATGGTCGGAGGAGGTGGACTCGCTCCTCGAGGCCGAGGGGGTCCGGGCAGAGAGGTTCACCGCACGGCACGACGGCGACTCGGTGGGGCTGATCCGCGGGACCTGGGACGTCGAGGGGCTGGGCCGGGCGTACGGGCGCTGGCTGGTCGATGCCCGGCGACTGGTCCCCGAGGCCGGCGACGACAAGCCGCAGGAGGAGCGGGACGAAACGGCCTTTGCCGCCCGGTCCCGGCTGGTCCACGAGTGGCGCAAGTTCTTGTTCCTGGACCCCGGGCTGCCCCGGGCGCTGCTCCCCGCCGACTGGCCCGGCGACGAGGCCGCAGACTTCTTCGACGCCGAGAGCGAGCGGCTACGACCTCCCGCCACGCGGTTCGTCGACCGTTGCCTCGACCTGAGACCTGAGGAGCCACGGCACCCGTGACCGACTTGCCCGACACAGTGCTCTACGACGTGACCGACTCGGTCGCCACGGTGACGATGAACCGGCCGGAGGCGATGAACGCCCTCGACACCGACCTGAAGGTCGCTCTGCGCGACACCCTGCTCGGTGCCGCGCAGGACCCGCAGGTCCGCGCGGTGGTGCTCACCGGAAACGGGCGGGCATTCTGCGTCGGGCAGGACCTCGCGCAGCACGCGCACAACCTCGAGGCGGATCCCGACGCCGTCTGGTCGACGGTCCCGGAGCACTACACGCCGATCGCGACGACTCTCGCGACCATGCCGAAGCCCGTCGTTGCGGCGATCAACGGCGCGGCTGCCGGAGCGGGTGCTGCGTTCTCCTTCGCCTGCGACTTCCGCATCGCCGCCGACACCGCGAAGCTCACGATGGCCTTCGCCGCCGTCGGGCTGTCCGCCGACTCGGGTTCGTCGTGGTCGCTGCAGCGTCTCGTCGGGCTGGCGAAGGCCAAGGAGCTGCTCATGCTGCCCTCGACCCTGAGCGCCGGGCAGGCGTTCGAGCTGGGACTGGTCACCGAGGTGGTCCCCGCCGCGCAGGTCCTCGACCGCGCGCGCGAGCTCGCCGTCCGCCTCGCCGCAGGACCGACCGTCGCGTACGGCGCGATCCGGGCCGCCCTCGCCTTCTCCGCAGGGCACGGCCTCGAGGAGTCGCTGGAGTTCGAGCACCGGATGATGGACCTCACCGGCGGCACCGAGGACCACCGCGGCGCGGTCGCGTCCTTCCTCGCCAAGGAACAGCCCACCTTCAAAGGCCGCTGACAACCCCCGGTGATGGGCGGAAGGTGCACCCTGCCAGGTGGTCGTCGACCATGCCGGTGGCCTGCATCAGCGCGTACGCCGTCGTCGGCCCGATGAAGCGGAAACCCTTGCCACGCATCGTCTTGGCCATCGCCGTCGACTCAGGAGTGACAGCAGGGACGTCGGCGGTGGACTCCGGGGCGGGGCGGTCGTCGGAGGGCGCGAAGGACCAGAGCAGGTCAGAGAGTGGCTGGTCCAGGACCAGCACCGCACGGGCGTTGCGGATCGTCGCAGCGACCTTCGCGCGGTTGCGCACGATGCCGGCGTCGGCGAGCAGCCGGGCCTCGTCGTCGGCGCCGAAGGCCGCGACGACTTCGGGGTCGAAGCCGGCGAACGCGGCCCGGAACGCCTCCCGCTTGCGCAGGATCGTCAGCCACGAGAGACCGGACTGGAAGGCCTCGAGACTCAGCCGCTCGAAGAGCGCCGTGTTCCCTCTGACCGGGCGGCCCCACTCCTCGTCGTGGTAGGTCAGGTAGTCGGCCGCGGCGGCCGCTCCCCACGGGCAGCGCAGCACGCCGTCCGATCCGGGGACCGTGCCGTCGCTGCCACTCACCTGCCGCCCTCGACATAGCGGGCCAGCCGGCGCAGCGAGATCTGGACGAAGACCCGCAGCACCGGTCGGACGATCGGCCAGGCGATGGTCCCGAGCAGGCCGAAGGGCAGGACCACCCACTCGGACCAGACGACGCGCGACCGGCCGGGCGCGACGGCCTCCACCTCGAAGGCGCCCGAGCCACGGACGACCTTGCCGGTGTGGCGGACCACAGCGCGGTGCGGGGGCTCCCAGACGGTGATCGTCATCGTGTCGAGGAAGCCGAGCGGCCCGATGCCGGTGAACGCGGCGATCGAGGCGCCCTGGCTGCGACCGCCCTCTGCCCTGGTGAGCAGCATCCAGCGGTGGTGGACATCCCAGTCGGTGAGCACGTCCCAGGTCCGTTCGACGGGAGCGTCGACCTCCTGCGTGACGACCAGCTCAGCCATCGGCCGGCTCCTCACGCGCGGGGCGCGTCTCGAGCTCGCCCACCAGGCGGTCGAGGACCCGGTCCACCTCGTCCATCCGGTAGCCGCGGAAGGCCAGCGAGAACCCGATGCCCTCGACGACCGCCCGGTCGACCGGTCCCTCGGGCAGCGTCCCGGTCGGGGAGCGGTCGGGGACGGCGTCGGGCAGGGAGCCGCCGCGACCCGCGGCGACCACGGCGATGGCGGCGATGACCGCGAGCAGGACGAGCAGAAGGAGGATCGACACCACCCGATCGTGCCACGCTGCACGGATGGACCTGCGTCTGGGCAGCCGCGAGTTCGGCGACGACGAGCTCGTCGTCATGGCCGTGGTCAACCGCACCCCCGACTCCTTCTTCGACCAGGGTGCCTACCTGGACGACCCGGAGGCGATGGTTGCGGTGGACACTGCCGTCGAGCAGGGCGCTGGGATCGTGGACATCGGCGGGGTGAAAGCCGGCCCCGGGCCGGCGGTGACGGCGGTGGAGGAGATCTCCCGGACCGCGCCCTTCGTCGCCGCCGTCCGCCGACGCCACCCGTCGCTGGTGATCAGCGTCGACACCTGGCGGGCCGAGGTCGGCCGCGTGGTGTGCGAGGCGGGGGCGGACCTGCTCAACGACGCCTGGCAGGGAGCCGACCCGGGTCTGGCCCGGGTGGCCGCCGAGCACGGGGTCGGGCTCGTCTGCAGCCACGCGGGGGGACTACCGCCGCGGACCGACCCGCACCGAGTGGCCTACGACGACGTCGTGGCCGACGTGGTCGCGACGGTCACGGGGCTGGCCGAGAGAGCGGTCGCCGCGGGCGTACGGCGGGACGGGGTACTCGTCGACGCGGCGCACGACTTCGGCAAGAACACCTACCACTCGCTCGAGGTGACCCGGCGCCTCGACGAGCTCGTGGCGACCGGGTGGCCGGTGCTGCTGGCGGTGTCGAACAAGAAGTTCCTCGGCGAGGTGCTCGACGTCGACAAGGACAACCGGCTCGAGGCCACCCTCGCCGCTACGGCGATCGGTGCCTGGCTGGGTGCCCGGGTCTTTCGGGCGCACCAGGTCCGGCCGACCCGCCGCGTGCTGGACACCGTCGCCTCGATCCGCGGCACCAGACCACCGGCCGTCGCCCGGCGAGGGCTGGCCTGAGCGCTCCGCGACTCAAGCTGGCCTGAGCGCTCCGCGACTCAAGCTGGCCTGAGCGCTCCGCGACTCAAGGGCCCTGGGCTCAGGGCTCGGACTCGAGCAGCTCGTCAGGGGCGGCGAGCAGCGTCGCCGGCACCGGGTCGTGCTCGATGAGGTCGAACGCCGCACCGATCTCGCGCACCCAGTGCACGGCGTCGCGCGCACCGGGCCGGACGAAGCCGCGCTGCACCAACAGGTCCACCTGCTCGCGCAGCGGGTCGTAGAGCCCGTCGGGGTCGAGCACCACGACCGGCTTGCTGTGCATCGCGAGGGTGCGCGACACCCAGATCTCGAGCAGCTCCTCGAGAGTTCCCAGCCCGCCCGGGAGGGTGAGGAACGCATCCGCCCGGTCATCCATCTCGCCCTTGCGGGTGCGCATGTCCGGGGTCACGACGAGCTCGTCCGCGTCGTGGTCGGCGACCTCGAGGTCGACCAGGACCCGCGGGACGACCCCGACCGTGCGGGCACCACCGGCGCGCGCGGCGCGGGCGACGGCACCCATGCAGGAGACGCTGCCGCCGCCGCTCACCAGGGTGTGCCCGCGGCGGGCGAGCTCCGTGCCGACGGCGGCGGCCAGCTCGACGTACGACGGGTCGATCCGCCCGCTCGAGGAGCAGAAGACGCAGACGGCCGCCACTAGCTGCCCGCGGCCTCGGACGCCGCCTCGGTCGAGCCCAGCTCGGCATCGCGCTGCGACTCGGAGTCGGCCGTGCTGACGATGCGCACGGCCTCGTGCGGGTCGTCGGTGACCGTGAAGAGGTCGAGGTCGCGCTGGGCGATCTTCCCCTCCTTCAGCACGGTCGAGCGCAGCCAGTCGACGAGCCCGTCCCAGTAGGAGTGGCCCATCAGCACGACGGGGAACGAGGTGACCTTGCGGGTCTGCACCAGGCACAGCGCCTCGAACAGCTCGTCGAAGGTGCCGAACCCGCCGGGCAGGACGATGAATCCCTGCGCGTACTTCACGAACATCGTCTTGCGGGCGAAGAAGTAGCGGAAGTTCACGCCGATGTCGACCCACTGGTTCATGCCCTGCTCGAACGGCAGCTCGATGCCCAACCCCACCGAGACGCCCTTTGCCTCGCAGGCACCCTTGTTGACGGCCTCCATCACGCCGGGGCCGCCGCCGGTGATCACGGCGTAGCCGGCCTCGGCGAGCAGTCGACCGACCTGCACGGCGAGGGCGTACTCGGGGTCGTCGCGCGCGACCCGGGCCGAGCCGAACACACTCACGGCGCGGCCCAGCTCGGCAAGCGCACCGAACCCTTCGACGAACTCCGACTGGATCCGCAGCACCCGCCAGGGGTCGCTGTGCACCCAGTCCGAGGGGCCGTGGCTGTCGAGCAGGCGCTGGTCGGTGGTGGTGCTCTCGACCTGGCCCCGGCGCAGCGTGACCGGCCCCTTGTGCTTCTCGGGGGTGTGATCCATGCCGACGAGGCTATCTCCGGTCTGCACCGTCAGCGCCGCG
>JAJAYQ010000082.1 GCA_026786145.1 Spirochaetaceae bacterium | reverse complement strand
GCCCTGGGTCATGCGGGGATGGCGATCAGTGCCGGGTTTGTGAGCGCGGAGGCGTTGATCCAGTCGATCTCCGGCAGCACCAGGGCCGAGGCCGCGAAACTGGTCCAGGTCGGCACCATGCTCGCCGAGACCGAAGCCGCCGAAGCACTCGCCGCCGCCGCGGCCTCGTTCGCGGAGGCGAACCCCGACGGGTCGGATGGGGAAACGCCGGGAGGTCCGGATGGCGGAAACGCCACCAACCCTCCCGGGCGTCTCCCGCCCGGGCGTCTCCCCCCCGGGGTGCCGGGGTGGCAGGCGCCGCTCGCCCCGGCGGTTGCCGCCGGTGTCCTCTCGCTCGATGGGGCCGAGGCGATCCGCCGCGGGCTGGGCGGGATCGATAACGCGGTCACCGCCGAGCAACTCACCGCCGCCGCGGAACAACTCATCACCGCAGTGAACCCCAGCGCCGCCGGCACCACCGGTGCGACCGGCACCACCGGTGCGACCGGCACCACCGGTGCGACCGGTGTCGCCGGTGCCGGGAGGGTGTTGGGTGCGGACGAGGTTCAGCGTGTGGCGCGGAGGCTGCGGGACGAGCTCGACACGGCGGGGATCCGCAGGCGGGAGAAGGAGCAGTACGACCTGCGCGCGGTCCGCCGGTGGCGCACCGCCGACGGCATGCACCACGGCATCTGGCACCTGCACCCCGAAGACGGCGCCCTGCTCGACAGTGCCCTGTCCACCATCCTCTCCCCACGACGCGGCGGACCCAGGTTTGTTGATCCGGAAGAGAAAGCCCGGGCGCAGAAACTGGTCGAGGACCCCCGCACCGATGAGCAGATCCTCGCCGACGCCCTGGTCGGCATGATCCGCATCGCCACCGACGCCGACCCCGGCACCATGTTCGGCTCCCGCCGCCCCGCCGTCCGACTCATCATCACCAAAAAAGACCTCCACACCAGCACGGACCCGCGCAGCACCACGACCGGCAGCACCGGCGGCACAGGAACGACGACCACGACCGGCGCCGGCACCGCAATTCCTTCCGCGGTTCCGCTCGCGGACCTCGGCCGGGCCGCTCTGCCGCTGCTGCCCGGGATCAGTGCCGACCAGGGGTGGATCGAGGGCACCCTCGACCCGATCTCGATCGAGACCATCCAGCGCAACCTCTGCGACACCGGACACATCCCCGTCCTCTTCGACGACGACGGCCAATGCCTC
>JAJAYQ010000081.1 GCA_026786145.1 Spirochaetaceae bacterium | reverse complement strand
GCTCACACCCAGCGAGCGGCAGGAGGTGTTCAAGGCCTTCGGCCCCCGAAAGTCCATGCAGGTGTACGACCGGGGGCTGCGGCGCCGGGTGCCACCGATGCTCGACGGCGACCAGGACCGGATCCGGCTCATCTACAGCCTGATGTTCTCCCTCCCCGGCACCCCCGTCCTCTTCTACGGCGAGGAGATCGGCATGGGCGAGAACCTCGCTGCCGAGCAACGACTAGCAGTCCGTACGCCCATGCAGTGGAACGCCGGGAAGAACGGCGGCTTCTCCACCGCGGCAACGGCCGATCTGATTGCGCCGATGGTGCGGGGCACGTTCGGCCCGCGCAACGTCAACGTCGACGCCCAGCGGCCGGACCCCGACTCGCTGCACTCGTTCATGCGGTCGCTGATGCGGGTCTACCGCGAGTGCCCGGAGCTCGGCTGGGGCACGTTCACGCTGCTCAAGTGCGAGCAGGCCTCGGTGCTCGCCCACCAATGCGCGTGGGAGGACAGGACGACGGTCCTGCTGCACAACCTGGCGGACCGGGCGGTGACCGCCAAGGTCGCGCTGCCCGAGGGGCGCGGGCCGGTGCACCTGGCCGAGCCGCTGGGGCAGGCGACGGTGGACACCGACCGGCACGGCAGCTTCGAGGTACGCCTGCCGCGGTACGGCCGCCTCTGGCTGCGCGTCCTGCCCTGACGAGCAGGGCGGGCACCTGGCGCCTCGTCACCGTCCGTGAGCAGAGCGGTTGCTCCAGTCATGTCCGGCCCGTTCGGGTGACATCCGGTCGGCCGATGTGCAGACACGCTCCGTGACGGGGACCATGGTCCCCTCAGTCACACCCGTGGGGGGAGCACTCTGAGCGGCCAGGAGCGCGGCAACGGCCCGGTGGTGGATCTCACCGAGGCCGTCCTCCGCATGACCCTCGCCGAGCCTGACTACCGCGCCGTGTTCGAGCGCAACCCGGTCGGCATGGCCGTGCTCAACGGCGCGGGCACCGTCCTCACGGTGAACCGGGCGCTGGCCCAGTTCCTCGGCAAGGCTCCCGCCGACCTGTTGGGGACGGCACTGCACGACCTCGCCACGGTCGACGACGTCGGTCGCTTCCGGTCCGGGGTCAGCGAGCGGCGACTGCGGCATGACCGCGGCCAAGACCTGTGGGTGGTCGTCTCCGCGGTCGAGCTCCCCGAGTCCGGCGACCGCGGGCTGCTGGTCTGCATCGACGACGCGACCGGACAGCGCAACACCGAGCGGGTGCTGCTGCACGCCGCCCTGCACGACAGCCTCACCAACCTGCCCAACCGCCGGCTCCTGACCGACCGCCTCGACACGGCGCTGGCCAGGTCGCAGCGCAGCAACACCACCGTCGCTGTGCTGTTCATCGACCTCGACAGGTTCAAGGACGTCAACGACACGTTCGGCCACGACGCGGGCGACGAGGTGCTCATCAGCGTTGCGAGCGGCATCCATGCGGCGATGCGCTCCTGCGACACGGTCGCGCGATGGGGTGGTGACGAGTTCGTCGTCGTCTGCGAGGACCTGGGCGCCGACGACGCCGTCGAGCGCCTGGCCGAGCGACTGCTCGCGGGCATCGAGCGGCCGGTGCGCATCGACGGCCGGAACGTCACCATCACCGCCAGCATCGGCGTAGCCGTCGCGGGGCCGCATGTCGAGTCGGGGGACCAGCTGATCCGGATCGCGGACCTCGCGATGTACCGGGCCAAGCACCGGCCCGGCACGGCGTACGTCGTGGCTGACGGTGAAGACGCCACGCACGCGTCGGACCCGTCACCCCACGACGGCGGGCTGCTCGCCGACCTGAGGCACGCGATCCAGGCCGACCTGCTGCAGCTGCACTACCAGCCGGTGGTGCGCTCCGACGGTGAGCTGATCGGGCTCGAGGCGCTCGTCCGCTGGCCGCACCCGCGGCTCGGGATGCTGATGCCGTCGGACTTCCTGCCGCGGGTGGCCGGCACCGACCTGGCCCGGCCGCTCTCGGACTGGGTGCTGCGGGCCGCGATGCGCGACGCCGCGTCGTGGCACGACCCGCGGCTGCGGGTGAGCGTCAACGTGTGGGCGGCCGAGGTCGCGCGGCCCGGCTTCGCCGACACGGTGGCGATGCTGCTGACCTGGGCCGGGCTGCAGTCGCGCGGGCTCTACCTGGAGATGCACGAGTTCGACCTGGCCGAGGCCGGGCCGGGGCTGGCCGACGAGCTCGACAAGCTGCGGCGGCTCGGGGTGGGGCTGGCGATCGACGACTTCGGCACCGGCGGCACGTCGCTGGCCGGGCTGCGCCGGCTGCCGGTGGACACCCTCAAGGTCGACCGGTCCTTCGTCGCGGGCTGCCTGACCGACCCGGACGACAACGCGGTGGTCGCGGCGGTGGCGACGGCTGCGCGGGCCGCCGGCCGGCATGCGCTGGCGTCCGGCGTCGAGACCGTGGAGCAGCTGCGGATGCTGACCGGCCTGGGCTACGAGAGCTTCCAGGGCTACCTCAGTGGCGCGCCCGCCCCGCTGATCGACCTGCGGGACGCCATCGCGCACCGCCGGGTGGCGATGGGCCCGTCGTGAGGCCCGCCGGCACCCGGGGCGCGACGCTGGGGACCTACCTGGTCAGCTGGCCGCGGATGGCGCCGTCGGGGAAGTCCGCGTTGTGGACGTTGACGTAGAACCGGCGCGGGTTGTCGCGCAGCTTGGTCGCGAGACCGGCCGCGATGTCGACGCAGGCGGCTGACGCCTTGGGCGCCGGGGCCACGAGCGTGATCTTCACCGGGCCGGCGACGCCACGGGCGCCACGGTGGATGTGCGCGGCCGCGGCGGTGGCGATGCGCTTGACGGAGAGCAGGTAGCACAGCCGGGTGCCGTCGAGGGACCAGGTGAACTGGCCGCGACCGTTCGGGTCACCGGCGTCGGGGACCTCCTGGGCCCCGGTCAGCGTGACCTGCTGCTGGGGCACCTGGGCGAGCGCGCTGCCTCCGGGGAGCATGACGCTGAGGGCGAGGACAGCGGCGGCGAGCACAGTGATCCTGCGCATGGTTCGGCCTTCCTGCTGGGGTTCTCGGGTGCGGCTCTCACGCTGGGTGAGCGCCGTTCCGACCGTAGCCCCCCGGCCGGGACCTGGCCAGGTGTCAGCCGTACCCGAGCTCGTGGAGCCGGTCGTCGTCGATGCCGAAGTGGTGGGCGATCTCGTGCACCACCGTGACGTGGACCTCGTCGATGACCTCGTCCTCGTCCTCGCACATGCGCAGGGTGGGACCGCGGAAGATGACGATCCGGTCCGGGAGCGCCCCGGCGTACGCCCAGTCGCGCTCGGTGAGCGGGATGCCCTCGTACCAGCCGAGAAGCTCCGGGTCGTGGGACGGCGGCTCGTCCTCGACGAAGACAGCGACGTTGTCCATCAGCGCCGCTAGCTCGGGCGGGACGGAGTCCAGCGCCTCGGACACGAGCTCCTCGAAGCGTTCCGTCGTCATCTCGAGCATGTCGCGATTCTGCCTTTGCGGCGCCATCGGGTAGGCAGGACCCATGTCATCCCGCGGCCGGCGCCTCACCCTGGGCGTCGAGATCGTGCTGATCGGCCTGATCGGGGCCTGGCTGGGGCTGCTCGCGGGCGGCCGGCTGGACGCGCCGGTGGGGCCGCTGCAGACGCGGCTGACCATCGCGCCGACCGTCGAGGGCGGCAGCGTGGCCGCGATCCCGCCGCTGGGTGAGCTGCGGGTGCGTACGCACGCGGGGCCGTGGCAGCTGCGCGCCGAGGTCACCCGCATCAACGCCGGTGACGCGCGGCGGATCTTCGCCAACCCGGCCGCGGTCAACGGGCTGGCGGAGGAGGTCAGCAGCGACCTGAAGAGTGCGGTGCGGACGGTGGTGCTGCGGTCCGGGCTGGCGGCGGTCGGCGGGGCGCTGCTGCTGGGGGTGCTGGTGTTCCGGCGGCGCTGGCGGCGGATCCTGGCCGCGGGCGGGGTCAGCCTCGCGGTGGTGCTGGCCGGTGGGGGCGTGGCCGCCGCGACCTTCGACCCCAAGGCGATCAACGAGCCGGAGTACGACGGGCTGCTGGCGAGCGCGCCGAGTCTGGTGGGTGACGCGCAGAGCATCGTGGCCGACTTCGAGAAGTACGAGGCGCAGCTGGCGAAGCTGGTGACCAACGTGTCGCGGCTGTACGACGTGACGTCGACCCTGCCGGCGTACAGCGCGGACCCGTCGACGGTGCGGGTGCTGTTCGTCTCGGACATCCACCTGAACCCGGCGGCGTGGGAGGTGATCCGCTCGGTCACCGACCAGTTCAAGATCGACGTGATCGTGGACGCGGGGGACATCAGCGACCACGGGAGCGTGGCGGAGAACGCGTTCCTCGATCCGATCGCGACGCTCGGGGTGCCCTACGTGTGGGTGCGCGGCAACCACGACTCGCTGGTGACCCAGGCGGCGATGGCCGCCCAGCCGAACGTGGTGGTCCTCGACGGGCAGAGCGCGGTGGCGGGCGGGCTGCGCTTCCTCGGGGCGGGGGACCCGCAGTTCACCCCCGACAAGGCCATCTCCGACGAGCCGGTGCCGAGCGTGTCCCAGGTGGGGCTGGCGCTGGCGTCGACGGGCCGCTCCCTGGCGGCTGCGGGGACGCCGGTGGACGTGGCGGTGATCCACGACGGTGCTGCGGCCAGCGAGATCGACGGGTCGGCGCCGCTGGTGCTCTCGGGGCACTACCACCGGCGGGAGCAGGCGATGCTGCCCGGCGGGACGCTGAGCTTCTTCCAGGGCTCCACCGGCGCGTCGGGGCTGCGGGGGCTGGAGAAGGACAAGCCCACGCCGGTGCGGATGTCGGTGCTGTACTTCGACCGGGGGACGCGGGTCCTGCAGGCGTGGGACGACATCACGCTGGGCGGGCTGGGGCTGGTGTCGGCCAAGATCGAGCGGCGGATCGTGGCCGAGCAGTTCCCGCCGCCGGAGCCGACCGGGTCACCCGCGCCAACGGTGGCGTCACCGTCGGTGCCCACGTCGCCGGTGTCCACGCCGCCGGTGTCCTCGCCCGCGCCGCCGAGCCCGAGCGGGAGCCCCTGACGCGCGTTGGTGACTTCCCGGGGCGTCCCCTATGCTTTCGAGGTCCCCGACGGCTAGGACGCCGTGGGCCCACCGCCCTCATCGTCTAGTGGCCCAGGACGCTGCCCTTTCAAGGCGGTAGCACGGGTTCGAATCCCGTTGGGGGCACGTACAGCTAGGTCCTGTGGAGCAGCTTGGAGT
>JAJAYQ010000080.1 GCA_026786145.1 Spirochaetaceae bacterium | reverse complement strand
GTCAGGACCGTCAGCGGCAGCAACGCCGCCCCGGTCGGTCCCTGCTGGATCTCGGTGCCCATCTGCGGGCAGACGCCGCAGTCGAAGCAGGGCGTCCAGCGGCAGTCCTCGACCTCCTCGCCGCTCAGAGCGTCCTGCCAGTCCTCCCACAGCCAGTCCCGGTCGAGGCCGGAGTCCAGGTGGTCCCACGGGAGCACCTCGTTCTGGTCGCGGTCGCGCACGGTGTACCAGTCGACGTCGACGGGGTGATCGGCCAGCGCGGTGTCGGCGGCCGACATCCAACGGTCGAACGAGAAGTGCTCGCTCCACCCGTCGAAGCGCCCGCCGTCCTCGTAGACCGCTTCGATGACCTTCCCGACCCGGCGGTCCCCGCGCGAGAGGAGTCCCTCGACGATGCCCGGCTTCCCGTCGTGGTAGCGGAACCCGATGGCCTTGGCGAACTGCTTGTCCGAGCGCACCGCGTCGCGCAGCTTGGCCAGCCGGGCATCGGTCTCGCGGTGACCCAGCTGTCCGACCCACTGGAAGGGCGTGTGCGGCTTGGGGACGAAGCCACCGATCGACACGGTGCAGCGGATGTCGCGCGAGCCGGTGACCTCGCGGCCGGTGGCGATGACCTTCTTGGCGAGGTCGGCTATCTGCAGGACGTCCTCGTCGGTCTCCGTGGGCAGACCGCACATGAAGTACAGCTTCACCTGCCGCCAGCCCGCCGAGTAGGCGGCGGTGACCGTGCGGATCAGGTCCTCCTCGGTCACCATCTTGTTGATGACCCTGCGGATGCGCTCGCTACCGCCTTCGGGCGCGAACGTCAGACCGGACCGCCGGCCGCCGCGGTTCAGCTCGTTGGCCAGGTCGATGTTGAAGGCGTCAACCCTCGTGGAGGGCAGCGACAGGGAGGTCTGGGTCCCCTCGTAGCGGTCCGCGAGCCCCTTGGCGATCGCGGCGATCTCGGAGTGGTCGGCGCTGGACAGCGACAGCAGCCCGACCTCCTCGAAACCGGTGGCCTGCAGACCCTTCTCGACCATCTCGCCGACCCCGGTGATCGACCGCTCGCGCACCGGTCGGGTGATCATGCCCGCCTGGCAGAACCGGCACCCGCGCGTGCAGCCCCGGAAGATCTCCACGGACATGCGCTCGTGCACCGACTCGGCGAGCGGCACGAGAGGCTGCTTCGGGTACGGCCACTCGTCGAGGTCCATGACCGTGTGCTTGCTGACCCGCCAGGGCACGCCGGGGCGGTTCGGTGCCACCCGCTGGATCCGGCCGTCGGGCAGGTAGGCGACGTCGTACAGCGAGGGGACGTAGACCCCGCCGGTGCGGGCCAGGCGCATCAGCAGGTCCGCGCGGCCGTCGGGCTGCTGCGGACCGCCGTCGGTCTTCCACGCGCGGATGACATCGGTGATCTGGAGCACGGCCTGCTCGCCGTCGCCGAGGACGGCGGCATCGATGAACTCCGCCACCGGCTCGGGGTTGAACGCGGAGTGCCCACCCGCGATGACGACCGGGTGGGAGGTGTCGCGGTCGGCGGACCGGCGCGGGATGCCCGCCAGGTCCAGCGTCTGGAGCATGTTGGTGTAGCCGAGCTCGGTGGCGAAGGACACTCCGAGCACGTCGAACGCGCCTACAGGGCGGTGCGCGTCGACGGTGAACGCCGGGACCTGGTGCTCGCGCATGAGGGCCTCGAGGTCCGGCCACACGGTGTACGTCCGCTCGGCCAGCGTCCCCTCGGCCTCGTTGAGGACCTCGTAGAGGATCATCACGCCCTGGTTGGGAACCCCGACCTCGTAGGCGTCGGGGTACATCAGCGCCCATCTCACGTCACAGGAGTCCCAGTCCTTGACCGTGGAGTTCAGCTCTCCCCCGACGTACTGGATGGGCTTCTGCACCAGGGGAAGCAGCGGCTCCAGTCGCGGGAACAGCGACTCGACAGTCATGACGACATACCTACTTCCGACGAGGGTTTCCCAAGGATAACCTCGCCGGCTCCAGGCGTCCGGCCCGTGGGCTCAGGTGGTCTCGCCGCATGTGCACGTTCTGGAGGAGGCCGATCGCGAGCATGTTGGCGAACATCGAGGACCCGCCGTAGGAGACGAAGGGCAGGGGGA
Organism: Spirochaetaceae bacterium; assembly: GCA_026786145.1. GTDB lineage: Bacteria > Actinomycetota > Actinomycetes > JACCUZ01 > JACCUZ01 > JAJAYQ01. Next base: position 12,405 of record JAJAYQ010000080.1, on the reverse strand, counting down.
CGCCGGTCACCGGCATGATCCCCAGCGTCATGCCGATGTTCTCGAAGGACTGGAACCCGAACCAGCAGAGGATCCCGGTGGCGACGAGGCGCCCGAACAGGTCCTCCGCCTGCGTCGCGATGCGCCCCGCCCGCCACAGCACCAGCCCGACGAGCGCGACGACCAGCGCCGCACCGAGGAAGCCCAGCTCCTCCCCCGCCACCGTGAAGATGAAGTCGGTCTGCTGGGCGGGCACGAACTGGCCCTGTGTCTGCTGGCCCTGGAAGAGCCCCTGACCGTCCAGCCCGCCGGAGCCGACGGCGATCTGGGCCTGCCGCACGTTGTAGCCCACCCCCTTGGGGTCGGCGCTCGGGTCGTAGAAGGCGCGGAACCGGTCGAGCTGGTAGTCCTTGAGCATCCCCGTCTGCACCGCGACGACCGCGAGCAGCGCGGCGCCGCCCACCAGGCCCAGGATCCATCGCAGCGGCGCCCCCGACACCGCGATGACACCGAGGACGAGTGCGCAGAGCACCAGTGCCGTGCCGAGGTCCGGCTGGAGCATGACCAGGGCGAGTGGCAGCGCGGCGAGCGCCAGCGCCACCACCACGTCCACGTTGCGCGGCTCGACCTCCCCGTCGCGGGTCTCGGCCAGCACCATCGCCAGGCCCACCACGAGCGCCACCTTGGCCAGCTCGGAGGGCTGCACCGAGAAGCCGGCCGGCAGCACGATCCACGAGTGGGAGCCGTTGATCGTCGTGCCCAGCGGAGAGAGCACCGCGAGCAGCCCGGCCAGCGACAGGACGTACACGAACGGGGCGTACGCCCGCAGCATCCGGTAGTCGAAGGCCGACGCGACCACCCCGAGGACCAGCCCGATGACGACGTTGAGGGCGTGCCTCTTGAGGAACGCCTGCGGGTCGGTCCCGGAGTTCAGCGCCTCCGGCCGGGTCGCCGACCACACCAGTGCCCCGCCGAGCGCGCTCAGCGCCAGGACGGCGAGCAGCAGCGTCCAGTCCAGCCGCCGGACGGCCGAGCCACGACCCAGGAGCACGGACGCGCGCCGTCGCGGAGGGACGCTGTAGGCGACGGGGCCGTAGGCGGTGCCCATCAGTTGCTCCCCCGCGCGAGCCGGGCCGGCTGCACGACGGTGCCGTCGGGGCGTACGGCGGGCAGGTCGCTCGTCGGGTGACCACCGGGTGGCGACGCCCGATCGAGGTCCACCTGCGAGCCGTCAATCCCGAACAGCAACTTGTAGAGCTCGGCCACCGACGGCCCGGAGACACCCGACCCGGTCCCGCCCTGGGACACCATCATCACGATCGCGTACTGGGGCTCGTCCGCCGGTGCGTAAGAGGCGAACCAGGACGTCGTCTGCTTCCCGTAGACCTCGCCGGTCCCGGTCTTGGACGCGACAGGGACCTTCCCGAGCGGGAACCCGGCCCGGAAGAACGGTCCGTAACCCGTGCCCACCTCGGTCACCCCGCGCAGCGCTGCCTGCAACCACGTCAGCGTCGCCGGGCTCACCGGCACCCGGCCGGCAGGCTCCGGCTCGATCCGCCGGACGAGCTGACCGGAGGGGGTCATGACGGCCCGACCGATGTGAGGCGTCACCAGCTTTCCTCCGTTGGCGACGGCTGCGTAGACCCGCGCCATCTGCAACGGGGTCGTGGTGGTGTCACCCTGGCCGATCGCGAAGTTGGCCGCGTCTCCCCCGCGATAGGCGTAACCGTCGACGCAGTTCTCCTTCGACAGCTGGAGCAGGTACGCCGCGCGCCGCGGGTCCTTGCGCGCGACCTCGGGGTAGCCGGTCTTGGCCTTGGCGCAGTAGAAGTTCTTCGTCGCCTTCCAGTACGCCCGCTTCCAGGAGCGGTCAGCGATGCGGCCGTCGGACTCGCTCGGCAGATCCAGGCCGGTCCGCTGGCCGAGCCCGAACGACTTGGCCATCTCGGTGAACGGGTCCTTGGCGTTCTTCTTGACCTTCAGCCCGCCCATGCGCACCCACGTCTCGTAGGCGAACTTGTAGAAGATCGTGTCGCAGGACACCTCGATGGCCCGGCGCATCGAGATCACGCCGTACGCCTGGGACTCGTAGTTGCGCTTGAGCGCACCGCCGACGGAGTACGCCGAGGGGCAGTTGTAGGAGCCGCGCACGGAGTACCCGGCGCGCACCGCCGCGGGCAGCGACACGGCCTTGAACGTCGAGGCCGGCGCGAACTCGCCCTGGAAGGCCCGTGACTGGTTGGGGTAGGCGTTCTTCTTGCTGGTGATGGCCTTGTAGTCCGCGGAGCTGATGCCACCGACCCAGACGTTCGGGTCGTACGTCGGCCAGCTGGCCATCGCGACGATGCCGCCGGTCCTGACGTCGAGGACGACGACCGCACCCGAGTCGGCCTTGAGCTTGGTGGCGTAGCCCTTGTTGATGTCACCGAGGCCGCGGGCCCGCATGATCGCCGCCTCGAGCTGTTTCTCGGCCTCGGCCTGCACGTCGGCGTCGATGGTCGTGACGAGGTAGTTGCCAGGGATCGGCTCGGTCTCCGAGAGGACACCACTGACCCCACCGCGATGGTCGACGGACAAGGACTTCACGCCCGGCCGGCCGCGCAGGTCCGCGTCGTACTGACGCTCCAGTCCCGACCGGCCGATGAGGTCGGTGCGCTGGAGGACCGTCTCGCTCCGCGGCGACTGCGGGTCACCCGCGGTTGGCGCGGTGGCCGCCGTGGTTCGCGCTTCGAGCTCCTCGTCGGTCACCGGCCCGAGGTAGCCGAGCTCGTGCGCAGCAACGGCTCCTAGCGGCCGTGGGTACTCCCGGACCGCCGTCAGCTCCGCGCTCACGCCCGGGAAGTCCTCCCGGCGCTCCATGATCTGCAGGGCCATCTGGGTGCTGGCCTCGTCGGTCAGCGGGATCGGCTGGTACGGCGAGCCGTTGAAGCACCGCGGTGCCGGCGGGGCTCCGGCCGACCCGCAGAGGCGCGTCTTCTCCCACACGGTCTCGACCGGTTTCCCGATGACCCGGGCCACCTTCGCCACCAGCGCCCGGCCGGCGTCAGGCTGGCGCATCATCACCGTCCGGCTGATCGAGACCACCAGGGCGGTCCGGTTGCGGGCGAGCGGACGCCCACGGGAGTCGAGGATCATGCCGCGGGCTGCGGGGGTGATGATCTCGCGCGTGCCGTTCTCGGCGGCAGCGGCGCGGTAGTTGTCCGCGGCCAGGACCTGGAGGTACCAGAGGCGCCCGGTGAGCGTGACGAGAAGGGACAGCACGAGCACCTGGAGGACGACCAGGCGCATCCTGGAACGCTCGCTCACGATGCGCTCTGTTCGCTCGTGCGCCTCGCTGGCGCTCGTCGCTCGCTCACCGGACGATCCCGTCGGGCTCGGTCCGGCGGACCAGGGCCAGGATGGCCGGGATGGCGAACGCGCTCAGGACGACGTCGTAGAGCACCGCGGTGGGCAGCAGCCGGGTGACCGCCGCCCACGTCACGTGCGTGTCGTCCATGAGGGCACCCAGCCCGGCGTACAGGAGGACCGACCCTGCTCCGGCGCCCGCCACGACTGCCAGCGGCACGAAGGCCGAGCGTCGGGTCTCGTCGCGGGCGGCGCCGGCGAGGTAGCCCACCAGGGTCAGGACGAACGCCCACCGGCCGATCTCGTGGTCGGCAGGGGGGACCAGGTCGCTCGCCAGCCCGGCACCGAAGCCGAGCACTAGCCCGAACCCGGGGCCGTGGCTCAGCGCGAGACCCACCACCACCAGGAGCACGAGGTCCGGGGTGGCGCCGGGCAGCGGGAGGCGAGAGAGCAGCGTCACCTGCAGGGCGAGGGCGACCGTGACGAGCAGCAGCGCCACCGCCGTCCGCGAGTAGCTCACCTCAGCCCCCCGGTGCCGGGGGCAGGACCGCGTCGCGGGGGTCGGCGCGGGGCGGCTCGACCACGACGCCGACCAGGTCGAGGGCGGTGAAGTCGACGTACGTCGCGACGGTCGCCGTCCGGGTCTGCGAGCCGGGGGTGCCCTTCACCCGGCGCACCGAACCCACCGGGACGCCGGGGACGTAGGGGGTGTCGCCTTGGGATCCGAAGGTCACCAATCGGTCCCCCCGCACCACGGTGGACTGGCCGTCGAGCAGCCGCAGGTCGAGGTCGCCGCCGTCCTCGACCCCCTGCCCGGTGGTGAAACCAATCTCCATCGTTGCCTCGAGGCGGACGCCGACGGAGGACTCGGGGTCGACCGCGAGCAGCACCGTGGCGGTCGTCGGACCGGCCGTCTTGACCCGGCCCACCAGGCCGTCCCCGTTGAGGACCGTCATGTCCGCGCGGACGCCGTCGCGGGTGCCCGCGTCGATGGTCACGGTCCAGGAGAAGGTCTGGGCCGCGCCGATGGCGATGACCCGGGCGGGCACCACGCGGTAGCGGCCGGCCCCAGCCAGGTGCAGGAGCGCGTCCAGCTCGGCGACACGGTTGCGGTCGAGCTTGCTGGTGCGCAGGCGGCGGGTCAGCTCCTGGTTCTCCCGGCGCAGGCGCTGGGTCTCCTCGCGGCCGTCGCCGAGGGTGGACACGGAGTCGAGCGTGTCGCCGACCTGGCCGGTGATCGCCGCCGCCCCCTCCTCGACCGGGCCGAAGACTGCAGCGGCGAACGCGCGGACCCGGTCCAGCGGTGAGTGCTCGCCACCGCGGTAGTCCACCGTGATCAGGCTCACCGACGTGACCAGCAGCAGGGCGAGCAGCAACCGGGTGCGGCGGGTGTCCCTGTTCATTGGCAGATCGGGCGCCGCACCGCGATCGTCATGCCGCTAGTGGCGGGGCTCGGAGATCAAGACCTGCTGCAGGGCCTCGAACTCCTCCACGCACTTGCCGGAGCCCAGCGCGACGGAGTCCAGCGGGCGGTCGGTGAGGTGGATCGGCATGCCGGTCTCGTGGCGGAGTCGGTCGGCCATCCCGTTGAGCAAAGCACCGCCACCGGTGATGACGATGCCACGGTCCATGATGTCGCCCGAGAGCTCGGGCGGGCACTTGTCCAGGGTGGCCTTGACCGCGTCGATGATCGAGTTGACCGGCTCCTCGATGGCCTTGCGAATCTCCTCGGCGCTCACCACGATCGTCTTCGGCAGGCCGGAGACCAGGTCGCGGCCACGGATCTCCGCGTGCGGCTCGTCCGGGCTCGGGAAGGCCGACCCGATCGCCATCTTGATCTCTTCGGCCGTGCGCTCGCCCAGCAGGAGCGAGTACTCCTTCTTCACGTAGGTGATGATCGCGGCGTCGAGCTCGTCGCCGCCGGTGCGGATCGACTGGCTCGTGACGATGCCGCCGAGCGAGATCACCGCGACCTCGGTGGTGCCGCCACCGATGTCGACCACCATGTTGCCGGTCGGCTCGTGCACGGGGAGTCCGGCGCCGATGGCGGCGGCCATTGGCTCCTCGATGATGTAGACCTTGCGGGCACCGGCGGCGTACCCGGCGTCCTTGACCGCGCGCTGCTCGACACCCGTGATGCCACTCGGCACGCAGACCACAATCCGAGGCTTGGCCAGGTGACGGCGCTTGTGCACCTTCTGGATGAAGTAGCGCAGCATCCGCTCGGTGGTGTCGAAGTCGGCGATGACGCCGTCCTTGAGCGGACGGATCGCCACGATGTTGCCCGGGGTGCGCCCGATCATCTTCTTGGCCTCGGAGCCCACCGCGAGGATGCCGCCTGTGTTGGTGTTGATCGCCACCACGGAGGGCTCGTTGAGCACGATGCCCTTGCCGCGGACGTAGACCAGCGTGTTGGCGGTGCCGAGGTCTACGGCCATGTCGCGGCCGATGAACGACATGTTGTTGCCCATGAGCGGGAGGCCTTCCGAGGCGGTGGACAGCGTCGTCATCGTATCGGCGCGTTCCGCGCACACCTGAGGGACGCGCGCGGCCCCGGGACGAAGAGTTTGCACTTGCCAAAGGCGAACGGGACTAGAGGGAGGGGAAGAAGATCCCGATCTCGCGGGCCGCGGACTCGGCAGAGTCCGACGCGTGGACCAGGTTCTCGCGGTTGGACAGCGAGAGGTCGCCACGGATCGTCCCCGCTGCCGCGGCCCGGCCGTCGGTGGCGCCGTTGATCCCTCGAACCACCGAGATGGCCTCGTCGCCCTCGAGCACGATCGCCACCAGCGGTCCCGAGGTGATGAACTCGCGTAGCGGGGGGTACCAGTCCTTCTCGACGTGCTCGGCGTAGTGGCGGTCGGCCGTCCCGGGGTCGATCCGGCGCTGGTCCAGGGCCACGATCAGCAGGCCCTTGCGCTCGAAGCGGCCGAGCACCTCGCCGACCAGCCCCCTGCGGACGGCGTCGGGCTTGACCAGGACCAGCGTGCGCTCGCTCACGGTCGCCGACCTTATCCGGCGCTCTCGGAGCGGAGACGCTCGACCCGGCGCCCCAGGTAGAGCGCGAAGAACCAGAGTGCGGCGAAGACACCTCCGAGGAAGAACATGACGGGTACGACGAGTCCGGCGGCCACGACCAGCACCTGCAGGGCCGACCCGACCTGGTAGCCGCCGCGGCGCCCGAGCAGCCCGGCGGCCAGCACACAGGCGACGGAGGCGGCACCTCCGACCCACCACAGCGTCGCGTCGTCGACATCGCTGAGGTCGAGGGCCACGAGGGTGGCGAAGAAGATCACCATGCCCTCGAAGACGAGGACCGCGGCCGCGATCCCCCGCACTATCCGGCCCCGAGCAGGGTTCGGGCCTCGGCGACCGTCAAGATCGAGCCGGTGACCAGGACACCCGCACCGGCGAGGTCACCGTCCTCCTCCGCCAGCGCCACGGCGTTGTCCAACGCGTCATCCAGGCGGGGCGTGACCTCGACCCGGTCTCTCCCGAACACCTCGACGGCCACGGTGGCGAGCTCGTCGGCCGGCATCGCCCGGGGCGACGCCGACTGCGTGACCACGACCTCCGCCAGCACCGGTTCCAGGGCCTCGAGCATCCCGCGGACGTCCTTGTCGGCCATGGCCGCGAACACACCCACGAGCTTGGTGAAGTCGAAGAACTCACGGATGGCCTCAGCAGTGACCAGCGCTCCTGCGGGGTTGTGGGCGGCGTCGAGCACTACCGTCGGCGAGCGCCGGACGACCTCGAGCCGGCCGGGCGAGGTCACCCCGACGAAAGCCGCTCGTACCGCATCGATCTCCAGCGGGCCGCGCTCGGCGTGGCCACCGCCCAAGAACGCCTCCACCGCAGCGAGCGCCGTAGCCGCGTTCTGCGCCTGGTGGGCGCCCATGAGGGGCAGGAACACCTCGTCGTACTCCCCGGCGAGCCCACGCAGGGCCAGCACCTGGCCCCCGACGGCGAGGGTCCGTGAGCGCACGCCGTACTCGAGACCCTCGCGGGCGACGATCGCCCCGACCTCGACCGAGCGACGCATCAGCACCTCGGCCGCGGCGAGCGGCTGCTGCGACAGCACGCCATACGAGTCGGACTTGATGATGCCGGCCTTCTCCGCGGCGATCTCCTCGATCGTCGAGCCGAGAAAGTGCACGTGGTCGATGGCGATCGGGGTGACGACGGCGATGCGCGCGTCGGCGACGTTGGTGGCGTCCCACGACCCGCCCATCCCGATCTCGACGACCGCAACGTCGACGGGTGCCTCGGCGAACGCGGCGTAGCCCATGGCCGTGAGCACCTCGAAGAACGAGAGCGGCACCTCGTGCCGGGAGTCGACGAGGCCGACGTAGGGCGCGATGTCGTCGTAGGTGGCGACGAAGCGCTCGGGGTCGATCGGCACGCCGTCGAAGGTGATGCGCTCCCGGACCGAGTGCAGGTGAGGGCTGGTGAAGCGCCCGCTGCGCAGACCGAACTCGCAGAGCAGGGCGTCGATCATCCGGGTCGTGGACGTCTTGCCATTCGTCCCCGCGACGTGGATGACCGGCACCGAGTCCTGCGGCGAGCCGAGAAGGTCGAGCAGCTCCCGGATCCGGTCCAGGGAGGGCGTGATGTCGTGCTCGGGGGTGCGGGCCAGGATGTCCCGCTCCACCACGGCCATCCGCCGCTCGAGGTCACCGGGCTCCGTCACGACGGCAAAGTCTACGGTCCGGGGCTCCCTCCATAGGATCGACGTCATGGATGCGCAGAACCGGTTGCCCGAGAAGCCGAGCGTCGACGGTCTCGAAGAGCGCTGGGCTGCCGTATGGGAGGAGCAGGGCACCTACCGCTTTGACCGGACCAAGACCCGCGAGCAGGTCTTCTCCATCGACACCCCTCCCCCGACGGTGAGCGGCACGCTGCACGTCGGTCACGTGTTCTCCTACACGCACACCGACCTCATCGCGCGGTTCCAGCGGATGCGCGGCCGCGAGGTGTTCTACCCGATGGGCTGGGACGACAACGGCCTCCCGACAGAGCGCCGGGTGCAGATCGACTTCGGTGTGCGGGTTGACCCGGCACTGCCCTACGACCCCGACTTCACCCCGCCGGCCAAGCCGGACGCGAAGAAACAGGTGCCCGTCTCGCGGCGCAACTTCGTCGAGCTGTGCGAGCAGTGGTCCGGGCAGACCGAGGAGCTCTACGAGTCGCTCTGGCGCCGGCTGGGCCTGTCTGTGGACTGGACGCAGAAGTACACGACGATCAGCCCCGCGTCCATCGCCGCTGCCCAGCGCGCGTTCCTGCGCAACCTCTTCCGCGGTGAGGCCTACCAGGCCGAGGCACCGGGCCTGTGGGACGTCACCTACCAGACCGCGGTGGCCCAGGCCGAGCTCGAGGCACGGGAGTACCCGGGCCACTTCCACCGCATCGCCTTCCACACCGACGATGCCATTCGCGGCCCGGTCTACATCGAGACCACCCGGCCGGAGCTCATCCCTGCGGTCGTCGCGCTGGTCGCGCACCCTGACGACGAGCGCTTCCAGCCCATGTTCGGCACGACGGTGCGCTCCCCGCTCTTCGACGTCGAGGTGCCGGTCCTGGCCCACCCCGGTGCCGAGCCGGACAAGGGCGCCGGCATCGCCATGGTGTGCACCTTCGGGGACCTGACCGACGTCATCTGGTGGCGCGAGCTCCAGCTGCCGGTGCGCTCGGTGGTCGGGCGCGACGGGCGCCTGCTGAGGGAGACGCCGACCTGGCTGGCGGCAGAGGCCGCCGCGTCGGCATACGCAGAGCTGGCCGGCAAGACGACGTTCTCGGCGCGAGCCGCAGTCGTGGACGCACTCCGGGCCAGCGGCGACCTCGACGGCGAGCCGACGCCCACTCTGCGGATGGCCAACTTCTACGAGAACGGCGACAAGCCGCTGGAGATCGTGACCAGCCGGCAGTGGTACATCCGCAACGGCGGCCGGGACGAGGATCTGCGCAAGACCTTCCTGGCGAGGGGGGCAGAGCTGGAGTGGGTTCCGTCGTCGATGCAGCAGCGCTACGACAACTGGGTCGGGGGCCTCAACGGCGACTGGCTGATCAGCCGGCAGCGGTTCTCCGGCGTCCCGTTTCCCGTCTGGTACCCCCTCGACGCCTCGGGAGAGGTCGACCACACCCGACCGTTGCTCCCCGGTGAGGACCGGCTGCCGATCGACCCGGCATCACAGGCGCCGGACGGTTACACCGAGGACCAACGTGACCAGCCCAGTGGCTTCACGCGTGACCCGGACATCATGGACACCTGGGCCACGTCGTCGCTCACCCCGTTGATCGTCACCGGTTGGGAGCGTGACCCCGATCTCTTCGCCCGCACGTTTCCGATGGACATGCGCCCGCAGGCGCACGAGATCATCCGCACCTGGCTGTTCTCGACGGTCGTGCGCGCCCACTACGAAGTGGGGATACTGCCCTGGCGAACGGCCGCGATCTCCGGAATCGTCGCCGACCCCAAGCGCGAGAAGATGTCGAAGTCCAAGGGAAACGTGGTCGACCCGCTCGACGTGCTCGAGCGCTACGGCCCGGACGCGGTGCGATGGCGGGCGGCGAACGCGCGGCCGGGCACCGACAGCCCGTTCGACGAGGCGCAGATGAAGATCGGCCGACGCCTGGCCATCAAGATCCTCAACGCCAGCAAGTTCGCCCTGTCCTTCGGCGCGGTGAAGGACCCCGCCTTGGTCACCGAGCCGCTCGACCGGGCCCTGCTCGCCGCACTCGCGGGCGTCGTGCGTGAGGCGACCGAGGCGTTCGACGCCTACGAGTACACACGAGCCCTCGAGGTGACCGAGACCTTCTTCTGGTCGTTCTGTGACGACTACCTCGAGCTGGTCAAGGAACGGGCGTACGGCGGCCAGGGCGAGGAGGCGGCGGCCTCGGCGAAAGCCACCCTGGCCACGGCGTTATCCGTCCAGCTGCGCCTGTTCGCACCGGTCCTTCCGTTCGTCACCGAGGAGGTCTGGTCCTGGTGGCAGGAGGGGTCGGTCCACCGGGCAGCCTGGCCGGCCGTCGAGCCGCTGCAGGAGATGGCCGGCGACGGCGACGTGACGGTCCTGACCGATACCGCCGTGGTGCTCGCGGCCGTGCGCAAGGCGAAGTCGGAGGCGAAGACGTCAATGCGCACCGACGTCACCTCGGTCACGGTGAGCGGCCCTCAGCCGGCCCTGGACCGGGTGGCGCTGGCCACCGAGGACCTGCGCGCCACCGGACGCATTGCGGATCTGCGGTTCGAGGAGGGCGGGGAAGCCCTCTCGGTCGCCGTCGCCCTCTGAGCCGGCCGCTCAGGCCGACTTCTCGCGGCGCTCCCGCTTCGGGGTCTCGCGCGGGACCAGAGTCGGGTTGACGTGCTCGAGCACGACCTCGCGGGTGACGACCACCTTGGCGACGTCCTTGCGGGAGGGCACCTCGTACATCACCGACTGCAGGACCTCCTCCATGATCGCGCGTAGGCCACGGGCGCCGGTTCCCCGCTTGATGGCTTGTTCGGCCACTGAGGTCAGTGCATCCTCGGTGAACTCCAGGTCGACCCCGTCGAGCTCGAAGAGTTTCTCGTACTGCTTCACCAGCGCGTTGCGCGGCTCGGTGAGGATGCGCACCAGCGCGTCCTCATCCAGGTTTCGCACGTTGGTGATGACCGGGACCCGGCCGACGAACTCCGGGATCATCCCGAACTTCAACAGGTCCTCGGGCAGCACGTCCCCGAAGACGTCGGAGTTCGCGCTGTCCGCCTTGGACGGAACCGCTGCGTGGAAACCGATGCCCTTGCGGCCGATCCGGCCCTCGATGATCTTCTCGAGGCCGGAGAAGGCGCCGCCGACGATGAACAGCACGTTGGTCGTGTCGATCTGGATGAACTCCTGGTGCGGGTGCTTGCGGCCGCCCTGGGGAGGGACCGACGCGGTCGTCCCCTCGAGGATCTTCAGCAGCGCCTGCTGCACGCCCTCGCCGGAGACGTCACGGGTGATCGAGGGGTTCTCGCTCTTGCGGGCGATCTTGTCGACCTCGTCGATGTAGATGATGCCCGTCTCGGCTTTCTTGACGTCGTAGTCGGCCGCCTGGATCAGCTTGAGCAGGATGTTCTCGACGTCCTCGCCGACGTAGCCCGCCTCGGTGAGTGCGGTGGCGTCGGCAATGGCGAAGGGCACGTTGAGCATCCGGGCCAGGGTCTGCGCCAGGTGGGTCTTGCCGCATCCGGTAGGCCCGATCAGCAGGATGTTGGACTTGGCCAGCTCGACGTGGTCGTCACGGCTGGCCTTGGAGACGCCCGGCTCGCCCGCCTGCACCCGCTTGTAGTGGTTGTAGACAGCCACGGCCAGCGCCTTCTTGGCGCTGTCCTGGCCCACGACGTAGGAGTCGAGGAACTGACAGATCTCGATCGGCTTGGGCAGCTCGTCCCATTTGAGGTCCGAGCTCTCGGAGAGCTCCTCCTCGATGATCTCGTTGCAGAGGTCGATGCACTCGTCGCAGATGTAGACGCCCGGCCCGGCGATGAGCTTCTTGACCTGCTTCTGGCTCTTCCCGCAGAAAGAGCACTTCAGCAGGTCGCCGCCGTCACCGATGCGTGCCACCCGGGGGCCTCTCCCTCTCACTGGCCGGTCGAATGACCGGGTCGTCTCTTTCCTGACGGTACCTTGATGGGGCCTGCAGCGCCCTCATTACCGCGTCGTTGTGCGCCGGATGGGCGAGTCGTGCCCGGTGGGCGATCAGCCTCCGCGGTTGCTCAGGACCCGGTCGACCAGGCCGTACTCGACAGCCTCCTCGGCGGTCAGGATCTTGTCGCGCTCGATGTCACGCTCGACCTGCTCAGCCGTGCGGTTGGAGTGCTTCACCAGCATCGACTCGAGCACGCTGCGCAGCCGCATGATCTCGCGGGCCTGGATCTCGACATCGCTGGCCTGACCGCCGCCTTCGCTGGAGGGCTGATGGATCAGGATGCGGGAGTTGGCCAGCGCGAAGCGCTTGCCCGGTGTCCCGGCCGCGAGGATGATCGCCGCCGCCGAGGCAGCCTGCCCCAGGCAGGTCGTCTGGATGTCGGGCCGCACGAAGTTCATCGTGTCGTAGATC
>JAJAYQ010000079.1 GCA_026786145.1 Spirochaetaceae bacterium | reverse complement strand
GCTCGCTCACCAGGCGGGCGAAGGTCCGGACCTGCTCCTCGGCCAGTGCTCCCTCGGACCGCTGGACCCCCATCGCCGCCAGCGACGAGCCGTCGGAAACGTCGAGCATCATCCACGCGTCGTCGCGGGAGAGCCGCACGCCGAGGACCTCCGCCCACTCCAGCCGCCGCCGGTTGAGGATGTTCACCACGGTCACGCCGTCGGCGTCGGTCTCCACCCGGACCGATGCCAGCCGGTGCAGGAAATAGGCGCAGGCGAGGCCGAACACCACGATGGGGATCCTCGAGCCGAGACCCCAGCCGGTGGGCCCGTCGGACGGGAGCAGCACCGCGATCGCGACCAGCACGCCGAGCAGCGCTGCAGCGCAGCAGTAGACGACCCACCGTGCCCGGCGGGGTCGCAGGACCAGACGGTCAGTCCCGTGCGTGGCGCCGCCCCTCAAAGCCGGCAGGCGTGGATGTCAGTCACCAGGATCCCCCTGCCGCCGAGCTCCCAGAGCTCGTCCATGATCTGGTTGGTGTCGGCCCGCGGCACCATCGCCCGCACGGCGACCCACTCCTTGTCGTGCAGCGGGGAAACGGTCGGCGACTCGATGCCGGGCGTCAGCTCGACGGCTCGGTCGACGAGGTCAGCCCGGATGTCGTAGTCCATCAGCACGTAGCGCCGGGCCACCATGACCCCCTGCATCCGCCGCACGAGCTGCTCGACGGCGGCCAACGGCTCCGCGCTTTCACGGCGTACGAGCACAGCCTCGGACTCGAGGATCGGCTCTCCCACGATCTCGAGCCCGGCCTGCCGCAACGTGGTTCCCGTCGAGACGACGTCGGCGATGACGTCGGCGACCCCCAGCCGGACCGCGGTCTCGACGGCACCGTCGAGCCGGACGATCTCGGCGTCGACGCCGCGGTCGGCGAAGTACTTCGCCAGCAGCCCGCCGTACGACGTGGCCACCCGCATCCCCGCGAAGTCAGCCACGCTGGTCGCCGATCCCGGTCGGGCCGCGAAACGGAACGTCGATGCGGCGAAGCCCAAGGGGAGGATCTCGACGGCAGGCGCCCCGCTGTCGAGGAGCAGGTCACGCCCCGTGATGCCGACGTCGAGCTCACCCGACCCGACGTACGTGGCGATGTCCCGCGGTCGCAGGAAGAAGAACTCGGTGTCGTTGTCCGGGTCGTGCAGCACCAGCTCCCGCGGGTCGGTGCGCTGGCGGTAGCCCGACTCGCGCAGCATGTCGGCTGCGGGCTCGGCGAGGGAGCCCTTGTTCGGCACGGCGACGCGCAGCACTGGATGCCTTCCGGACGGAGATCTAGAGTCGAGCGTAGACGTCTTCGAGGCGCACGCCCCGCGCCAGCATCAGCACCTGCAGGTGGTAGAGCAGCTGCGAGATTTCTTCTGCGGCGCGCTCGGGGGTCTCGTGCTCGGCGGCCATCCACACCTCGGCCGCCTCCTCGACGACCTTCTTGCCGATGGCGTGCACGCCCGCATCGAGCGCGGCTACGGTTCCCGAGCCGGCGGGTCGCGTGGCCGCCTTCTCGCTCAGCTCGGCAAACAGCTCGTCGAAGGTCTTCACCCGGTGATGGTCCCAGAGGTCACGGCAGCTGCGGCAGACCGTCCGCGCCGAGCGGCCAACCCGGGTTGTGAGCGACCTCCCAGGCGTGCCCGTCCGGGTCGGCGAAGATCGCCGTGTAGCCACCCCACGGCGCTGCCGCCGGTGCGGCGAGCATCGCCGCGCCGGCAGCGAGCGCGTCGACCACGGCCTGGTCGACCTCCTCCGGTGAACCGACGTTGATCGCCAGGGACGTACGCCGGGGAAGGCCGGCCATCACGCCGTCCTCCGTCGCCTCGTCGCCGAGGTCCTGGGTCAGCTCGCCGATCGGGTAGAGCGCGAGCAGCGACCCACCCGTGCGGAACACCGCGAACCCGTCCATGTCGACCCCGGTCTCCCAGCCCAGCGCACGGTAGAACGCACGAGATCGCGCGATGTCCGAGACACCGAGGGTCACCAGGGATACGCGAGCCGGGACCATCAGCCGGTCCTCCTCATGCGACGACCTCGACGGAAGGATCGTCCACGTCGGTGACGAGCCGATCGCGGCTGCGAATCCAGACGACCAGCCCGGCGACGCAGAACAACCCGTAGACGATGTACATGATCGCCGACGGGTACAGCTCCGCCTTGAGCAGGAAGCGCACCCCGACGATGTCCACCAGGATCCAGATCAGCCAGAAGTCGACCCAGCCGCGCGCCATGCCGTAGGTGGCCAGCACCGACCCGGTGAAGATCCAGGCATCCACCCAGACCGGCTCGAAGGAGCCCAGCTCGCGGAACACCGGAGTGAGCACCGCGACGGCCACCGCGCCGACGCCGATCAGCCCCAGCCGCTCCTTCGCGCTGGCCCACCGCGGAGTCACCGCCGGTGCGCCGGTGCCACTCGCACCACGCCACCGGTACCACCCGTATATGGAGACCGCGATGAACATCACCTGACGACCGGCCTGCCCCAGCAGGTTCTGCGACTCGGGCGTGTTGAACACCGCCCCGAGGAAGACGGTCAGCAGCAGCAGGTTGCCGGCGATCCCGACCGGCCAGGCCCACACCCTGCGGCGCATGCCACCGAGGGCGGACGCAAGTCCGAACAGGTTGCCGATGATCTCCCGCCAGAGGATCTCCTTGTCGCCGAAGTGCAGCGAGGCGTCGAACAGCCAGTCGAGCCAGTTCACGTAGGGGACTCTGCCACGGTGCATAGGTTCGGGCCTATCCGGTTGTCCCTCGGTGCCGAAGTCTCTTAGACCGGACCTAGAGCGAGAGGGGCTGCGACCGTGACCACCGTGGGCGGCTCGCGCGTCCGCGCTGTGCCCGAAGAGCGGAACCACGAGCTCGAGGACGCCTTCCGGGGTGGCTCCGAGGACGGGCTCGCCGCGTCGTACACCCGATGGGCTCCGCTGGTCTTCGCTGTCGCGCTGCGGACGCTGGGCGACCGGGACGACGCCGAGGACGTCACCCAGCAGGTCTTCGTGGCCGCCTGGCGTGGCAGGGCCGGCTTCAACCCGCAGGCCGGGAGCCTGCCCGGCTGGCTGCTCGGCATCACCCGCAACAAGGTCGCGGACCGCTGGGCAGCGCGGGAGCGCGTGCGCCGATCCACCGAAGCGGCGACGCGCGCTCTCCGCCCCGACGAAGCACCATCTCCTGCCGAGGACGTCATCACCCGGGTCCTGCTCGCGGACGAGCTGTCCCGGCTGGACGAGCCCGCGCGCCGCATCGTCCAACTCGCGTTCTACGAGGACCTGACCCACACCCAGATCGCCAGCCTGCTGAGCATGCCGCTGGGCACGGTGAAGAGCCACATCCGGCGCTCCCTGGGGCGGCTGCGCTCGCGGCTGGAGGTGGACGGTGTCCGCGCACAGTGACCCCGGCGACCTGGCCCTGAGCGCCCTCGGCGCCGATTTCACCAGCTTCGGCGAGAACTTTGACGCCCATCTGGGCACGTGCGGCCGCTGCCAGAGCGAGCTGGACCAGCTGCGAGCAGTCGTCGCCTCGGTCCACGGCGTCGGGCCTGACGACTACCCCACCGCACCGCCCCTGGCCGTGTGGCACGCCATCGTCGGGGAGCTGGGCCTGGCAAACATGTCGCCGCCCCTTCGCGGCGTCGCTGCCCAGCGCGCCGGTCGTGTCAGGGCGGCCACCGTGGCGATCGCCTCGGCGGCGGCAGTCGCCGGGATCCTTGCCGGTGCCACGGGCGCCGTCCTGCTCCGCGACGAACCGGTAGCCGGACCGACCGAGGTGACCGCCAGCGCCCGGCTCGAGGCGCTCGCGGGCACGACCGGGAGCGGGACAGTCCTCGTCCACGGGGGCTCGGCCGGACGTGTGCTCGAGCTCGTCGTGACGGACCCGACCCGTAGTGACGGGCTGCGCGAGGTCTGGCTGCTGGCCGACGACGGGCGCCGGCTGGTCTCGCTGGGGCTGCTGGACGGCCCGAGTGCCACGTTCGCGGTGCCCCCCGAGCTGGACATCAGCGACTTCGCGGTCGTCGACGTCTCGCGGGAACCGGCCGATGGCGACCCCGCCCACTCCGGTGACAGCGTGCTCCGCGGTCGGCTCAGCGGCTGACCTCAGGTGGCTCCCCACCACGACGACGCCGTGGCTGCCTCGGCCTTCGCGCGCAGGCCCGCGACCGCTTCGCCGGGGTCGTCGGCCGCGTAGACCGCCGACCCGGCGACGAACACGTCGGCACCAGCGTCCGCACAGCGCTCGATCGTCTCGGTGGCGACACCGCCGTCGACCTGGATCCACAGGTCGAGCTCGTGGCTCTTCGCCAGCGTCCGGGCGGCGCGGATCTTCGGCAGCACGAGGTCCAGGAACCGCTGGCCACCGAAGCCAGGCTCGACGGTCATGAGCAGCAGCATGTCCAGCTCGGGGAGCATCTCCGCGTACGGCTCGACGGGAGTCGCCGGACGCAGGGCCATCCCGGCCCGCACGCCCAGCCCGCGCAACGTCCGGGCCAACCGGACCGGCGCTGCCGAGGCCTCGACGTGGAACGTCACGCTGCGCGCGCCGGACTCGGCGTAGTCCGGCGCCCAGCGGTCTGCATCCTCGATCATCAGGTGGACGTCGAGGGGCAGGTCGCTGACCGCAGCCAGCCTCCGCACCACGGGCAGGCCGAGCGTCAGGTTGGGCACGAAGTGGTTGTCCATCACGTCGACGTGGACCCAGTCGGCGCGCGGCGCGACCCGGGCCACCTCCCGTGCGAGGTCGGTGAAGTCCGCCGAGAGGATGCTCGGGGAGATCTGTACGCCCATGGCGCCGGAGTCTAGGCCCGTCTCCGCAACAGGCTGAGGAACATCGCGTCGGTGCCGTGGCGGTGCGGCCACAGCTGGACGTCCGGTCCGGCTCCGAGGTCGGGCACGCCGGGCAGCAGCGACCTGGTGTCTTCCCGCGTCAGGTCGTTCCGCCGGCCCAGGACAGCGCTCACCACGGCGCGGGTCTCCGCCAGGTGCGGCGAGCAGGTGACGTAGGCGACCAGCCCGCCCGGACGCACGGCGTCGACCGCCCGGTCGAGCAGCTCGCGCTGCAGTCCGGCGAGGGCGGCGACGTCGTCCGGGCGGCGGCGCCAGCGAGCCTCCGGCCGTCTACGCAGGGCGCCCAGGCCGGTGCACGGTGCGTCGAGCAGGACCCGGTCGAAGGCTCCGTCCCCCCAGGCAGGGACCCGGGCATCGGCCACCACCACTGCCGCGTCCGGGCCGGCCGCCCCACGTACGAGAGCGGCTCGGTGCGGCGCGATCTCGCCGGCGACGAGGACGGCGCCGCGGCTCCTTGCCAGCGCACCCAGCAGTGCCGCCTTGCCTCCCGGACCGGCGCACATGTCGAGCCAGCGTTCGTCGCGCCCGGTCAGCCCGGCGCCGGCCAGTGCCAGGGCCACCAGCTGGCTGCCCTCGTCCTGCACGCCCGCGCGACCCGAGCGCACCGCGGGCAGCGTCGCCGGGTCACCGCCGGAAAGCACCGCGGCGTACGGCGACCAGGCACCGGGCCGCGCGCCCGAGTCGAGCAGCTCAGCCACCTCCGCCCGGCCCGGGCGGGCCACGAGGGTCACCTCAGGTGCCCGGTTGTCCGCGGCCAGGGCGGCGGCCGTCTCGTCGAGGTCCCCACCCAGCGCGTCGCGCAGGGCGGAGACGACCCACCGGGGGTGGGAGTGGACGACGGCCAGATGACCGAGCGGGTCGGTGTCGTACGCCGGCGCGACGTCGGTCAGCCACGAGTCGATGTCGCGGGTACCGACGCGGCGGAGCACCGCGTTGACGAAGGACCCCCGGCTCTCCCCCACCACGGCTCGAGCCAGCTCGACGGTCGCGCCGACCGCGGCATGCGGGGGCACCCGCATGGCCAGCAGCTGGTGGGCACCGAGCCGCAGGACGTCGAGGACCGGCGGGTCCACCTGCTCCAGCGGGCGGTCGACGCAGGCGGCGAGCACGGCGTCGTACGTCCCGCGGCCGCGCAGCGTCCCGTAGCCGAGCTCGGTGGCGAAGGCCGCGTCGCGCCCGGAGAGCGACCGGTCGCGCAGCAGGCCCGGCAGGGTGAGGTTGGCGTACGCGTCGCGCTCATCGACCGCGCGCAGCAGGTCGAACGCCACCCGGCGCGGGGCATCGGGGGCGGGCTTGCCCCGCCGCGCGGGCCGCGACCCGGCGGGGCGCCGGGCCCGGTCCGAGGATCCGGTCGCCGTCACGACCCGACCGTCGTGCCGTCGAGGTCACGGAGGCCGCGGGCCCAGTCGGGGGCAGCCATCGCGCGTTTACCGGCCGGACGGACCTCGCCGAGACGTACGGCCTGGCCGTTACCGGCGCCCACCAGCACCTCGCGGCGACCGGCCCACAGGCGACCGGGGGCCAGATCGGTCGCACCGCACGGCTCGACCGGCCCCAGCCCGAGGCGTTCCCCGTGCACCAGGGTCCACGCCCCGGGGGCCGGGGTGCAGGCCCGGACGTGGCGGTCCAGCACGTACGCCGGGCGGGACCAGTCGACCCGGGCCTGCTCGACGGTCAGCTTGGGTGCGCTCGACACTCCCTCCTCGCGCTGCGGCACCGCGACCAGGTCCCCGCTCTCGATGCCGTCGAGAGTCGCGACCAGCAGGCCGGCTCCTGCCTGCGCGAGCCGCTCGAGGAGGTCACCGCTCGTGTCGCGCGGGCGTACCTGCTCGGTCATCACCCCGTAGACCGGCCCGGTGTCGAGCCCCTCCTCGAGGGCGAAGACGCTCGCGCCGGTGACCTCGTCCCCGTGGAGCAGTGCGTGCTGCACGGGAGCGGCGCCGCGCCACGCCGGAAGCAGCGAGAAGTGCAGGTTCACCCAGCCGTGAGCCGGGACCGTGAGGGCGGCGGGCGGCACCATCGCGCCGTACGCCACCACGGCCGCACAGTCCGGTGCCAGGTCGCGCAGGCGCTCGACCACGTCGGGCTCGAAGAGTCGTCGGGGCTTGAGCACCTCGACGCCTGCCTGCTCCGCCGCCAGGGCGACCGGGGAGGCAGCTGTCCGGCGTCCCCTCCCGGCCGGGGCGTCGGGCCGGGTCAGCACGGCGACGACCTCGTGGTCGGAGGCGAGCAGGGCCGACAGGGACGGCAGCGCCACCTCGGGGGTGCCGGCGAAGAGCAGGCGCATGGAGTGAGGGCAGCCTGGCTAGAGGGCTCGCCCGTGCATGGCGTGCGGCGAGAGCTTGACCGGCGGCGCGGTCCCGCCGGTCCAGTCGGCCTCTCGGATGGCCTTGAGGGCGAGCTTGCGCTGAGTCCGGTCGAGCCGGTCGATGAACAGGACGCCGTCGAGGTGGTCCGTCTCGTGCTGGACGCACCGCGAGAGCAGGTCGGTGCCCTCGATGGTCACGGGATCGCCGTACATGTCCTGGCCCCTGGCCACCACGCTCCAGGCGCGCAGGCACGGATAGGCCAGACCCGGGAAGGACAGGCAGCCCTCCTCGTCGTCCTGCTCCTCCTCGGAGAGATCGAGGACCGGGTTGACCAGGTGCCCCAGGGTGTCATCGACGTGGTAGGCGAACACCCGCAGCCCGACGCCGATCTGGGGAGCGGCGAGGCCCACTCCGGGAGCGTGGAGCATCGTCTCCTGCAGGTCCTCGACCAGCGTGCGCAGCTCCTTGTCGAAGTCGACGACCGGTACGGCAGGTGTGCGCAGCAGAGGGTCACCGAAGAGCCGGATGGGCTGGACGGACAAGGCTTCTCCTCGACGCGGCGACGGTGTCTGGTGGCACAGTCTACGGAGCCCACCCCGGACTACGTCAGGACGGAGGTGCCGCGCATGGACCGTGACGTGGTGGACCCCGACATCGAGCAGTACGCCCTCGAGCACAGCCGGCCCGAGGCGGAGCATCTCTCGGCCCTCGCGGACGAGACACGCAGCTCGACCTCGTCCCCGAGCATGATGGTCGGGGCGCTCGATGGCGGCGGCGCTGCCGCCCGGGGGACGCATCACGACCTGCGACATCAACCCGGACCACGTCGCCGACAAGACGGGGTACCTGGACTACTACGAGGCCGTCCTGCCCAAGCTCGCGCCTCGCGGCGTGATCCTCGCCGACAACGTGTTGTGGAGCGGGCGAGTGCTCGCCGATGACGAGGGCACCGACAGTGCCCGGGACCCCGACACTCTCGCGCTGAAGCTGTTCAACGACCACGTGGCGAACGACGAGCGCGTGACCACCGTGATGCTCACCATCCGTGACGGGGTGTCGATGATCCGGCGCCGCGACTAGGGCCGTGGGCGTAGGACGCCGGCCGCTTCGAGGTCGGCGCGCAGGGTTGCCGCGTCGAGGAACCGGAGCCCGATGAGGCCAGCCCTCGCCGCCGCTTCGACGTTGGCCTGCTTGTCGTCGACGAACAGCGTGCGGGCCGGGTCGAGGCCGTGGCGACCGACGAGCAGCGCGAAGATCTCGGGGTCCGGCTTGGCGACCCGCTCGGCACCCGAGACCATGATGTCGTCGAAGAGAGCCAGGAAGTCGAAGCGTTCCAGCGCCACCGGGAACGTCTCGGCCGACCAGTTGGTCAACCCCAGCAGCCTCAGTCCCAGCTCGTCCAGCTCGCGCAGCACAGCGACGGAGTCCTCGATGGGACCGGAGAGGGTCTCGGCGAACCGCAGCGGGTAGGCCTCGATGAGCTCCCGGTGGTGAGGATGGGCGGCCGTCAGCGCCGCGACAGCATCGGTCCACGTCGTCGTCCCGGCATCGACGGTGTGGTTCCAGCCGGAGAAGCCGACCTCGTCGAGGAACGCCTCGATCGCCTCGTCGGTCGCCAGCAACTGCCGGTAGAGGTAGCGGGGGTCCCAGTCGATGAGCACTCCGCCGAGGTCGAACACCACCGTGGTGATGGGCGATTCGGGAGACGGAGACGCCGAGGCAGTCACCCGACCTCCATCGGGTCGACCTGCACGCGGACGCTGCCCGACTCCTTGTGCGCGCTGCGTACGCCGGACGCCGCCCTCAGCGCGTCGACAGCCTGGCGCGCGGAGGCCCGTGGGACGCGCACCAGGAACCGCTCCTGCTCGTCCTTTGCCGCGACCGGACCGAGGACCGCCGCGGTCTCGGGCAGGTCGGCGGCAGCCAGGAATCTGGCCAGGCTGGAGGGGTCGCCGGTCAGGGACACTATGCGGCTGTCTGGCGGGAGCGAGAGCTCGGCCCGCTCGGCGAGCTCGCGGTCGGCGAAGGTGCCCGGGTCCCAGCGGACAAGAGCCTGGACGGCGGGGTGAGCCGCGTCGGCGAGGACGACGACCCGGCCACCGTCCGGGCCGGAACGCACCAGTGAGGCAGCCGCGAGCCAGCGCCGCAGCGCCTCCTCGGCCGCGCGCAGGTCGGGACGCGACAGCAGCGCCCAGCCGTCGAGCAGCAGCGCGGCGGCGTAACCTCCGGGCGCCACCGGCTCGGCTCCGGGGGTGGCGACGACCAGCGCCGGCTCGGGACCGACGTCGGCGAGGACGGTCCCACCTCCCGACGACCGGACCGGGATGCGCGGAAAGGCCCGGCCGAGCTCCTCGGCGGTGCGCGACGCACCGACAGCCGTGGCCCGGAGGCGCGTTCCCTCGCAGACCGGGCAGGACCATGACGCCGCGACCACGGCGCACCACCGGCAGGCGGGCGTCGCGCCGCCCGAGGGTGAGCCGAGAGGGCCACGGCAGGCGGCACAGCGGGCCGGTGCCCGGCACCTGGTGCAGGCCAGCCCCGGGACATAGCCGGCCCGTGGCACCTGCACCAGCACCGGACCGTGCTGCAGACCCTCGGCCGCTGTGCGCCAGGCAAGGGTGGGCAGCCGGGCGTGGACCCCGCGCCCGTCCCGTCCGTCGTCCGCGTCGTCGCCGGTGGCGCGCACGGCGGGCGCGACCCGGCGTACGACATCACGAGGTGCGGCCACCGACCTGGCCCAACCCGACCGCACGAGAGCGGCACCCTCCGCGGTCCGGGACAGGCCACCGACCACCAGCGCGGCGCCTTCGAGACGGGAGCGCAGCTGCAGCACCGTGCGGACGTGCGGATAGGGCGCACGCGGCTCGGCGTGCAGGTCGTCGCCGTCGTCCCACACGACCACCAGGCCGAGGTCGTGCACCGGCGCGAACATCGCGGCGCGGGTGCCGATGACCGCCCGGCGGGCGCCTCGCCGCACCGCCAGCCAGCGCCGGTAGCGCTCGGCCGGTCCCGGCTCGGCCGTCAGGACGACGTGATGGTCGGCGCCCCCGAGCTCGGAAAGGGCGCAGTCGAGGCGCTCGACGTCACGGTGGTCCGGCAGGACGGCGAGGGCACCACGGCCGCCCGCGAGGGCGGTGAGGAGGAGTCGCGCGACCTCACCGGGCCAGGTCGACCCTGGCAGACTTGTCCACACGGCTCGCGCGGGTGTGCCGTGGTGGACGGCGTCGAGCAGGAAAGCGCCGTCGCGGTAGCGGGCCCAGCTGTCGACCTGGGGGCGGAGCGGCGGCTCCGTTGGAGTCTCCGGTTCGAGGGCTTCGGTGCGCGCATGCCGGGGCGGGACGGCGAGGCGCAGCACGTCGGGCTCGGTCCCCGCGTAGTGGTCGGCGACCTCCCTCGCGAGGGCGTGGACGGCTGGGGTGAGGACGAGCTCGGGTGAGACAACCTTATGGACAAATGCGAGCCTGCCGGCGTGCTCCGATGCCTCGACGCGCTCGACGACGTAGCCGTCGACCAGGCGCCCGGCAAAGCGGACCCGCACGCGCACACCCGGGCTCGCCACGTCGGAGAGCTCGGTGGGGACCAGATAGTCGAACGTGCGGTCCAGATGGGGCAGGGACACGTCGAGGACCACCCTGGCGACGGGCCGGTCGGTCGCCGGCTCGGGCGTTCCGCCGGAGGAAGGCCGCCTGGTCCGCCGGACCGCCGGGCGCAGCAGCGCCAGCTGTTCCGGCTCCCCCGGCGCCTGGGTGCCCGTCACGGTCATGCCCCCATCTCAGCAGCCCCCCTGGTCACGGCCCGCCCGCCGGACTGCCGTACGGGCACCGCAACCGGCGCAGCATCCCGAAACGGCCCAGATCCCCGCGGTCTCGCCGTGCCCGGCCCACGTAACGTGGTCGAAACGGCAGGGGGTCAGGCGTCGAGGCCGGTGATGGTGCGCAGGTCCTCGACGCGGTCGGTGCGCTCCCAGGTGAAGTCGGGCAGCTCGCGACCGAAGTGGCCGTACGCCGAGGTGTTGGCGTAGATGGGCCGCAGCAGATCGAGGTCGCGGATGATCGCCGCGGGACGCAGGTCGAAGACCTCGCCCACCGCGTCCTGGATCTTCTCGACCGGCACCTTCTCGGTGCCGAAGCACTCGACGAACAGACCGACCGGGTGCGCCTTGCCGATCGCGTAGGCGACCTGGACCTCGCAGCGTGCCGCGAGCCCGGCCGCAACGACGTTCTTCGCGACCCAGCGCATCGCGTAGGCAGCCGAGCGGTCGACCTTGGAGGGGTCCTTGCCTGAGAACGCCCCGCCGCCGTGGCGGGCCATCCCGCCGTAGGTGTCGACGATGATCTTCCGGCCGGTGAGCCCGGCGTCACCCATCGGCCCGCCGATCTCGAAACGCCCGGTCGGGTTGACGAGCAGCCGGTAGCCCGACGTGTCGATGCCCACGCCGTCCAGGACCGGCTTGACGACCTGTTCCGCGATGTCGGGCTCCAGCATCGACTCCAGGCCGATGTCGCTGGCGTGCTGGCTCGACACCACTACGGTGTCCAGCCGGACGGGGCGGTCCCCGTCGTACTCGATGGTCACCTGAGTCTTGCCGTCGGGACGCAGGTAGGGCACCGCGCCGTCCTTGCGCACCGACGAGAGCTGCTGGGCCAGGCGGTGGGCCAGCGAGATCGGCAGCGGCATCAGCTCGGGGGTGTCCTGGCAGGCGTAGCCGAACATGAGTCCCTGGTCGCCGGCACCCTGCCGGTCCAGCGGATCAGCCGAGTGGTCGTGGCGCTCTTCGTACGCGTCGTCGACGCCCTGGGCGATGTCGGGCGACTGGTTCCCGATCGACACCGAGACGCCGCAGGAGCGACCGTCGAACCCCTTGGCCGACGAGTCATAGCCGATGGCGAGGATCCGCTCCCGCACGATCGTCGGGATGTCCGCGTAGCCCGTTGTCGTGACCTCGCCGGCGACGTGGACCTGGCCGGTCATGATCAGCGTCTCGACCGCCACCCGGCTGGCCGGGTCCTCGGCGAGCAGCGCGTCCAGGATCGAGTCGCTGATCTGGTCCGCGATCTTGTCCGGGTGCCCCTCGGTGACGGACTCAGAGGTGAACAGTCGGCGGGACACGGGGCTCCTCGGTGCAATCGGGTGGATGACGGGCGGGCGCGAGTCTATCGGGGAGGCTGCTGCTCCCGGCGTACGGCGGGCAGGCGCTGGGCGACCAGGTCCCACACCACGTCGGCCAGCGCCTCCTTGCTGACCAACGGCACCGGAATCTCGCTCCCGTCGGCGCCGAGGACGACAGCAGCGTTGTCCGTGCCCTCGAATCCGGTCGGGTGCCCCGCGGCACCCACCTCGTTGACCACCAGCAGGTCACAGCCCTTGCGCCCCAGCTTGGCCCGGCCGTGGGAGAGCACGTCACCGTCGGCGTCACCGGTCTCGGCGGCGAACCCCACGACCACCTGGCCGGCGCGGGACCGGGGCTGGGCGGCGATCTCGGCCAGCACGTCAGGGGTGCGGAGGAGGGCGATCTCGGTCGGCTCGCCCTCGCCCTTCTTGATCTTGGCGTCCGACGTGTCGCGGGGACGGAAGTCCGCGACCGCCGCTGCCATCACCACCGCGTCCGCGTCGCCGGCCGCGGCGCGCACGGCGTCACGCAGCTCGTCGGCCGAGACGACCGGGACCACCTTGACCCCGGCGGGGTCGGGCAGGGCCACGTTGGCTGCGACCAGGGTCACCTCGGCGCCGCGGGCCCGAGCCGTCGCGGCGAGGGCGTAACCCTGCCGTCCGGACGACCGGTTGCCGAGGAAGCGCACCGGGTCGAGGTGCTCGCGGGTCCCCCCTGCGCTGACCACGACGTGGCGGCCGGCGAGGTCAGCGACCGACGAGCGGCCCGCGAGCAACCGCGTGGCGGCGGCGAAGATCTCGGCCGGCTCGGGCAGGCGCCCAGGCCCGCTGTCGGCGCCGGTGAGCCGCCCCGACGCAGGGTCGAGGACCTCGACACCGCGGGACCGCAGGACCGCGACGTTGTCCTGGGTGGCGGGGTGCAGCCACATCTCGGTGTGCATGGCCGGGGCCATCAGCACCGGGCATCGAGCCGTCAGGAGCGTGTTGGTGAGCAGGTCGTCGGCCAGGCCGTGCGCCGCGCGGGCGAGCAGGTCGGCGGTGGCGGGGGCCACGACGACCAGGTCGGCCTGCTGGCCGATCCGAACGTGCGGCACCTCGTGGACGTCGTCCCAGACCTCGCTGCTGACCGGGTGACCGGACAACGCTGCCCAGGTGGGTGTGCCGACGAAGGTCAAGGCGGCTCGGGTGGGGACGACGCGGACGTCATGGCCGGCCTCGGTGAACAGGCGCAGGAGCGCCGCCACCTTGTACGCGGCGACGCCACCGCCGACGCCGAGAACGATGTTGGCGATGCTCGCCACGGTGCTCCCTGTTAGGGCTGGTCGACCTTCTCGGCGGTCAACATGCCGCTGTTGATCTCACGCATGGCGATGGACAGCGGCTTCTCGTGGACGTGGGTCTCGACCAGCGGCCCGACGTACTCGAGCAGGCCCTCGCCGAGCTGAGAGTAGTAGGCGTTGATCTGGCGCGCGCGCTTCGCTGCGTAGATGACCAGGCTGTACTTCGAGTCGGTCGCGGCGAGCAGCTCGTCGATCGGGGGGTTCGTGATGCCTTCAGGCGCGGCGACAGTGCCGGACACGGGGGGCCTTCCGTTGATTTATAGGTTCCGGAGCAAGGATATCAGGCGTGAGACGACGTCCTCCACGCTCGTGTTGACCAGCGTCAGGTCGAACTCCGGCTCGGCCGCCAGCTCCTCACGGGCCGTCGCGAGCCGCGCCTCGATGACCTCGGGAGGCTCGGTGCCCCGACGGGTCAGCCGCCGGACCAGCTCGTCCCACGTCGGAGGGGTCAGGAAGACCAGCCGGGCCCCGGGGACGGCCGCCCGGACCTGCCGCGCGCCCTGCAGGTCGATCTCGAGCAGGACCGCGCTGCCCGAGGCCAGGTGGTCGAGAACCGGCTGGCGCGGTGTGCCGTAGCGGTTGCCGGCGAAGGTGGCCCACTCGAGGAGCTCGCCACCGGCGACCATCTGGTCGAAGCGCTCCTCGGACACGAAGCGGTAGTGCACGCCGTCGGTCTCCGCCGGCCGGGGAAAGCGAGTCGTGGCGGACACCGAGACCCACACGTCGGGATGCCGGGACCGCAGAGCTCGCACGACCGTGCTCTTGCCGACACCCGACGGGCCGGACAGGACCACCAGGTCGGCCCCCCCGTTCTCGGACGCGGAGCTGCCGGCCGCGTTCAGGCGCTGCCGCCGAACTCTCGCTCGAGGGACGCCAGCTGCTGTGCACCGAGCCCGCGGACGCGCCGGCTCTCGGAGATACCGATCTCCTCCATGATCTTGCGGGCCCGGACCTTGCCGACACCGGGCAACGCCTCGAGCACGGCGTGCACCTTCATCTTGCCGACGATGTCGTTGCCTCCCTCGCGGCTGCCCTCCTTGAGGACCTCGATGAGAGATGCACCGGAGTGCTTGAGCCGGTTCTTGACCGCGGCCCGCTCCCGTCGTGCGATGGCCGCCTTCTCCAGTGCGGCGGTCCTCTGCTCGGGGGTCAGCGGGGGTAGTGCCACGTGCGGTCACCTCAGGCGTTCAGAGCGGTGGACAGACGGTTGGTCGCAGGGGAAGGAACCTAGCGACACCAACGACCCGCGGGCAACGCGGGTTACGCCTCGGGGCCAAAGTTCGGCCGATCGGGCGAGCCTCCGACGTCATTCGTCGGGCAACGGCCCGAAAGAGTCCAGCTCGGCGCTCGTCGGCGCGGTCGACGGACCGCGGCGGGACACCGCCATCGCCGCCGCGAGGTTGGCGCGGCGAAGGGCCGTCACCGGGTCGAATGCCCGGCCGTCGTCCTGTGCCATCGACGCGATGAAGCTGCCGACGTGTGCGTCACCGGCCCCGTTGAGGTCGACAGCATCCACCGGGACCGCCGGTGCGTGCACCGCCGGGACGTCGCTGGCGGCAACGACGGCGCCGCGGTCGCCGAGGCGTATGACGACTCCGCGGCGCGAGAGGCCCGAGAGGCGACCGGCGACAGCCAGCGGGTCGTCGTCGACGTCGCGACCGACGCCGGGTGCCATGGCCAGCAGCGCCTGTGCCTCGCCCAGGCTCGCGCTGACCCAGTCGCACCGGTCGAGGACCTGACGCAGCAGCGACCCGGGGATGTCGGCGACGAGCGGTCCCGGGTCCAGCAGCAGCGTCGCTCCCTCCGGCAGCGTCGACAGCCACTCGACGAGGGCCGGCCCGTTGATCGGGTAGGCCAGTCCGTAACCGGAGACGTGCACGATGTCGTCGGGCCGCACCTCGACAGCCGCGAGGTCTGCCCCGCTCAGCCGCGCCTCCGCCCCGAGCGTCGTCACGAACGTCCGCTCCCCCATCGGCTCGACGAGGGTGACGACGGTTCCCGTGTCCAGCTGCGGTCGAGGGGCGAGCACCACCTCGATGCCCTCGTCCGCAAGTGATGCCCGGGCCACGGTGGCCATCGGGCCGGTGCCCAGGAGCCCGGCATAGGTGACGGGCACCTCCTGACGCGCCGCGGCCGCCATCACGTTGAACGCGCCGCCGGTGCAGGTGGCCACAGCGCTCGCGACGAGATCCCCGCCGCGCACCGGAAACGACGGCACCGAGAGCACGAGGTCGACCACGACCTCGCCTGCACTGAGCAGGCGTCGGGTCACCCGGCATCCTGTCCGGCCACCGACGGGTGGGCCCGGCGGAGGTCGAGCAGCCCCTGGGCCAGGGTCTCGAGCGACAGCCCGTTGACGGCGGCGACGAGCGCACGTGCTGCGACCGGGAAGCGGCCCGCGCCGAGGCAGGCACCTGCCACCGCGCCCACCACGGCGGCGATCGTGTCGCTGTCCCCGCCGAGCGACGCCGCCAGCCGGCAGGCCGCCCACGGGTCCTCCGGGTGGACGGCGAGCACGGCGAAGGCGGCCGGCAGCGACTCGACGGTCGCCAGCCCGGTGCCGATCCGCGCGTCGATCACCTCGGCGGCCCCCGCCGGCGCAGCGGCCAGGTCGTGCCCGAGCCGACCGGCCCTCGCCAGCAGGTCGTCCAGCGCGGGTGCGCCCGTCCTCCGGCCGAGCGCGGCACCGCGTGGTGCCGCGCGGGTCCCCACGTCACAGGCTTCGACGACACCCGAACCGGAGACACCGGCGCTGACGGCGGCGGCCACCGCCACCGCTCCGGCCAGACCCACATCGGTCCCGTGGGTGACCCTGCTCACCCCCGCGACGGCGCTGACCAGCCCGTCGAGCTGCGCGTCGTCGCCCACCGGGACCGCGATCCCCACGGGTGCGATGCGCATCGCGGCACCGTTGGTGTCCCCCGACGCTCCGGCCAGCCCGGGCTCGACCCCCCTGCTGACCGCGTCCAGGGCGCGGCGGGTCGACGGTCCGAGCAGGTCGGCCGAGCCACGCCGGACCATGTCGGCCTCCCAGTCCTGCAGGGCCCGTACCCACACGAGCGGGTCGACCACACCGCCCCCGGCCACCAGCAGCCGGCCCAGGAGCACGGCCTGCTCCGTGTCGTCGGTGACGGTCCCGGCCGCCATTCCGGCGGCTACGGGATGGGTCCCGGCCGCCGGCTCGAACCACTCGACCCGGTTCCCGAACCGCGCCACGACCTCCGCCCGGCTCATCAGCTGGGTCGGCATGCCCAGGGCGTCCCCGATCGCCAGTCCGTGCAAGGCGCCGGACGCGCGGTCCAGCTCGCCGGCAGTGGCCGGAGTCAGCGGAGACCCAGCGCGGCCGCGAGCTCGGCCGCGGCGCGGCCCGGGTCGGTCGCAGCGGTGAGCGGGCGCCCGATGACAAGGAGGTCCGCTCCGGCGGCCAACGCCTGCTCGGGGGTCGCGACCCGGCTCTGGTCACCGGCGGCCGCGTCCAGCGGCCGCACACCGGGGGTGATCAACGTGACTCCGGCGCCGACCTCGCGGCGTACGTCGGCGACCTCCAACGGGGAGCAGACCAGCCCCCTCGCGCCGGCCGCCACGGCGAGAGCTGCGAGTCGGCGCACCACGTCGCGAGGCGAGCCCGTCATCCCGACGCCGGCAAGGTCGTCCCGGGAGAGGGAGGTGAGGATTGTCACGCCGACGACCACGGTGCGGGGCAGCGCGTCGACGGCCGCCCGGATCATGTCCCGGCCGCCGCTGGCGTGGACCGTGAGGTAGTCCGGGGCCAGCTCGGCCACCGCGCGGGCCGCGCCCTCGACGGTGTTCGGGATGTCGTGCAGCTTGAGGTCGAGGAAGACCTCCCGTCCCCCACTGGCCTCTCGTGCCTTGACGACGGCGTCCGCGCCGTGGCGGAGGTAGAGCTCGAGTCCGACCTTCACCGTACGCAGGTGGGGACCGACCGCGGCGGCCCAGCCGAGCGCCGTCTCGAGGTCGGAGGTGTCCAGGGCCACCGCCACGGGAGCGAGCGCACTCACGGCGGCGCCACCGGCCGGTGGGCGTAGCCGACGGCGTCCGCGACGGTGGGCAAGCCGCGGTCGACGAGGGCGTGGCGCAGCTCGGTGAGCACCCGCACCGGGGCGCTCGGGTCACCGAAGGTGGCAGTGCCGACGGCGACCGCGCTGGCACCGGCCAGGATCATCTCGAGAGCGTCCAGGCCGGTACGCACCCCGCCCATCCCGACGATGGGTACCTCGGGCAGGGCGGCGTGGACCTGCCAGATGCAGCGCACGGCGACGGGCTTGACGGCCGGGCCGGACAGTCCTCCGGTGACGCCGCCGAGGTGGGGGCGAAGGGTGTCGGTGTCGATGGCCATACCCAGCAGGGTGTTGATCATCGACAGGCCGTCGGCGCCGGCTTCGACGCAGGCGCGGGCGATGGCCACGATGTCGGTGACGTCGGGCGAGAGCTTGGCGAGCACCGGCACGTCCGGCGCGGACCGGGCCCGCACCGCCGAGATCACCGACGCGGCGGCTCTGGGGTCGCAGGCGAACACCAGGCCGCGGTCGGCGACGTTGGGACAGGAGATGTTCACCTCGAGGGCCGACAGGCCGGGTGCCCCGCGCAGCCGGCCGGCGAGCTCGGCGTACTCGTCGACGCTTCCACCGGCGATGGAGACGACCGCCCGGGCCCCCTTCCCGTGCAGCCACGGAAGGTCGTGCTCGAGGAAGGCATCGATGCCAGGGCCCTGCAGGCCGATGGAGTTGAGCATGCCGCTGGCGGTCTCAGCCATCCGCGGAGTGGGACGCCCCGACCGCGGGTCCAGCAGGATCGACTTGGTCACCACCGCGCCGAGCGCCGAGACGTCGAAGAACTGGTCCAGCTCGCGGCCGGCTGCAGCGCAGCCCGACGCGGTCAGGACCGGGTTGGGCAGCTCGAGCGCGCCGAGGCGGGTCGTCAGGTCGTAGCGCGGCTCGTCGCGCATGGCCGGCGCCGGGATGGTGCGGACCGAGAACCGGGTCATCGTCGACCACCGGTCGCACCGGTCGCACCGGTCGCACCGCTCGCACCGGTCGCGACGTTCGCAGCCGGTGCGCCGAACGTGTCGGGCGGCACGGTGCCGACGTCGTCCCACCGCACCCGGTCGCCGAGGAACACCGGGCCCTCCACGCAGGAGCGGACCATCCGGGTGACGCCATCGTCGCCCACGACCGGCAGCACACAGGTCATGCAGACACCGATGCCGCAGGCCATCGACTCCTCGACCGCGCACTGCGCGGGCACTCCATGAGCGGCGGCAACCGCGCTGACTGCCCGCAGCATCGCCATCGGTCCGCAGGCGTAGACCACCTCGGTGCCGGCCCGCGACATCACGTCGGGCAGCACGTCGGTGACCCACCCCTTGGTGCCCAACGAGCCGTCGTCGGTCGTGACGGCGACGGTCGAGGCGATCCGTCGGGCGTCCAGCGCACCGAAGATGCGGTCCTGCGCAGCCGCGCCCAGGACGAAGTCGACCCGGCAGCCGCGCCCGCGCAGGGTCTCGGCGAGGCCGAAGAGAGGGGCGCTGCCGTAGCCGCCGCCGACCAGTGTCGCGCTGGCACTGGCCCGCGGCAGCGTGAAGGGCCGTCCGAGAGGTCCGACCACGTCCAGCGCGGTATGCGGATGCTGCGCCGCCAGCCAGGCGGTGCCCGCTCCGGTGACGGCGAAGACGATCTCGACGGTGCCGCCGTAGACGCCTTGGGGGCTCACCTTGTAGATGGAGAATGCTCGGCGCAGCGAGAGCGCGGACGACGGTCCGCCCACGGCCAGCGCCACGAACTGGCCGGGGCGGGTGCGCTCCGCGATGCCGGGTGCCACCAACGTTGCGTGGTGGTAGGCCCCGACCTTGCGCAGCATGAGCAACTCGCCGCGCACCTGAACGGGTCCGTCGTTCACCCCGTCCCCCCGCGGGCGGCGGACGTCCAGTCCTGGATGGAGCGGACGTCGAGCTCGCCGCGGCCCAGCGCCTCGATCCCCTGGACGGCGGCGGCGAGCTCCTGCACCGTGGTGATGATGGGCCGGTCCATGGCGATCGCCGCTGCCCGGATCTCGTACCCGTCGGCTCGGGCATGGCGGCCGGACGGGGTGTTGACCACCATGTCGACCTCCCCGGCGAGGATGCGCTCCACCACCGTCGGCTCTCCGTCGGCCCCGCGACCCGCGCTGTGCTTGCGTACGACGGTCGCGTCGACGCCGTTGCGCAGCAGCACGTCGGCGGTCCCCTCCGTGGCGACGACCTGGAAGCCGAGGTCGGCCAGCCGCTTCACCGGGAAGATCATGGCCCGCTTGTCGCGGTTGGCCATGGACACGAACACCACGCCCTTGGTGGGCAGCCCGCCGTACGCAGCCGCCTGCGACTTGGCGAAGGCGGTGCCGAAGGTCGCGTCGATGCCCATGACCTCACCGGTCGAGCGCATCTCCGGGCCCAGGATGTGGTCGACGCCGCGGCCCTCGACGGTGCGGAAGCGCTTGAACGGCAGGACCGCCTCCTTGACCGCCACGTGCGTCGGCCGGGCACCCGGCTCGGGCAGCCGTCCCCCGTCGTGCGCGGGCAGCACCCCTTCCGCGCGCAGTGTCGCGATGGTGGTCCCGACCATGATCCGGGCCGCGGCCTTGGCGAGCGGCACACCCGTCGCCTTGGAGACGAAGGGTGCGGTACGCGACGCACGCGGGTTGGCCTCGAGGACGTAGAGCACGTCTCCGGCCAGGGCGAACTGCACGTTGAGCATGCCGAGCACCCCCAGGCCCTCGGCGAGGCGCCGGGTCTGGTCGCGCACCCGCTCGACCTGCTCGCGGCCGAGGGTGACCGGCGGCAGCACGCACGCCGAGTCGCCGGAGTGGATGCCGGCCTCCTCGATGTGCTCCATGACGCCGCCGAGGTAGAGCTCCTGGCCGTCGTAGAGGGCGTCCACGTCGATCTCGATCGCATCGTCGAGGAAGCGGTCGACCAGCACCGGCCGGTCCGGTGAGACCTCGGTGGCCTCGGTCATGTAGGTGGCGAGCTCCTGCTCGTCGTACACGATCTGCATGCCGCGGCCGCCCAGGACGTAGGACGGCCGGACCAGCACGGGGTAGCCGATGACGGCGGCGACGCGCTGCGCCCCGTCGTACGACGTCGCGGTGCCGTTCTTGGGCGCCAGCAGCCCGGCGTCGGCGAGCACCTCGGAGAAGGACCCCCGGTCCTCGGCCAGATGGATGGACTCCGGGCTGGTGCCGATGATCGGGACGCCCGCGTCCTTGAGCCGCTGGGCGAGACCGAGTGGCGTCTGCCCGCCGAGCTGGACGACGACGCCGAGGACCGGGCCCGACTGCTGCTCGGCGTGCACCACCTCGAGGACGTCCTCGAGGGTGAGCGGCTCGAAGTAGAGCCGGTCGGACGTGTCGTAGTCGGTGGACACCGTCTCGGGGTTGCAGTTGACCATCACCGTGCGGAACCCCTGCTCGCGCAGCGCGAAGGACGCGTGGACGCAGGAGTAGTCGAACTCGATGCCCTGACCGATGCGGTTAGGGCCGCTGCCGAGGATCAGCACCGCCGGCTCGTCGCGTGGCGCGACCTCGTTCTCCTCGTCGTAGGAGGAGTAGTAGTAGGGCGTGGTCGCGGCGAACTCCGCTGCGCAGGTGTCCACGGTCTTGAACACGGGTCGGATACCCAGCGCGTGGCGGACCCCACGGACGACGTCCTCGGGGATGCCTCGGAGCGCTCCGACCTGGACGTCGGAGAAACCGTGCCGCTTGGCCCTGCGCAGAAGGTCACGGTGGAGCTCGGGTGCGTCGGCGACCTCGGCGGCCACCTCGTTGATCAGCTGCACCTGGTCGAGGAACCACGGGTCGATCCCCGTCGCGGTGGAGAGGTCCTCGACCCTCGCACCGGCCCACAGCGCCTGCTGCGCCACCCGCAGCCGCCCGTCGTGCGGGACGCTCGCCCGATCGACCAGCTCCCCTACCGACACCCCACCTGCCCCGGTGATCATGGCACTTTGGGGATCTTGGTCACGGGCCGGCCAGTCGAAGGTCGCGCCGCGCATCTCCAACGAGCGCAGGGCTTTCTGCAGCGCCTCGGTGAAACAGCGCCCGATCGCCATGGCCTCACCGACGCTCTTCATGTGCGTGGTCAGTGTCGGGTCGGCGCCGGGGAACTTCTCGAACGCGAACCGGGGAACCTTGACCACGACGTAGTCCAGCGTCGGCTCGAAGGACGCCGGCGTCTTGCGCGTGATGTCGTTGGGGATCTCGTCGAGGGTGTAACCGACGGCGAGCTTGGCGGCGATCTTCGCGATCGGGAAGCCCGTCGCCTTGGACGCCAGCGCGCTGGAACGCGAGACGCGCGGGTTCATCTCGATGACGATCACCCGGCCGTCCTCGGGGTTGACCGCGAACTGGATGTTGCACCCGCCGGTGTCGACGCCCACCGCCCGGATGACGTCGATCGAGACGTCGCGCAGGTGCTGGTACTCCCGGTCGGTCAAGGTCATGGCCGGGGCCACCGTGATCGAGTCGCCCGTGTGCACGCCCATCGGGTCGAGGTTCTCGATCGAGCAGACGACGACGACGTTGTCGTTGCGGTCGCGCATCAGCTCGAGCTCGTACTCCTTCCAGCCCAGCAGCGACTCCTCGAGCAGCACCTCGGTGGTGGGGCTGGCCTGCAGACCGGCGCCGGCCATCCGCCGCAGCTGCTCCTCGTCGCGGGCGAGCCCGGAGCCGGCCCCACCCATCGTGAAGGACGGCCGGACGACGAGCGGGTAACCCAGCTCACCGGCGGCGGTCAGGCACTCGTCGAGGGTGTGCGCGATCAGGCTGCTGGCCGACTCGGCACCGATGCGAGCCACGATCGCTTTGAAGCGCTGGCGGTCCTCCCCCGCCTCGATCGCGTCGACGTTGGCACCGATGAGCTCCACGCCGTACTGCTCGAGGACGCCCGCCTCGTGCAGCGCCATGGCGGTGTTCAGGGCCGTCTGGCCGCCGAGGGTCGCGAGCAGCGCGTCGGGCCGCTCCTTCTCGATCACCTTCGCGACGATCTCCGGGGTGATCGGCTCGATGTACGTCGCGTCGGCGAACTCCGGGTCGGTCATGATCGTGGCCGGGTTGGAGTTGACCAGGATGACGCGGAGCCCCTCCTCGCGCAGCACCCGGCACGCCTGGGTGCCCGAGTAGTCGAACTCACAGGCCTGCCCGATCACGATCGGCCCCGACCCGATCACGAGGACGCTGGCGATGTCCGTACGCCGTGGCATCTAGCGGCCCTCCAGCAGGTCGGTGAACCGGTCGAAGAGGTACGCCGCGTCGTGCGGGCCGGCGGCGGCCTCCGGGTGGTACTGCACCGAGAAGGCCGGCACGTCCAGGCACCGCAGCCCCTCGACGACGCCGTCGTTGAGACAGACGTGGGACACCTCGGCCATGCCGAACGGTGTGCCGAAGGAACCGGAAAGCGGTGCGTCGACGGCGAAGCCGTGGTTGTGAGCGGTCACTTCGACCTTGCCCGTCGTACGGTCCTGAACCGGCTGGTTGATGCCGCGGTGCCCGTAGCGCAGCTTGTACGTCCCGAGCCCGAGCGCCCGGCCCAGGACCTGGTTGCCGAAGCAGATCCCGAACAACGGCACGTTGCGTCCCAGCAGGTCGGCGGTCAGCGCGACGGCACGGTCGGCGGTGGCCGGGTCGCCCGGGCCGTTGGACAGGAACACCCCGTCGGCACCGGTGGCGAGCACCTGCTCGACAGTCGATGTCGAGGGCAGCACATGAACCTCGATGCCGCGCTCCGCCAGCCGGACCGGGGTCATCGCCTTGATGCCGAGGTCGATGGCGGCCACGGTGAACCGCCGCTCGCCAGCAGCTGGCACGACGTACGCCTCCGTCGTGGTGACCTCCGCAGTCAGGTCGGCCCCGCTCATGGCCGGAGCCGCTTGGACGCGCGTCAGGAACGAGGCCTCGTCGGTGTCCAGCGTCGTCACACCGACGCGCATCGCGCCGCGTTCCCGGAGGTGTCGGGTCAGGGAGCGGGTGTCGATGCCGCTGATACCGACGACATTCTGGGCCGCCAGCTCATCGACGAGGGCACGGCGCGACCGCCACGACGAGGTCCGCCGCGCGGGGTCGCGCACGACGAAGCCACTGACCCAGATGCGCCGGGACTCGGCGTCCTCGTCGTTGACCCCCGTGTTGCCGACGTGCGGGGCCGTCATGACGACGACCTGGCGGTGGTAGGACGGGTCGGTGAGGGTCTCCTGGTAGCCCGTCATCGCGGTGGAGAAGACGGCCTCCCCGAACGTCTCGCCCTCGGCACCGTAGGACTCGCCCCGGAAGGTCCGCCCGTCCTCGAGCACCAGCAGCGCAGGGCGGCTCATCGTCACCGCGCACCCCCGTGGATGGTGATCGTGAGGGGCAGACGGCCTCCAACAGGCCGTTCTGCCCTCACGATCACGAAAGGCGGGGGCCTCATTGGAGCTTTCCGTCGAGGACGGTGGGACGGCCCCGTAAGAAGGTGGCGACGACCACACCGGGCAGCGTACGCCCGGCGAAGGGTGTGTTGCGGCTGCGCGAGGCCAGCGCGAACGGGTCGACCACCCGCCGTGCTGACGGGTCGACCAGGACGATGTTGGCGACCGCCCCGACCTCCAGCGCGGTGCCGTGGGCCTCGAGCGAGCCGATCCGCGCCGGTCGAGTGGACATCCGGTCCGCCACACCGGCCCAGTCGAGCAGCCCGGTCTCGACCATCGCCTCCTGCACGACGGACAGCGCGGTCTCCAGGCCGAGCATCCCCATGGCCGCCGCCGCCCACTCGCAGTCCTTGTCCTCGTGCGAGTGCGGCGCGTGGTCGGTGGCGACAGCGTCGATCGTCCCGTCGGCGAGGGCCTCCCGCAGGGCGGTCACGTCGTCGGCGGTCCGCAGCGGCGGGTTGACCTTGTAGACCGGGTCGTAGGTGGTGGCGAGGTCGTCGGTGAGCAGCAGGTGGTGCGGTGTCACCTCCGCGGTGACCGCCCAGCCCTTCGACTTCGCCCACCGCAGGATGTCGACGGAGCCCGCGCTGGACACGTGGCACACATGGAGCCGGGAGCCGACGTGGGCCGCGAGCAGGACGTCGCGGGCGATGATCGCCTCCTCCGCGACCGCGGGCCAGCCCTGGAGTCCGAGCACGCCGGAGAGCTCGCCCTCGTTCATCTGGGCGCCCTCGGTGAGTCGCGGCTCCTGCGCGTGCTGCGCCACCACGCCACCGAACGCCTTGACGTACTCCAGGGCCCTGCGCATCATCACCGCGTCCGACACACAGTTGCCGTCGTCGGAGAACACCCGGACCCGCGCGGCGGAGTCGGCCATCGCACCGAGCTCCGCGAGCTGGGTGCCCGCGAGCCCGACGGTGACCGCACCCACCGGACGGACGTCGCAGTGCCCGGCCTCGCGCCCGAGGCGCCAGACCTGCTCGACGACCCCGGCTGTGTCCGCGACAGGGTCGGTGTTGGCCATCGCGTGGACGGCGGTGAAGCCGCCGAGCGCGGCGGCTGCTGTGCCCGTCTCGACGGTCTCGGCGTCCTCCCGTCCCGGCTCGCGCAGGTGCGTGTGCAGGTCGACGAGCCCCGGCAGGGCGACCAGGCCGTCGGCATCGACAACCTCTGCCCCAGCCCGGCTGGTTGCGCCGGCCGGGCCGATCGCCACGATGACGCCGTCCTCGACCAGGACGTCACTCGCTGCGGCCCCGAGGATGCGGGCGCCCTTGAGGACGTACGTGCTCATGCGCTCTCTCCTTCGCTGGCCCCGGACAGCAACAGGTAGAGGACGGCCATCCGGACGCTTACTCCGTTGGTGACCTGCTCGACGATGGTCGAGCGGGCGGAGTCGGCGACCTCGGCCGCGATCTCCATGCCGCGGTTCATCGGGCCGGGGTGCATGACGATCGCGTGGTCGGGGAGCATCGCCATGCGGCGGCCGTCGAGACCGTAGCGGCGGGAGTACTCGCGTGCCGACGGGAAGAAGCCGCCGCCCGCGGGGGCCATCCGCTCGCGCTGGACGCGCAGCATCATCACCACATCGCTCTTGGCCAGCTCGCCGTCGAGGTCGTAGGACGTGACGCACGGCCAGGCGTCCACACCCACGGGGAACAGGGTGGGCGGTGCAACGAGCGTGACCTCCGCGCCGAGCGTGTGCAGCAGGAGCACGTTGGACCGGGCGACGCGCGAGTGCAGGACGTCACCGACGATGGTGACCCGCCGACCTGCGAGATCGGTGCCGACGGTGGCCTGGTGCTCACCCGGACCGGCGTTGAGGCGCCTCCGCATGGTGAAGGCGTCGAGCAGGGCCTGGGTGGGGTGCTCGTGCGTGCCGTCCCCCGCATTGACGACCGCGCCGCGGATCCACCCGGAGTGGGCCAGGCGGTGGGGAGCCCCGGACGCGTGGTGGCGCACGACGACCGCGTCAGCGCCCATCGCCTCCAGCGTCAGGGCCGTGTCCTTGAGGCTCTCGCCCTTGGCCACGCTTGAACCCTTGGCCGAGAAGTTGATGACGTCGGCGGAGAGCCGTTTCGCGGCGGCCTCGAAGGAGATGCGGGTGCGCGTCGAGTCCTCGAAGAAGAGGTTGACCACCGTCCGGCCGCGCAGGGTGGGCAGCTTCTTGATGGGCCGGTCGGCGAGACGGGCCAGCTCCTCGGCCGTGTCCAGGACGAGCAGCGCGTCCTCATGGGTGAGGTCGGCCGCGGAGAGCAGGTGCGACTTCATCGGGCCACCGTCTCGATGCAGACGGCGTCGCTGCCGTCCATCTCCTCGAGGCGCACTCTTACGCGTTCCCCTGCAGAGGTGGGCAGGTTCTTGCCGACGTAGTCGGCGCGGATGGGCAGCTCACGATGCCCCCGGTCGACGAGGACGGCGAGCTGGACCCGGCCCGGCCGGCCGACGTCGCCCAGCGCGTCCAGCGCGGCCCGGATCGTGCGACCCGAGAAGAGGACGTCGTCGACGAGCACGACCGTGCGCCCCTCGACGCCCTCGGGAGGGAGGTCGGTGCGCTCCAGAGCCCGGGCGGGCTTGAGCCGGAGGTCGTCGCGGTACATCGTCACGTCGAGTGACCCGACCATGACGTCGGACCCCTCCACCGCGGCGATACGGGCCGCGAGACGGTGGGCCAGCGGGACGCCTCTGGAGGGGATGCCGAGCAGGACGAGGTCGGCGGCGCCCTTGTTGCGCTCGAGGATCTCGTGGGCTATCCGGGTCAGGGCCCGGGAGATGTCCGCCGCCTCGAGGACGGTGCGCGAGAGCGCCGTCTGCGGGCGACTGGCTGAGCCGGCTGTGCTTGACGTGCTGCGGGTAGGCGTCATGCGCCGACCTCCTTCCCCGCCTCACTGGACGGGTCGTTAAAGGATGTCCTGCGTCGTTCGACGGTCAACCTAGCAGCGGCAACCTCCAGGGGCTGACCTGACCCGCGCCGCGACATCCCGGAAAACCGGTCCCGGCCGCCGTAGGAGGGGAGGCGTCGAAAGTTTATGGTGACGCTACGTAACATCACCCTGTGTCACCACGATGTACGTAGGTGCGTCCCGGACGTTCCGGGGCGAATCAGATCGCCGGGGTCCGGGACCGCGGCAGGGGGGCAGTCCCGATGCCGACCGAGTACGCCCGAGCGCTCGGGAGCCGCCTACGGGCGATCCGGACCCAGCAGAACCTCTCGCTGCACGGGGTCGAGGAGAAGTCCGAGGGCCGCTGGAAGGCGGTTGTCGTCGGGTCCTACGAGCGCGGCGACCGGGCCGTTACCGTGCAGCGTCTGGCCGAGCTCGCCGACTTCTACGCGGTCCCGATTTCTGAGCTGCTGCCCGAGAGCACGCCCGGTGGTGCCGCCGAGCCGCCACCCCGGCTGATCATCGACCTGGAGAAGCTACAGGTGGTGCCGGCCGAGCGGGCCGGGCCGCTGGCGCGCTACGCCGCGACCATCCAGGCCCAGCGCGGCGACTACAACGGACGGGTCCTCTCGATCCGGCAGGAGGACCTGCGCACCCTGGCAGTCATCTATGACGAGAGCCCCAGCCAGCTCACCGAGCAGCTGATCAGCTGGGGTGTCCTCAACCCCGAGGCCCGGGGGGGGGGGGGCGCCCGCCCCCCCCCCCCCCCCCCCCCCCGCCCCCCCCCCCCCCGGGCGGGCGGGGGGGGGGGGGGGGGGGGGGGGGGGGGGGGGGGGGGGCCCGCTCGCGGGGGGGGGGGGCGCACGAAGGCGGTGCGGAGTCCGGCGGCTTGGGC
>JAJAYQ010000078.1 GCA_026786145.1 Spirochaetaceae bacterium | reverse complement strand
GGGTAGCGTCGGTGGCATAGGTCACACCCAGGTCCGTGGTCTCCAGGATGTTGAGCGCCTCACCCACCGTCGAGCCGCCGCTGGAGGGCGGCGCCATGCCCTTGACGGTCAGGCCGCGGTAGTCGACGGAGGTGGGCGCCCGGCGGGGTGCGGTGTAGCGGGCCAGGTCGTCGGCCGTCATCAGGCCGGGCCGGACCTTTCTCGTCGCTGCCGGGTCGACCGGGGGCGCCTGCACGGTCGCCACGATGTCGCGGGCGAGCCGCCCGTCGTAGAGCCAGCTCACGCCCTTGCGGCCGAGCCTGGTGTAGGTCTGCGCCAGGTCGGGGTTGCGGAACACGGATCCGACCACGGGCAGCTGGTCGCCCGGCAGGAAGAGCGCGCGGGTCGGGGTGATGTCGCGGAAGCGCGCCTCGTTGCTCGCGGTCTGGTCGCGGAAGGTCTGGTCGACGACGAACCCGTGCTCGGCGACCCGCACGGCCGGGGCAAGGGCCTCGGCCAGCGGAATCGTCCCCCACCGCCGCAGCGCCTTGGCCCACGTCTTCGGCGTCCCCGGGACGCCGACCGACAGCCCGCTCGTCACCGCTTCGTCGAAGGGGATGCCGCGGTAGGTGTCGGGGCTGGTGGAGAGCGGCGCGGTCTCGCGGCCGTCGATCGTGCGCACCTCCTCGCTGCGTGCGTCGTAGTAGACGAAGAACCCGCCACCCCCGATGCCGGCCGAGTAGGGCTCGGTGACGCCCAGGGTCGCGGCGGCCGCGACGGCGGCGTCGACGGCGTTGCCACCACGCCGCAGGACGCGTAGCCCGGCCCGGGTGGCCTCGGGGTCGACGGTGCTCACGGCACCGCCGCGGCCGATGGCGACCGGGTCCTTGACCGTCGCCCGGTCGGCGCCCTGCGCGGGGGGGCTCACCAGCCCGGCGGCGACGAGGGCGGCGACGGCAACGGTGGCGGTCGAGAGCGTGGTGCGGGAGGGACGGAGCTGGCTGAGCATGGGATCACCTCAGGGGATGGGGGGATCGATCGATCGGTACGACATACCTATCAGTTATCGGGCATCGCGCCCAGAGCGGACAGCGCTCTTTCTGTCAGCGCGCCCTGCTCCGCTGAGTTGTCGGTGTCGCCGGCGTCACCGATGTCGCCGGTGTCGCTGACCTCCAGCCACCGCACCCGCGGGTCGCGGCGGAACCACGACTCCTGTCGCCGGGCGAAGCGCCGAGTGGCCCGGACGGTGTCCTCGCGCGCCTCGTCCTCGCTGCACTCCCCGGCCAGGTGACGCAGTACCTGCGCGTAGCCGAGCGCCTGCGAGGCGGTCCGGCCCTCCCGCAGGCCGCGGTCCTCGAGCGAACGGACCTCGTCGACCAGGCCCAGCTCCCACATCCGCTCGACCCGCCGGGAGATCCGCTCGTCGAGGACGGCGCGGTCCACAGCTAGCCCGAGCTGCACGCCCGGCACGGCGTACACCGGCTCGGGCAGCGTCGCCACGAACGGCGCCCCGGTGAGCTCGACCACCTCCAGCGCGCGCACGATCCGGCGACCGTTGCCGGGCAGGATCGCCGCTGCCGCGCGCGGGTCGACCACCGCCAGCCGGGCGTGCAACGCGCCCGCTCCCTCGGCAGCGAGCTCGGCGTCGAGCCGGGCCCGCACGGCGTCGTCGGTGCCGGGGAAGTCGAGGTCGTCCAGCGCCGCGCGCACGTACAGACCGGAACCGCCGACGAGCACGGGCGTACGCCCGCGGCCGGCCACCTCGGCGAACACCTCGCGGGCCAGGCCCTGGTAGCCGGCCACGTTGGCCGGCTCCGTCACGTCCCAGACGTCGAGGAGGTGGTGGGGCACCCCGCCGCGTTGGTCGGGGGGCAGCTTTGCGGATCCTATGTCCATGCCGCGGTAGAGCTGCATCGAGTCGGCGTTGACCACCTCGCCGTCCAGCGCTCGCGCGAGCGCGACGGCGAGGTCGCTCTTGCCGGTGGCGGTGGCGCCGACGATGGCGACGACGTCGGCGACCGCCGCGACACGATGGACGGTCACGGCCGAAAGTCTCCCCCACCGCGGGCCCGGCGACGGCAGGCTGTCGCGTACGGTGGCGCCATGGGAATGTTCGACAACCTCCGCAAGAAGGCCGAGAAGGCCGTCGACCAGCACGGCGACAAGATCGCCAAGGGCATCGACAAGGCAGCTGCCACCGCCAGCAAGAAGACCGGTGGCAAGTACGACGACAAGATCGCCAAGGGGACGTCGTCGGCCAAGAGCAGCCTGGACAAGCTCGACGGGCGCAACGATGACATCCCGGACGAGCCCACTCCGTCACCGCCCATGACGCCGAACGTGCCGCCGGCACCGCAGGCCCCGAACGTGCCGCCGGCACCGCAGGCCCCGAACGTGCCGCCGGCACCGAACCCGCCGCCGGCACCGCCCGCGCCTCCGCGCTGACTCAGCCGGGCATCCAACACGCGACGAGGTAGGTCACGCCGTACGGCGCACCGGCGTAGGACACCGTCCCTCGCCAGGTCCGACTCCCGGCCGCACCCGCGACGGCCGCACCCGCGAGCACCTGCCACGGCGCCCGGCCGGTGACCAGCAGCTCGCGCGCGAGCTGCTCGTCCAGCGCTGCGAGCGCTGCCGGGTTGGCCCGGCGGAGC
Organism: Spirochaetaceae bacterium; assembly: GCA_026786145.1. GTDB lineage: Bacteria > Actinomycetota > Actinomycetes > JACCUZ01 > JACCUZ01 > JAJAYQ01. The sequence continues at coordinate 5,288 of JAJAYQ010000078.1, read as the reverse complement.
GCCTCCTCGACCACGTCGTCGAACGGCTCGGCGCGTTCGTCGAGGTGGCCGGGACCCTTCAGGCTGCGCCGCGCGCTGCCGTCGCCCATCACGAGCAGGCCGACCCGCTCGGCCTGGCCCGCGACGCGCTCACCAAGGGTCGAGCAGTCCGCGGCCGTGGCCTCGTCGCTCACCCCGATGAACAGGACCGGTCCCGGTAGGTCGGTTGCGACGAACTGCTCGAGCAGCCAGCGGCCCAGCGTCAAGGACAGCGGGAGGCGCGGCCCTCCGGGGCCTGACCCGACGTCCACCGGCACGCCGTACGGCCGCAGCGTCCCCCATGCCTGCTCGGGAAACGGACCACTCTCCAGGGACTGGCCCACCACGACGACGAGGTCCACGTCCCGTAGGGCCTCGAGGACGGAGCCGCACGCGGCGCGGACGTCGTCGAGCTCGGTCGATGCCCCCGCCCCGACTCCCGGAACGAGCAACGGCGGCTGAGGGCAGACGGCTGCGGCGACCAGCACGGCCACTCAGCCGCAGGCGCCGACGGGAACCTCGACGGAGACCTCTGCGGGGGCGCCGACACCCGGCATCCCGAGCAGGACACCAGCCCGGCTCCCGGCCGGAGTGGCTTGCGCGGCCTCCCAGGCGTCGCCGGCCCGGGTCCGGCGGACGCCGCCGAACGCGCCGTCGGCGACGAGATGGTGGGGCGCGGCCTTGGTGACCTCCACGGTGACGACGTCACCCGGCCGCGGGGACTCCGTCCTGTCCGACGCCGCGAAGTGCACGAGCCGGTTGTCCGGGGCACGGCCCGAGCGCCGGTGGGTGGCGCCGTCCTTGCGCCCCTCGCCCTCGGCGACGAGCACGTCGAGGAACCGCCCGACCATGCCCTGATTCTCCGACCACGAGATCTCCTCCTGGACAGCCAGCAGCCGCTCGTAGCGTTCCTGCACGACGTCCTTGGGGACCTGCCCGTCCAGCGCGGCGGCGGGAGTGCCCGGTCGCTTGGAGTACTGGAAGGTGAAGGCACCGGCGAACCGGGCCCGGCGTACGACGTCGAGGGTCTGCTCGAAGTCGTCGTCGGTCTCCCCCGGGAAGCCGACGATGATGTCCGTGGTGATCGCCGCGTCGGGCATCGCGGCGCGCACCCGCTCGATGATGCCGAGGTAGCGCGCCCGCCGGTAGGACCGGCGCATCGCCCGCAGGACCGTGTCCGACCCCGACTGCATCGGCATGTGCAGGGAGTGCATGACGTTGGGCGTCTCGGCCATCGCGGCGATGACGTCGTCGGTGAAGTCCTTGGGGTGGGGCGAGGTGAACCGGACCCGCTCGAGGCCCTCGACGTCGCCGCAGGCCCGGAGCAGCTTGCCGAACGCGAGCCGGTCGCCGAACTCCACGCCGTAGGAGTTGACGTTCTGGCCGAGCAGGGTGATCTCGAGGACGCCCTCGGCGACCAGCGCCTGCACCTCGCTCAGCACGTCGCCCGGGCGGCGGTCCTTCTCGGTGCCGCGCAACGAGGGGACGATGCAGAACGTGCACGTGTTGTTGCAGCCCACGCTGATCGACACCCAGGCCGCGTACGGCGACTCGCGCCGCGTCGGCAGGGTCGAGGGAAACACCTCGAGCGCCTCGAGGATCTCGACCTGGGCCTCGTCGTTGTGGCGGGCCCGCTCGAGCAGTGCCGGGAGCGAGCCGATGTTGTGGGTGCCGAAGACCACGTCGACCCAGGGCGCGCGACGGACGATCTCGGAGCGGTCCTTCTGCGCGAGGCAGCCGCCGACGGCGATCTGCATCCCTGGGTTGTCCCTCTTGGCCGGTGCGAGCTGGCCGAGGTTGCCGTAGAGCCGGTTGTCGGCGTTCTCCCGCACGGCGCAGGTGTTGAAGACCACCACGTCAGGCGCCTGAGCGTCGCCGGCGCGGACGTACCCGGCCTGCTCGAGCAGGCCCGCGAGCCGCTCGGAGTCGTGGACGTTCATCTGGCACCCGTGGGTGCGGACCTGGTAGGTGCGCATGGCGGTGCCCAGCGTACGGCGCGGTGCGCAGCCGCCTGGGAGGCATCGACTGGGTAACGGTCCAGGGCCTGGCGGACCCCGGACGGTGGCTTTCTGGCGGTCTGTCCCACTAGGTTGCGGTCGCATGACCACCGGTGCGAGCTCGGGCGAGCCGCTCGTGGTGCTCGCGGGCGTCAACAAGCACTTCGGCGACCTCCACGTCCTCAAGGATGTCGACCTCACCATCCACCGCGGCGAGGTCGTGGTGATCCTGGGGCCGTCGGGCTCCGGGAAGTCGACTCTGTGCCGCGCGATCAACAGGCTGGAGCCCATCGACTCGGGCACCATCACCCTCGACGGCGAGCCGCTGCCGGAGGAGGGCAAGGCGCTGGCCCGGCTGCGCTCGGACGTCGGCATGGTCTTCCAGGCCTTCAACCTCTTCGCGCACAAGACGGTCCTGCACAACGTGACGCTCGGGCCGGTCAAGGTCCGCGGGATGGACAAGGCGGCCGCCGAGAAGCGCGGCCGTGAGCTGCTGGACCGGGTGGGCATCGGTGAGCAGGCCGACAAGATGCCCGCCCAGCTCTCCGGCGGCCAGCAGCAGCGGGTCGCGATCGCCCGGGCTCTCGCGATGGACCCCAAGGTGATCCTCTTCGACGAACCCACCTCCGCTCTCGACCCGGAGATGATCAACGAGGTGCTCGAGGTCATGACCCAGCTCGCCAAGGACGGGATGACCATGGTGGTCGTCACCCACGAGATGGGCTTCGCCCGGCGGGCGGCAAACCGTGTCGTGTTCATGGACCACGGCAAGATCGTGGAGGAAGCCGATCCCGAGACGTTCTTCACTGCGCCGCGAAGCGACCGCGGCAAGGACTTCCTGTCCAAGATCCTCAGCCACTGACCATCAGTACACCCGACAGAGAGGACACACCATGTCCGTCACACGCCTCACGGGCCTCGCGGCCACCGCCGCACTCGCCTTGCTCATGACCGCCTGCGGAGGCAGCAGCGACGACGCCGCTACCGAGGTCGAGAGCGATGCCAAGTTCAAGGCCGGCACCACCATGGCGAAGCTGGCCGACAAGGGCAGCATCATCATCGGCACCAAGTTCGACCAGCCGCTGTTCGGCCTGCGCGGGCCGAGCGGGGAGCCCGAGGGCTTCGACGTCGAGATCGGGAAGCTCATCGCCGCCAAGCTCGGGATCGAGTCCGACAAGATCAAGTGGGTCGAGTCCGTGTCGGCCAACCGCGAACCCTTCATCCAGGACGGCAAGGTCGACATCGTCGTCGCCACCTACACGATCAACGACGACCGCAAGAAGGTCGTGGACTTCGCCGGCCCGTACTTCCAGGCCGGTCAGACGATCCTCGTCAAGAAGGACAACACCGACATCAACGGACCGGACGACCTGGCGGGCAAGACGGTCTGCAGCGTCGAGGGCTCGACGCCCGCTGCGAACATCGAGGCGAGCTACCCCGACGTGAAGCTCGAGCTGACCGACGCCTACAGCAACTGTCTCGAGCCCTTGCGCAACGACCAGGTCGACGCGATCACGACCGACAACGTCATCCTGGCCGGCTTCGTCGACCAGAACGAGGGCGAGTTCAAGCTGGCCGGCGAGCCGTTCACCGAGGAGCCCTACGGCATCGGGCTGAAGAAGGGCGACACGGCGTTCCGCAACTTCCTCAACGACACCCTCGAGGAGTCCTACAAGGACGGGTCGTGGGTGAAGGCGTGGGAGTCCACGGCGGGTGTCGTCCTCGAGACGCCGGAGCCCCCGGCGGTCGACCGCTACTGACGCGGCGCATCCCCTCCGGATCGCCGCCATCGGTGGCCATCCGGAGGGGTGACCTACCGCCAACCATGACGACGAGGAGGTAGCGCGTGGGAGCGCTGCTGGACAACCTGGCGCTGTTGCGCGACGGGTTCCTCACAACGCTGCGGCTGACACTCATCTCGGCGGCGCTGGCCCTCGTGCTCGGCACCCTGCTCGGCGCTTGCCGGGTGTCACCTGTCCCCACCTTGCGCGGCATCGGAACGGCGTACGTCGAGCTGGTGCGCAACACCCCCCTGACGCTCGTCTTCTTCTTCTTCGTGTTCGTGGCACCGCAGGTCGACCTCAAGCTCCCCTTCGAGGTGTCAGCCGTGGTTGCCCTCTCGCTCTACACGGCCGCGTTCGTCTGCGAAGCGGTGCGGTCGGGCGTCAACAGCGTCGGAGTCGGTCAGGCAGAGGCCGCCCGGGCTATCGGGCTGACATTCATGCAGACGATGAGCCAGGTGGTGCTGCCCCAGGCCTTGCGCACGGTCGTCCCCCCGCTGATCAACATCTTCATCGCCCTCACGAAGAACACATCAGTGGGGGTCGGTTTCTTCGTCACCGAGCTGATGGCCGTCGGGATCCGCCTGACCAACCGCTTCCCGGCCGACATCCTGACGGTCCTCACGGGGATCGCCGTCTGCTACCTCGCCATCACCATCCCGGCAGGTGTCCTCGCCGGCCGCCTCGAACGCAAGGTGGCGTTTGCCCGATGAGCATCGTCCTGTTCGACACACCGGGCCCGCGGGCGCGGCGCCGGGCGCTGGTCTGGTCGATCCTCGCGGCGCTGGTCCTCGTGGTGGCGCTGGTGCTGGCCGTTCTCCGCCTGGCGGACAACGGGATCTTCGACGCCGAGCGGTGGACCATCTTCACCGAGGACACCGAGACCTGGGAGGCACTGCTGCGGCGCGGTCTGCTGGCGACGCTGCGGGCGGCGGCTCTTGCCGCGATCATCGCCCTGGTCGCCGGCGCCCTTCTGGTCGTCGCCCGGACCTCGGAGCGTCGCTGGATCCGGATCCCCGCTGTCGTCTGGATCGAGCTCTTCCGCGGGCTGCCGGTGGTCCTGCTGATGTTCTTCGCCGCCCTGGCCCTTGACCTGTCGATCTTCAACGCAGTCGTTCTCGGACTGGCGCTCTACAACACCGCAGTGATCGCCGAGATACTGCGTGCGGGTCTCGCCTCGCTACCGAGCGGACAGCGCGAGGCAGCGCTGGCGGTCGGTCTCACCTCCGGGCAGACGCTGCGGATCATCCTGCTGCCCCAGGCCGTACGCCGGATGCTGCCGTCCCTGCTGAGTCAGCTGGTCGTCCTGCTCAAGGACACGTCGCTGGGCTACATCGTGGGCTACGTCGAGCTGCTGCGTATCAACCGTGAGCTGCGCGACTTCTTCGGCAGCAAGTTCATCTTCTCCCTCTTCATCGTCACGGCTGCCATTTACATCGGTGTCAACTTCGCGCTCTCCCGCGTCGCCACCTACCTGGAGCGGCGCGGCACG
>JAJAYQ010000077.1 GCA_026786145.1 Spirochaetaceae bacterium | reverse complement strand
GGAGACGTTGGGGTCCGCCTCGGCGCGCCGCTCGGAGCCCTGCTCCTCGGCGTAGCCCTCGTCCTGTCCCTGCACGCGGCCGACGAACTCGTTGTCGCTGCCCGGCTCGACCTGATCGTCGTTGCTCTCGACGTCGGACTCCGCGGTCGAACGGTCGTAGGGCTCGGAGAATGACTCGCTCATCGCGATGGCTCCAGTCGCAGTAGGTGGTCATGCCTTCCTGCAACACTTGCCCGGTGAGGGACCATCGACACCTGCACAGCGGCAAGGTCCGCGACCTCTACGAGTCGCCGGACGGGCTGCTCCTGATGGTCGCGAGTGACCGCATCTCGGCGTACGACGTCGTGCTCCCCACCCCGATCCCTGACAAGGGCCGCATCCTCACCCAGCTCTCGCTGTGGTGGTTCGAGCGGCTCGAGGACCTGGTCCCGCACCACGTCGTGTCGACCGATGTGCCCGCCGAGGTCGCCGGTCGGGCCGTGCTGTGCCGCCCGCTGCAGATGATTCCGGTCGAGTGCGTCGCGCGCGGCTACCTCGCCGGCTCCGGACTGGCCGACTACCTGGTGACCGGCTCCGTCTGCGCTGTGCCGCTGCCCACCGGCCTGGTCGACGGGTCGGTGCTTCCCGAGGCGGTCTTCACCCCCGCGACCAAGGCCGCGATGGGTGAGCACGACGAGAACGTGTCCTACGACGAGGTCGCGACCACCGTGGGCGATGACGTGGCCGACGAGCTGCGCCGGCTGACCCTCGCCGTCTACGACCGGGCCCGAGACATGGCGCTGCAGCGGGGCATCGTGGTGGCCGACACGAAGCTGGAGTTCGGCCGCGACCCCGACGGGCGCATCGTGCTGGGGGACGAGGTGCTCACCCCCGACTCCTCGCGCTTTTGGGCGGCCGACCGTTGGGAGCCGGGCGGGCCGCAGCCGTCGTACGACAAGCAGTTCGTCCGGGACTGGCTCACGTCCTCGGCGTCGGGCTGGGACCGCACGAGCGGCGAGCCCCCTCCGCCGCTGCCCGACGACGTGGTGGAGCGGACGCGCGCGAAGTACGTCGAGGCGTACGAGCGGCTCACCGGACGGTCGTTCTCCTGAGCCGGCTGGAGCGACCGGTCG
>JAJAYQ010000076.1 GCA_026786145.1 Spirochaetaceae bacterium | reverse complement strand
GCAGCGCGCGTTGTGGCCGCCGAGCTCGTTGGAGACGTGCCACATCACCAGTGCCGGGTGCCCGGCGAAACGTTCGGCCAGCGCGGTCACCAGCGACAGAGCCCGCTCGCGGAAGACCGGGGAGCTGGGGCACCAGGCCTGACGGCCACCGGGCCAGAGCCGGCTGCCGTCGGCGGTCTGCGGGAGGATCTCGGGGTGGTGGTGGGAGAGCCAGGGCGGCGGTGACGCGGTCGCGGTCGCGAGGTCGACGCTGACCCCCGAGCGGTGCATCAGGTCCATCACCTCGCCCAGCCAGTCGAGATCGAAGCGACCCTGGTCCGGCTCCAGCAGCGCCCAGGAGAAGATCCCCAGCGAGACGACCGTGACGCCGGCCTCGGCCATCAGGCGGGCGTCCTGCTCCCACGTCTCGCGGGGCCACTGCTCGGGGTTGTAGTCCCCTCCGAAGGCGATTCCGGGAAGGGCGTCCGGCCAGGCGCTCATGCGACCGAATCCTGGGGGAGGCTGGGGAAAAAGTCAACAGAAACCAACGTCGCCTGGGAAGCGCCCGGGAAACTGGACGTGACGAACTTGTGACCAGCGAATCCTGTGCAATGTGCCGCAAGCCCTTGACAGGCGTTGTCGGCGCAAGTCACTGTGTCGCCAGTCCTGTTGGAATCTGTTCGATCACACACACCCCCCCAGGAGGGGACATGCCCAAGCCGAAGTCCGAGGCGCACTACCTCGCCACTCTCACCCCCCCGTCGGTGGCCGCCGGCGTCGGCCGTCGCGGCTTCCTCAAGGGAGCTCTAGGGACCGGCGCGGTGCTCTCGATGCCGGCCCTGCTCAGCGCGTGCGGCGGTGACGACGGCACCAGCACCGGGGGCAGCGGCGGTGGGAGCGGCAACAAGCCGACCGGCACCGTCTCCTTCGGGTCCAACGAGGCAGGCGGCGACGACCCGCAGAAGCGGCGTGACGCCTTGACGGCGGCATACAAGAAGTCCTCAGGACTGACGGTCAAGACCAACGCCGTGGACCACAACACGTTCCAGGAGAACATCAACAACTACCTCCAGGGCAACGCCGACGACGTGTTCTCGTGGTTCGCCGGCTACCGGATGCAGTTCTTCGCCGAGCGCGGACTCATCGGCGACATCAGCGACGTCTGGCCCCTCGACGGCATCAACGACGCGTTCAAGAAGGCCTCGACCGGATCAGACGGCAAGCAGTACTTCGTCCCGGATTCCAACTACCCCTGGGCGTTCTTCTACCGCAAGTCACTGTGGGAGGAGCGCGGCTACACCGCTCCTACCACGTTGGACGAGCTCAACGCCCTGTCGGCGCAGATGAAGAAGGACGGGCTCAACCCGATCGCCTTCGGTGACAAGGACGGCTGGCCTGCGATGGGCACCTTCGACATCCTCAACATGCGGATCAACGGCTACGACTTCCACGTCAACCTGATGGCCGGCAAGGAGGCGTGGGACTCCGCAGAGGTCAAGAACGTCTTCGACACCTGGAAGGGTCTGCTGCCGGACCACCAGCCCGACGCGCTGGGTCGCACCTGGCAGGAGGCGGCCCAGTCAGTGGTCGCCAACGAGTCCGGCTCGTACTTCCTCGGACTGTTCATGTACGAGCAGTTCCCCGAGGACGAGCGCGATGACGTCGACTTCTTCACCTTCCCGGAGATCGACCCCAACATCGGGGCTGACGCCATCGACGCCCCCATCGACGGTTTCTGCATGTCGGCCGACCCGGACAACGAGGAGGGCGCCAAGGACTTCCTCAAGTTCATCGGGTCCGTCGAGGCTGCCGACGCGCAGTCCGTCGCGGGCTACCCGGCGATCTGGGCCAACTCCGGCGCCGACCTCAGCGCCCTCAACCCGCTGCAGCAGAAGGCGGCCGAGTTCATCGGGCAGCAGAAGTCCATCGCCCAGTTCCTCGACCGGGACACCCGGCCGGACTTCGCGTCCACGGTGATGATTCCGGCACTGCAGGACTTCATCAAGAACCCGGACGACATCGACGGGCTCACCTCGAGCCTCGAGAAGCAGAAGAAGTCCATCTTCGTCTGACCTGTTGACGGCAGGACCCCAGGCGCGGATCGTCGAGTCGACGGTCCGCGCCCGGGCGGTCCGGGTGGTCCCCCTAGGACAGGAGTCGTGAGGTCATGTCGCTGGAGACGCCGGTCGCTACGGGTCCACCTGCGCAGTCCACCAGACGCAGGAAGCGCAGCCGGTCCGGATCTGTCTCAGCGCGGCTCTCCCGCGGGGACCGCATCGCGGTCACCCTGATGGTGGTGGTGCCCACCCTGCTCGTGCTGTGGCTGGTGTGGCTTCCCGGCATCCTCTCGGTCGTGCTGTCCTTCGCCCGGTGGGAGGGCATCGGTGGCATCGACACGATCGAGTGGATCGGCACCGAGAACTACAAGAACATCTTCACCAACTACCCGCCCTTCGAGCCGGCGATCACGCACAACCTGATCTGGCTGGCGGTGCTCTTCGCCATCCCGACCCCGCTGGGCATCTTCCTGGCGGTGCTGCTCGACAAGGAGATGAAGGGCGGCCGCCTCTACCAGTCGGCGTTCTTCATGCCGGTGGTCCTGTCCCTCGCCCTGGTGGGGTTCATGTGGCAGCTCATCTACTCGCGTGACCAGGGACTCATCAACGACATCACCGGCGGGACCACTGACTGGTACGGCGACCCGAACGTCAATCTCTGGGCCGTACTCGTTCCCACCTGCTGGAAGCAGACCGGCTACGTCATGCTGCTGTACCTGGCGGGGCTCAAGGCGGTGGACCCTTCCCTGCGCGAAGCCGCGTCGATCGACGGTGCGAGCGAGACGCAGACATTCTTCCGGGTCGTGGTCCCGGTGATGCGGCCGATCAACATCATCGTTCTGGTCATCACCGTGATCGAGGCGCTGCGGGCGTTCGACATCGTCTGGGTCGTCAACAAGGGTCGCAACGGCCTCGAGCTGATCTCTACCCTGGTCACCTCCAACATCGTCGGAGAGGCGAGCCGCATCGGCTTCGGCTCCGCCCTGGCCACGATCATGCTGGCGATCTCGTCGGTCTTCGTGGCGGTCTACCTGCGCATCGTCATGAGGGAGGAGCAGCGATGACCACTGTCTCGACGCGGCCGACGACGACCCTCGACGAGCCGCCCGCCCCCCGGCCCAAGGAGCGGGGCAGCCGCCGCTTCGTCCTGCACGGCTTTCTGATCGTGATGGCGCTGCTATGGCTCTTCCCGATCCTCTGGGCGGTCCTGAACTCGTTCCGCGACTACGGCTACACGCAGAAGAACGGCTACTTCTCGTTCGGCGGCTTCACGCTGGACAACTACTCGACCGCCTGGGAGCGCGCCGGGTTCACCGAGAAGTTTCTCAACTCGGTCTACATCACGGTGCCGGCCGTCATCCTGACGCTGTTCCTGTCCTCGTGCATGGCGTTCGTGCTGGCCCGGTTCAGCTTCCGGTTCAACGTCTCGCTCCTCGGCGTCTTCCTCGCGGCCAACCTGCTGCCCCCGCAGGCCCTGCTGATCCCGGTCTACCGGATGTTCCGTGAGATCCCGATGCCGGAGTGGTCGGGCTCGGACACGCTGATCAACAACTACGTCGGCCTGATCCTGATCAACACGGCGTTCCAGACCGGGTTCTGCACCTTCGTGCTCAGCAACTACATGAAAACGCTGCCCAAGGAGCTCTACGAGTCGGCGATGGTCGACGGCGCTTCGGTCCTCCGGCAGTTCTTCCAGCTGACCCTGCCCCTCTGCCGTCCACCGTTGGCCGCGCTGGCCACGCTGCAGGTGACCTGGATCTACAACGAGTTCTTCTGGGCCACCGTCCTGCTCCAGTCCGGGGACAAGTACCCCATCACCAGCTCGCTGAACAACCTGCGCGGGCAGTTCTTCACCGATAACAACCTCGTCGCGGCGGGTGCGGTCGTCGTCGCCCTGCCACCGCTGATCATCTTCGCGCTGCTGCAGAAGCAGTTCGTGTCCGGGCTCACCCTCGGTGCGACCAAGGGATGACGGACGGCTCCATCGTCCACCTCCGCGCCGACGGGGTGTCCGTGCTGCTCGACGTCGCACCGGACGGCATCCCAGCGGTCGTGCACTGGGGCGCCGATCTCGGTGGCGACCTGCCCGAGCCCACCACGTGGTCGCCCGCCGTCGCGAACAGCGCGCTCGACCTGCCGTTGCGCACGACGCTGCTCGGTGGTGGGCTGCGCCGACCGGCCCTGCTCGGGTCGCGGGCCGGCCACGACTGGGCTCCGCGCTGGCAGCTGGAGGACATCGAGGGCATCGTCACCTCACCCGCCGGCGCCCCCGCCACCGCAGTCACGGTGCGCTGCACCAGCGCGACGAGCGGGCTGGCGCTGACCAGCACCCTGGCGCTGGACGCGAACGGCGTCCTCACGGTCGCCCATGTGCTGCGCAACACGGTCGACGAGGAATACCGGCTCGACCGGCTGGGCGTCGTGCTCCCCGTGCCGCACCGCGCGGCCGAGCTGCTGGACCTCACCGGACGCTGGGCCCGCGAGCGCCACCCCCAACGACACCCCTTTGTCGCGCAGGGCACCTGGCTGCGGGAGTCGCGCAGCGGGCGCACCGGGCACGACGCGACGCTTCTTCTCGCCGCGGGGACGGCAGGCTTCGGCAACCGGGCGGGCGAGGTATGGGCCGCGCACCTGGCCTGGAGCGGGAACCACGAGTCGTACGCCGAGCGCCGCCCGGACGGGTCATGCGTCGTCGGCCTCGCCGAGCTGCTGGAGCCCGGTGAGGTCGTGCTCGCAGCAGGTGAGGAGTACGCCACGCCGACCGTCCACGCCGTCTACTCGGGAGCCGGGCTGGACGGCATCAGCGACCGGCTGCACCGCAGCATCCGCGCACGGCCGGGCCATCCGCGCCGGGCTCGACCTGTGGTGCTCAACACGTGGGAGGCGGTCTACTTCGACCACCGCCTGGACCGGCTGACCGGCCTCGCCGACGTCGCCGCCGAGGTGGGTGTCGAGCGCTTCGTCCTCGACGACGGCTGGTTCCTCCACCGGCGCAACGACCTGGCCGGGCTCGGCGACTGGACCGTCGACCCCCAGGTGTGGCCGGACGGCCTCGGTCCGCTCATCGAGCACGTCCGCGGCCACGGCATGGAGTTCGGGCTGTGGGTCGAGCCCGAGATGGTCAACGTCGACTCCGACCTCTACCGGGCGCACCCGGACTGGGTGCTGCGGCCCGGACCCGACGTCGAGGTCCTGCCGGGAGAGTGGCGGCACCAGCAGGTCCTCGACCTGGTGGTGCCCGACGCGTGGCAGCACATCCACGACCGGCTCGACGCCCTGTTGACCGACCACGACATCGCGTTCCTCAAGTGGGACCAGAACCGCGACCTCATCGAGGCCGGGCACGCCGGTCGCCCGGCAGCCCGCGCCCAGACGCTCGCGCTGTACCGCCTCCTCGACGCGCTGCGCGCCCGGCATCCCGGCGTCGAGATCGAGTCGTGCGCGTCAGGCGGTGCGCGGGTCGACCTCGGCATCCTGGCGCGCACCGACCGGGTGTGGGCCAGCGACAGCAACGACGCGCTGGAGCGGGTCGGCATCCAGCGGTGGACCCAGCTGCTGCTCCCTCCCGAGCTGGTCGGCAGCCACGTCGGCCCGACGACGGCGCACACGTCCGGGCGTACGCACGAGCTGTCCTTCCGGGGCGCAGTGGCGCTCTTCGGCCACTTCGGCATCGAGTGGGACATCGCCTCCATCACCGACGAGGAGCGCGCGGCCCTCACCCGCCTCGTCTCGACCTACCGCCGCCACCGGGACCTGCTGCACTCGGGCATCGTTGTCCATGACGACCACCCCGACCCCGCGGTCGAGGTCCACGGCGTGGTCGCGCGGGGCCTGGGCGAGGCGCTGTTCTCCTACGTCGCGCTGGCGTCGTCGGCGACCGAGGTGCGCCTGCCCGCCCGGTTCCCGGGCCTCGACCCGCAGCGCTCCTACCGGGTGACGGTCGCCGACGCCGGCGGGGTGCCGCGCACCCGGCAGGCGCACCCTCCTGCCTGGTGGGGGACCGAGCCGGTGCTGCCCGGGCGCTTCCTGGCCGAGGTGGGGCTGCCGATGCCGGTGCTCTCGCCGGAGCAGGCGCTGGTCCTGCACCTTCGTGCGGTCTGAAAGGCCCCGGTTCGTCTACCCTTGCCGGCATGGACGGCTGCTCTAGTCCGGCGTACCGCCGACTTCCCGGTCGTACGCCGTGACCTCCACTCTCGCCAACAGCCTTCTCGTCCTGTGCTTCCTGCTCGTCGGCGCCTTCTTCGCCGGGTCCGAGATCGCCCTCGTGTCGCTGCGCGAGGGGCAGGTCCGGGCCCTGGCGCAACGGGGCAAGCGGGGCCGGAAGGTCGCCGCGTTGCACGCCGACCCCAACCGGTACCTCGCGGCAGTGCAGATCGGGGTGACGCTGGCCGGCTTCCTCTCCGCCGCGTTCGGTGCCTCGGCCTTCGCCGACGACCTCTCGCCGTTGCTGGAGGGCTGGGGGCTCTCCGAGGGGGCGGCCTACTGGGTCGCGTTCATCGTCGTGACGCTGGTCATCACCTATCTGTCGCTGGTGGTCAGCGAGCTGGCGCCCAAGCGCATCGCGCTCCAGCGGGCCGAGCGGTTCGCGCTGTTGGCCGCCGCGCCCCTGGACCGGATGGCGAGGCTGTCCCGCCCGCTCATCTGGCTGCTCTCGCGCTCCACCGACGTGCTGGTCCGCCTGTTCGGCGGCGACCCCGACGCCGCGCGGGACACGATCTCTGAGGAGGAGCTGCGCGACATCGTCGCTGCCCACGAGACGCTGGGTCGCGAGGAGCGCCAGCTCATCGAGGACGTGTTCGAGGCTGCCGAGCGCCAGCTGCACGAGGTGATGGTGCCGCGCACCGAGGTCGACTTCCTCGACGCGTCCACCCCGGTCTACAAGGCGCTGCGCATGTCGTCGTCCAACCCCCACAGCCGCTACCCGGTGGTGCGCGGGACCCCGGACGAGGTCGTCGGCTTCGTGCACGTCCGCGACCTCATCACCCCGGAGGTGTCGGGTCGGTCGGTGCGGGTCGGTGAGATCGCCCGGCCGTTGAAGATGATGCCGGGCACCAAGAAGGTGCTCTCGGCCATGTCGGAGATGCGGCGCGAGGGCCACCACCTCGCGATCGTCGTCGACGAGTACGGCGGCACGGACGGCATCGTCACCCTCGAGGACCTCGTCGAGGAGATCATCGGCGACATCCAGGACGAGTACGACGTGGCCGAGGAGCCGTCGAAGGCTCTGGTCGACGGTGACGTCGAGGTCGACGGGCTGCTCAACATCGAGGACTTCGAGGAGCGCACCGGCCTCGAGCTGCCGGAAGGCCCCTACGAGACGGTGGCCGGCTACATCATCAACGAGATGGGCCGGCTGCCCGACGTGGGCGAGAGCGTCGTGGCGCTCGACCACCGGTTCACCGTCACCGACCTCGACGGGCGGCGCATCGCCCGGGTCAGGCTCAGCCCCGACCGGCCGACCCAGCAGCGGGGCGACCAGCCGCAGACCGAGGAGGAGCAGGCCCGGCTGGCACAATGAGCGCCATGTCCCCCCAGCAACGTCCGAGGGTGCTCTCCGGGATGCAGCCCACGGCCGACTCGCTGCACCTGGGCAACTACCTGGGCGCGCTCAAGCAGTGGGTCACGCTGCAGGAGGACTACGACGTCTTCTACTTCGTCGCCGACCTGCACGCCCTTACCGTCGAGTACGACCCCCAGGTGCTGCGGGCACGCACCCGCGCGACCGCCGCGCAGTTCCTCGCGGCCGGCGTGGACGTCGACCGCGCCACGCTCTTCGTCCAGAGCCACGTGCCGGAGCACACCCAGCTCCAGTGGGTCCTGGGTTGCCTCACCGGGTTCGGCGAGGCGAGCCGGATGACGCAGTTCAAGGACAAGGCGAACCGTGGGGGGACCGATCGCGCCTCGGTGGGCTTGTTCACCTATCCGGTGCTGCAGGCCGCCGACATCCTGCTGTACCGGCCGGAGCGCGTCCCCGTCGGCGAGGACCAGCGTCAGCACCTCGAGCTGAGCCGCGACCTGGCAGCGCGGTTCAACTCCCGTTACGGCGACACGCTCGTGGTCCCGGAGCCGCACATCGTCAAGGCCACGGCGAAGATCTATGACCTGCAGGTGGTCGACAAGCAGATGAGCAAGAGCCTCGGCGGCAGCGGATGCGTGTGGATGCTCGACGACCCCAAGGTCGTCGAGAAGAAGATCAAGAGTGCGGTCACCGACACCGGGCGCGACGTCCTCTTCGACCCGGTCGACAAGCCAGGGGTGAGCAACCTGCTGGCGATCCTGTCGGCCTTCGGGGGCCAGCCGGTCCCCGACCTGGAGGCGCAGTACGCCGGGTCGGGCTACGGGGACCTGAAGAAGGGCGTCGTCGAGGCGGTGCTCGACACCCTCCTACCGTTCCAGCAGCGCGTCCGAGAGCACCTCGAGGACCCCGCCGGACTCGACGCGGTCCTCGCCCGCGGTGCCACCCGTGCCCGCGAGGAGGCCGCGTCGGTGCTGGCCGACGTCTACGACAAGGTCGGGTTCCTGCCGGGCCCTGAACGAGCATGAGCAGCACCCGCACGATCGGTGTCGCCGTCGCGATCCCCGAGCCCTACGGCGGCGAGCTGCAGCGGGTGCGGGTGGGCTACGGCGACGAGCTCGCCGCGTCCATCCCCACCCACATCACCCTGCTCCCTCCTATCGAGGTCCACGCCGACGACCTCGACAGCATCGAGAAGCACCTGCGCACGGTGGCCGAGTCGGAGCAGTCCTTCGAGATCCGGCTGCGCGGCACCGGTACGTTCCGGCCGGTCTCCCCTGTCGTCTTCGTCTCGGTCGTCATGGGCATCGGGAACTGCGAGCGGGTCGAGGCGCGGGTCCGGTCTGGGCCGCTGGCCCGCGAGCTGGCCTTTCCCTACCACCCCCACGTGACAGTCGCCCACGACCTGCCCGCCGACGTCCTGGAGCGCGCGTTCGTCGAGATGGCGGGCTACGACGTGCGGTTCGGGGTGTGGGGCTTCAGCCTCTACGAGCACGGTCCGGACGGGGTGTGGCGCCCGCAGCGCGACTTCCCGCTGGGGCGGCCCCTGCCCGGTCCCCACCCCGACAGTGTGTAGCAGTCCGTCGGGCAGGGCAGGCACCGTCGCGTGAAAGCCGTCGACGCCGTCAAGGGACGCCTACGCGTCCTGCGGGCCCGCAAGCCCTGGTTCGACCACGCCGTACGGGCGTACGACCGCAACAGCGAGGTCCTGGGCGGCCAGCTCGCGGCGGCGGTGACCTACTTCGGCTTCCTCTCCTTCTTCCCGCTGCTCGCGCTGGCGTTCGCAATGGTCGGGTACGTCAGCTCGGTCTACCCGGATGCGCAGGACGGCGTGATCCGGGCGGTGGAGAGCGCGTTCCCGAGCCTGGTGGGCTCGGGAGAGGGCCAGATCAACATCCAGGACGTGATCGACGCCAAGGCGGGTGCCGGGATCGCCGGCCTGCTCGGTCTGCTCTACGCCGGGCTGGGCTGGCTCGACGCGCTGCGGGACGGCCTGCGCCGGGTCTTCGGCACCGACGACCTCGACATCAGCCTGATCAAGAAGAAGCTCGTGGACATCCTGGTGATGGTGCTCCTCGGCGTGAGCCTGCTGCTCTCGCTGGTGGTGTCGAGCCTGGCGACCGCCGCGACGACGTACGTCCTGGACCTCGTGGGGCTGAAGGAGTCCTTCGTCGCGGCCGCACTACTGAAGGTGCTGTCGGTGGCGCTCGCGGTGCTGGTCGACGTGGTGATCTTCGCGATCCTGCTGTCGCGACTGTCCGGCGCGAAGCTCCCGTGGCGTCAGGTCCGCTCCGGCGCGGTGCTCGCCGCCGTCGGCTTCGAGGTGCTCAAGCTGCTCGGCACGTTCCTGATCGGGCGCACCACCGCGAACCCGCTCTACGCGACGTTCGGCGTGGTCGTCGGTCTGCTGGTGTGGATCAACCTGGTGTCCAAGCTGACGATCTTCGCCGGTGCGTGGACCGCCACCCAGCCGTACTCGCTCGAGCCGGCTCAGCCGGGTGAGACCGGGGCGGGGCGCAGCACCGGGCTGGCCGCGGCCACCGAGCCGGTGTCAGTGGTGGCGCCTGCGGACTACGTGGCGGTGCCGCTGGAGGTCGACGACGCGGCGGTCTCGTCGCGGTCGGGCGGCCGGGTGCGCGGGGTCCTGGTCGGTGCGGGTCTCGGCGCGGCTGTGGCCTCCGTGGTGTCCCGGCGCAGGTCGCGCGGCTGAGGCACCCGGGGGGCCGCGACCACCGTGACCGTCCGACTGTGCTGCTCTGGTCCGGACGTGATGGGCATCGGTTCCAGCCGCACCCGGCGGAGGCGTCGCCGCAGCAGCACCCGAGCCCGCAGCAGCACCGTCACGGCCAGCACCACGACGAGCGCCTGCAGCGGCCACGGCAGGCCGCCGCCGTCGGCGCCCCCCGTCCGCGCCTCCGGCACCGGTGACGATGCTGTGCGCGGGCCGACCGCCTTGCCTGCGGCGGGTGCCGCGACGGCGTTCAGCGTCCCCACGGGTTCTGCGAGCGCGCCGTTGCGGAAGCCCCACGTCAGCAGCGCCGCCGACTCGCGCCAGGCGTCGAAGTCGGTGTTGAGCACGGTGGCGACCAGGGTGCGTCCGCCGCGCGTGGCCGCGCCGACGAACGTCCCGCGGGCCTTGGTGGTCCAGCCCGTCTTCACCCCGACGGCCCCGGGGTAGTTCAGCAGCAGCCGGTCCTGGGTGTAGATCTCGTAGGTCTTGCGGACCTTGCCGGCTCGAGGCATCTTCCCGGGGAACTGCGACTTCACCGTCGTCGCGTAGGTGCGGAAGTCCTCGCGCGCCATCGCCGTGCGGGTCAGCACCGACAGGTCGTACGCCGAGGTGAGCTGGCCGGGCGCGTCCAGGCCGCTGGGGTTCACGACGGTCGTGTCCAGGGCCCCCAGGTCCGCTGCCGTCCGGTTCATCAGGGCGACCGTCGGCTCCAGGCCGCCGGTCGCATTGGCCAGGGCGCTGGCCGCGTCGTTTCCGGACACCAGGAACAGTGCCTCGAAGAGGTTGTGCACGCTGTAGGTGGCGTCGGGCACCAGGCCGACCTTGCTCCCCTCCACGTTCGCGTCCTCCCACTGGGCCGTGTAGGTGGCGGCGGGGTCGAGGCGGGGGAGCACGGCCAGCGCGGTGAGGATCTTCAGGGTGCTCGCGGGACGCAGACGGGCGTGCGGGTTCCTGGCGGCCAGGACCTCCCCGGTCTCCAGGTCGGCCAGGACCCAGGAGGCCGCCTTCACCCGGGGCAGCGCCGCCGCGCCGGGGGCGTCGACGACGACGTCGGCGCTCGCCAGCAGGTCGCCGCCCACAGCGGTCGGGTCGGCAGCAGCGGCCGGCTGGGCGCCCTGTAGGTCGCCGCCCAGCAGCAGCCCGGCGAGCAGCAGACCCACCAGCAGCAGGGTTGATCCGGTGCGTCCACCCATCTGACTCATCGCCCGGCCAGGCTAACCGCGCGGAACGGCAACTCTCCGGCGTACACACCGTTGGCATCGGAATCTCTGCCCCCGGACCTTGAGCGCGGCCGGCTGGCTACCATCCCCGGCATGGCACGCGAGTCGGAGTCCGGACGGCCGATCGAGCCCGTCTATGGCCCGGACGACCTGGCCGGCTTCGACCCGGCCGAGCGGCTCGGCGACCCCGGCGGCTACCCCTACACCCGTGGGGTCTACCCGACGATGTACACCGGCCGGCCGTGGACGATGCGCCAGTACGCCGGCTTCGGCACCGCGTCGGAGTCCAACGAGCGCTACCACCGGCTGGTCGAGGCGGGCACCGGCGGGCTGTCGGTCGCCTTCGACCTGCCGACCCAGATGG
Source organism: Spirochaetaceae bacterium (assembly GCA_026786145.1). Taxonomy (GTDB): domain Bacteria; phylum Actinomycetota; class Actinomycetes; order JACCUZ01; family JACCUZ01; genus JAJAYQ01. Next base: position 2,925 of record JAJAYQ010000076.1, on the reverse strand, counting down.
GCTACGACTCGGACAGCCCGGTCGCGCACGGCGAGGTCGGCAAGGTGGGGGTGGCGATCGACTCCCTGGACGACATGCGCACCCTCTTCGACGGCATCCCGCTCGGCGAGGTGTCGACGTCGATGACCATCAACGCGCCCGCGGCGTTGCTGCTGCTGCTCTACCAGCTGGTCGGCGAGGAGCAGGGGGTCGACCCGAGTCAACTCACGGGGACGATCCAGAACGACGTGCTCAAGGAGTACATCGCGCGCGGCACGTACATCTACCCGCCCAGGGAGTCGCTGGGGCTGATCGGCGACATCTTCGCCTACTGCCACAAGGAGATGCCGCGCTGGAACACCATCTCCATCTCGGGCTACCACATGGCCGAGGCCGGTGCGACGCCCGCGCAGGAAGTGGCGTTCACCCTGGCCGACGCGCGCGAGTACGTCCGCGCCGCGCTCGCCGCCGGGCTCGGGGTCGACGACGTCGGGCCGCGGCTGTCGTTCTTCTTCGTGTCGCGTACGACGCTGCTGGAGGAAGTGGCCAAGTTCCGGGCCGCCCGGCGCATCTGGGCGCAGGTGATGCGCGACGAGTTCGGTGCCCGGGACCCGCGCTCGATGATGCTGCGCTTTCACACCCAGACCGCGGGCGTGCAGCTCACGGCCCAGCAGCCCGAGGTCAACATGGTGCGGGTCACGGTGCAGGCACTGGCCGCCGTCCTGGGGGGCACCCAGTCGCTGCACACCAACAGCTACGACGAGGCCATCGCGCTCCCGAGCGAGAAGGCGGCCCGCCTCGCCCTGCGGACCCAGCAGGTCATCGCCTACGAGAGCGACCTGACCGCGACCGTCGACCCCTTCGCCGGGTCCTACGCCGTCGAGTCGATGACCGACGACCTCGAGGCCGCGATCCGCGAGCTGATGGACACCGTGGAGGAGATGGGCGGGGCGGTGGCGGCCATCGAGGCCGGCTACCAGAAGCGCGAGATCGAGAAGGCGGCGTACGCCGTGGCCACCTCGGTCGAGGACGGGTCCCGCACCGTGGTGGGCGTCAACCGGTTCCGCCGCGACGCGGACCCCGACGACGACTACGAGCCGCTGCTGGCCGACCCGACGATCGAGGCCCAGCAGGCGGAGCGGCTCGCCCGGCTGCGCGCCGACCGGGACGCGCCCGGCGTACGCGCCCATCTCGACGCCCTGCGGACCGCCGCCGGAGTTCCTGCCGGCACCGACGGACACGTCAACCTGCTCTACCCCATGCTCGACGCCCTGCGGGCCCGCGCCACGGTCGGAGAGGTCTGCGACGTCCTGCGCGAGGTCTGGGGCGTCTACTCCCCCACCGACGCCTTCTGACCCATCTCCCGCGGGGACCGGCGCCGCCCGGCCGGGCCGGTGCGCCCTCGGAGGGCCAACCGTTTTCCAGGGAGGCCCCGGACGCTCGACGGCGGTCTGGTGCGGCCGCCCTTCCTCCGGGAACGCACCACGCATCCGGCGGGCGGGGGGTCGGAGCGGCGCCGGTAGGGTCGCGCGGGTGAGCGAGGCGAGGGTGACAGGTGCCGACGGGGTCGTGCCCGACGACCTCGCCGCCCGCGTGAAGGCGTACGCGGACGAGCTGGTCGCCTTCCGGCGCGACCTGCACGCCCACCCCGAGCTGTCCTGGGCCGAGGTGCGCACCACCCGCCTGCTCAAGGAGCGGCTGGTCGAGGCCGGGCTGGACCCCCGTGTGCTGCCCGGCGGGACCGGCCTGACCTGCGACGTGGGCTCGGGGGACCGCGTGGTGGGCCTGCGCGCCGACATCGACGCCCTACCCATCGTCGACGGCAAGGACGTCCCGTACGCCTCCACGGTGGCCGGCGTCTGCCACGCCTGCGGTCACGACGTGCACGCGAGCATGGTGCTCGGCGCCGGGCTGGTGCTCGCTGACCTCGCCCGTGAGGGCGGGCTGCCGGGACGGGTGCGGCTGATCCTCCAGCCGGCGGAGGAGTCCTCACGCAGCGGCGCCAGCGCCGTCATCGAGGCGGGCGGCGCCCAGGACCTGGAGCGCATCTTCACCCTGCACTGCGACCCGAGGACCACCGTGGGCCAGGTCGGCCTGCGGGCGGGGGCGATCACCGGCTCGGCCGACCACCTGCACGTCCGGCTCACCGGCCCCGGCGGCCACACCGCCCGACCCCATCTGACCGCCGACCTGGTCTACGCCCTGGGGCGGGTGATCACCGAGCTGCCGGGCGCGCTGTCGCGCCGGGTCGACCCACGGGCCTCGCTCAGCGTCGTCTGGGGCCGGGTGGCCGCCGGGCGCGCCGCCAACGCGATCCCGCACACCGGCGAGGTCGAGGGCACGGTGCGCTGCCTGGACTCCGGCGCCTGGCTCGACGCGCCTGCTCTCGTGGAGGAGCTGGTCCTCGCGATCGTCGCGCCGTACGGCGTGCAGGCCGAGGTGACCTACACCCGCAACGTGCCGCCCGTGGAGAACGAGGCAGGCAGCGTGGAGATCCTGACGGCTGCCGTGCGTGCCGTGGAGGGCCCGGACGCCCTGGTGGGCACCGAGCAGAGCCTGGGGGGCGAGGACTTCGCCTGGTACCTGCGCAGCGTGCCGGGGGCGCTGGCCAGGCTGGGCGTGTGCCCTCCCGGCGTCCCCGAGCCCGACCGCCTGGACCTCCACCAGGGGCTTTTCGACGTTGACGAGCGGGCGATCCCCGTCGGGGTGCGGGTTCTGGTTGCAGGCGCCTTGCTCTCGTTCGCATAACGCCTGACGGCACATCGCCGGAGCGGCTGCCTGGCGACACAGAGTGTCGCTAGAGTGCCCACGGCCGACCGGTAGCGGTCGGCTCCGGCGCCTCGAGTGCGGCGCCCGGCCGATGGAAGGAGACCCCGTGCGACGGGTGACCACACTGGCAGCGGCGTTTTTTGCCGCAGCCCTAGTTCTGACCTCATGTGGTGGCAG
>JAJAYQ010000075.1 GCA_026786145.1 Spirochaetaceae bacterium | reverse complement strand
TCGTTGCTCGCAGCGCCAGTCGGTCTCGTGCTTGCCGATGTGGTCGAACTCGCACAACGGCCCGAGGTTGCTCTCCGCCGTCGGCCCGTCCGGGAACGGGCGGGTGTGGTCGAGGTGGCATCGGCGCGCCGGCATCCGGCAGCCGATGCCGCGGCACCGTCTGTGTGTGGCGATCAGCCGGTCGGCCAGCGACTGCGGCGGCCGGTAGACGGTCCTCCCGTAGTCCAGCAACGTGCCTGACGTCGGGTCGGTGAGGATCCGGGTCCAGGTCGCGTCGCCGGCGATCTCCCGGGCGAGGTCAGCGGTGATCGGGCCGTAACCGGAGAGCTCCCCCGGCTCCTCGTCAAGGCCCAGCAGCGTCGTGATCCCGACGGTGACCTGCAGATGCGGCCCGGCGCCCGTGGCGTCGCGGCAGGTCCGGACGCTCGAGCAGGTCCCCACCGAAGTCGGCGAGCACATCGGCCCGCCGCTGGTCCAGCGTGCGCGAGTCCTCGGGTCCCTTCGCCTTGTGCGCCAGCGCCGTGATGCCCTCCAGAAGAGCGACCGCGTGGTCGGCCCGCAGCAGCGCCCAGATCCCGGCCATGCCGTCAGCGAGGGGGACCAGCTCGACCTTCCGGTCCGCCACCGCCCGGCGGTGTCGCTCCTTCGCCGCCGCCGGATCCACCCGCAGCACGGCGCGCGCCAACGACTCCTTGAACCCACCCAGCACCTGCTCGGGCGCCCGCGGCAGCACCCGGGACTCCACCGCAGCCGCCGCGGCATCGGGCAGGTCCCGCGTCGCCGTTGCCATCGCCCGCGCCTTGGAGAGGTCCAGCGCCCCCGTGGTCAACGCCTCGCTCGTCCCCACGAGGCGCTCCAGCGACAGCGCCAGGTCGATGCGACCCTCCGCCGCCCGCCGCGAGATCCGCAGCTCCGCCGCAACCTCCAGCGCCGCGAAACGCGACACCCGACCCGTTGCACTGCGCTCCTCGGGCCCGCACACCTCCACCCGCAGCGTGGGACGCCGATGGGCGAGCTCGGCGACCGCCGCCAGCTGCCGCGCCGCCGTCCACGACGCCTGCCGCTCCGAAGCGCCCACGAACGAGACGAGGTCATATCCCGACAAGGCCGCCGGGTCCAACACATCGAGCACACCAGCGAGCCCCGAGCCGGGAGCCATCGCCTCCAGCTCCGCCGAGGTCACGCCCCTGGCGCGGAGCGGCACCCAGTCCGGCCCATCGCCCAAAGGCGGCGGCCGAACCATGGTCTCGAACATGTGTTCGAGTCTACTCGGGACCCCCGACACAACCGCGCGACTGTCCACAAGCCAGCGAGATCACCCCTGGTCGTCGGGCGGATAGATCCGAAAGCCGGTGCCACGGCGATGCGCAGTCAGTGCGCGATGTGTGCGCGCCGCGTCCTCGACGTACGTCGACCAACCCTGTTCTCGGCACAGGAAGAGCACGCCCGGCAGATGGGGCTCGGCGTAGGGCTTCACCTCGGGTGGCTTCATGCCGTCAGCATGCGCGGGCCTCTCACAGCCCGACGGCCGCGTAGAGCGCCCCGATCTCCTGCTGGCTGAGCTTGCGGTGCTTGCCCGGCTTGAGGTTGCCCAACTTGATCGGCCCGACGTCGGTGCGCACCAGGCGCGAGACCGGGTGACCGACCCCGGCGAGCATCCGGCGTACGACGTGCTTGTGACCCTCGTGCAGCGACAGCTCGACCATCACCCGCGACCCGACGGTGCTGACGAGCTTGAACCCGTCAGCCTGCACCAGCCCCTCCTCGAGCTCGATACCTGCCTTCAGCCGACGGCCCACATCACGCGCGACCGGGCCAGTGACCTCGGCGAGGTACACCTTCACGACCCCGAAGGACGGGTGGGACAAGCGGTGCGCGAGGTCGCCGTCGTTGGTGAGCAGCAGGAGGCCCTCGGTGTCGACGTCCAGCCGCCCGACGTTGAACAGCCGCGCGGAGCGGCCGGCGACGTAGTCCGCCAGCGACGGACGGCCTTCGGGATCGCTCATCGTGCTCACGACACCCTTGGGCTTGTTCAGGGCCAGGTAGACGTGGTCGGGCTTGGACGCGATCCGCATCCCGTCGACCTTGATCACTGCCTTGTCCGGGTCGACCCGCATGCCCTGGACCCGGACCTGCTGGCCGTCGACCTCGACGCGACCCTCCTCGATCAGCTCCTCGCACGCGCGGCGGCTGCCAAGACCGGCCGAAGCCAGCACGCGCTGGAGGCGGATCCCCTCTGACTCACTCAGGTCACTCACCCGATGACGACCGGTCGGCGAAGTCGAGCTCGGGAAGGAACGGCGCCAGGTCGGGCAGGTCGTGGATGCTGTTCAGGCCCAGCCGCTCCAGGAAGTAGGACGTCGTGCGGTAGAGGATCGACCCGCCCTCGCCCATGCCGTCCTCGCGGCCGGCCTCCTCCACCAGGCCGCGCGCGACGAGCGTGCGCATGACGCCGTCGACGTTGACCCCCCGCACCGCAGACACCCGGGCCCGGTTCACCGGCTGCCGGTAGGCGACCACCGCGAGCGTCTCGAGCGCGGCCTGGGTGAGGCGCGCGTGCTGCCCGTCCAGCACGAACCTCTCGACGTACGCCGTACAGGACGACCGTGTGTAGTAGCGCCAGCCGCCGGCGACCTGGCGGAGCTCGAAGCCTCGGTCCGCCTCGTCGTACTCCGCGGCCAGCCCGCGCAGCGCCTCGAGGACGTGCTCGGTGGGACGTTCGGTGACCTGCGCGAGCAGCACCTCGTCCACCGGCACATCGACGACCATGAGGATGGCCTCCAGCGCCGTGCGCAGGGACGGACCCTCGTCAGCCGCCGTCTCGTCCGGCGTCAGATCATCAGCCGTCGGCTCGTCCGTCATCGGTTGTCTCCTCCGTATCTGGTTCGTCGAACTCGTCGGGGACCTCGATCTCACCCTCGTCGGTGCCGGTCCACCGGATGTGCAGCTCGGCCAGCGGTGAGGCCTGGTCGAAGGTCACGGCGCCCTCGCCGTACAGCTCGAGCAGGGCGAGGAAGCGAGCGACGACGACGATCGTGCCCTCGCAGTCTGCCGTGAGCGCGCGGAAGGTGCTCGACCGCGACCGCCGGAGCATCGTCACCAGGACGGCGGCCTGCTCCCGGACGCTGATCACCGGGGCGTGCAGGTGGTCGATGGAGACCATCGGCACCGGCCGGGGACTCAGCGCCCGGGCCGCGAGTGCGGCGAACTCCCTAGCGCCCAGCCCGAGCAGCACCTCCGGCAGCAGCCCGGCCAGGGCCGGCTCCAGAACCACCGGGCGGGGGAAGCGCCCCGCCTCGGCGGCCATCCGCCCGGCAAAGACCGCCGCGACCTGCTTGTACGCCCGGTACTGCAGGAGGCGGGCGAAGAGCAGGTCGCGGGCCTCGAGCAGGGCGAGGTCCTCCTCGTCCTCGACCTCACCGCTGGGCAGCAGCCGGGCGGCCTTGAGGTCCAGCAGCGTCGCGGCGACCACCAGGAACTCGGTGGCCTGGCCCAGCCAATCATTGCCCCAGTTCGACTTGCCGTCCTTGATGTGGGCGATGAACTCGTCGGTGACCCTCGAGAGCGAGACCTCGGTCACGTCGAGCTTGTGCTTGGCGATCAGGCCGAGCAGGAGGTCGAACGGACCCTCGAACAGGTCACCGAGGTCGACGTGGAAGGTGGCGGAGGCCACCGCAGAGCCCTCGGAGAAGTCCGGGTAGACGGTCTCCTCGCTCACGCCAGCACGGTAGTCCAGCACCGTCATGGGTGCCGCACCGAGCAGGTCAGGGCGAGCGCAGGCGCGAGACGACGACGCTGTCGGCGCCGTGGGCCCCCAGGTCGATCAGCATCTCGGCCACCGCCTCGCGGATCAGGCGACCCCGGTCGACCGCGATGCCGTGCTCGGCGCGCAGGACCAGCCGCGCCTGCTCGATCGCGACGAGCTCCTCGGGACTGACGTAGACGGTGACCTTCTCGTCGTGGCGTTCGCGCCCGGAGGTCCGCCCGGCCGCCGGGCGCAGCCGGCGTACGAGCGCCGTGGGCTCGTCCTCGCCCCCACGGCCCGGGCTGTGGCTCATGTGCCCGGACACCTCGCGAGCACCTCCTTGGCCAGCTCCCGGTAGGAGTAGGCCCCGCCGGAGGCCGACGCGAACGTGGTGATCGGCTCGCCCGCGACCGTCGTCTCCGGGAAGCGCACCGTCCGGCTGATCGCGGTGTGGAACACCTTCTCCTCGAAGGCCTCGACCAGGCGGGCGAGCACCTCACGGCTGTGCACTGTCCGCGAGTCGTACATCGTGGCGACGAGCCCGTCGAGCTCCAGGCCTGGGTTGAGGCGGTCCTGGACCTTCCCGATGGTCTCGACGAGCATCGCGACCCCGCGCAGCGCGAAGAACTCGCACTCCATCGGCACGATGATCCCGTTCGCGGCGGTGAGGGCGTTGACCGTGAGCAGGCCCAGCGAGGGTTGGCAGTCGATGATGATGAAGTCGTAGTCGGGCACGGCCGGAGCCAGCGCCCGCGCAAGCACCTGCTCCCTGGCGACCTCGTTGACCAGCTGCACCTCTGCTGCGGACAGGTCGATGTTGCTCGGCAGCACGTCCAGGCCCGGAACGTTGGTCTTCACGACGACGTCGGCGAGGGCGACCGAGCGCTCCATCAGCAGGTGGTAGACGCTCTTCTCGATCTCGTACGGGTTGATGCCCAGCCCGACCGACAGGGAGCCCTGCGGGTCGAAGTCGACGAGCAGCACCTTGCGGCCGAACTCCGCGAGGCTCGCGCCCAGGTTGATCGTCGTCGTCGTCTTGCCGACGCCGCCCTTCTGGTTGCACATCGCGACGATGCGGGCGGGGCCGTGCGACTCGCGGGGCTGCGGCTGCGGGAAGACCGGCATCGGACGCCCGGTCGGGCCCATCGGCCGCGCGCTCCCCGCTCGGGCGGCCCCGTCAGGGGCGTCCAGCGTCGCCGGGTCGAGCGTCGTGGGGTCCGTACCGGCCACCAGGTCCATGGCCGCAATAGCTGCAGCGATCTGCTCTCTGTCGTCGCGGGGGACGAACGGTTGCGTGCTCACGGGGCCGTCCTCGGATCAATTTGTCGACTCGTCGGCCTGTCGCTGTACCGACCTTGCGATCCGACAGTAGGCACCGCTCCGCCCCGGGCGAAGCCGCCACGCCGAGCGGTGCGGACTTCCTTCCTGCTGGGTCACATGTCGGGCAAAGCTGGTCAGGACGGCCCCCGCTGGTGCCGAGACACCGGAGGTGCCCCGACCCTTCGTCCCCACATCCGCCGCCGCCCGCGCCCTCGTCCTGACCGCCCTCCTGGCGGTCCTGCCAACGGTCCTGTCGGTCCTTGCGGGGACCTCGGCCGGCAGTGCTGCCACCTCGACCGTTCCGGCCGCAGTGGTGGGCGGTGACGTGTCCTGGCCGCAGTGCCCGGTGGGCATGGGCATCCGCGAGCGCAGGTCGCTGGGCCTCCCGCTTCCCGGCACCCGCGCTCAGTTCGTCGTCATCGGACTGACGAACGGTCCGGCCTTCACGCCCAACCCCTGCCTGGCCCAGCAGGTCGAGTGGGCGAGGTCGCGGGCGCTGCCCACCTCGGCGTACGCCGTCGCGACCTGGCCGACCGCGCGCCAGCTGGCCATCCACGGCGCGACGGGCCCGTACACCGGCACCACCCGGCTCTCCCGCCTCCGCAACGCCGGGTACGCCGAGGGGACCTACAACATGGCTCGGCTGGCCTCCGCCGGGCTGAGGGTTCCCCACGTGTGGATCGACGTCGAGCACTATCCGGTCCGGCCGTGGTCGGGCGACCGCCGCGCCAACCGGGCGGTCGTCCGGGGCATCGTGCGGGCGTACCAGGACGCCGGCCTGCAGACCGGTTTCTACTCCACCGTGCTCCAGTGGCCCGGCATCGTCGGGCCGGTGCGATGGGGCCTGCCGGAGTGGCACACGGCCGGTCCCCGGGGCAAGGCGGTCGCGCTCACCCGGTGCAGCGAGCCGTCCTTCCAGGGCGGGCCGATCGTGCTGGCCCAGTGGTGGACGGAAGACGCCGACCACGACGTCCTCTGTCCGACCGATCCCGCCGTCGCCGACCCCGCCTCGTTCTTCTCGGCTCCCTGAGGCCCGGTCAGCGGGCTCGGGGGTGCGAGGTTGCGTAGACCTCGCGTAACCGGTCCACGGTGACCAGCGTGTAGACCTGCGTCGTCGTGACCGAGGCATGGCCCAGCAGCTCCTGCACCACCCGGACGTCCGCCCCGCCGTCGAGCAGGTGCGTCGCGAACGAGT
>JAJAYQ010000074.1 GCA_026786145.1 Spirochaetaceae bacterium | reverse complement strand
GGGCGGTTCGGCCGCCTCGACGGAGCCCTCGTCAGCGTCGGGGGGCCACCGGCGGGGTCGGTGGTCTCGATCGACGACGACACCTGGCGCTCGGCGTTCGAGTCGGTGTTCCTCGGCTCGCTGCGGGTTGCACGCGCGGTGGTCTCCACCATCGGGCCCGAGGGCGGGGCGGTGGCCTTCGTGCTCTCCCTGTCCGTGAAGCAGCCCGTCGACGGGCTGGCGTCGTCCAACGGCCTGCGTCCTGGTCTGGCCATGGTGGCCAAGACGATGGCCGACGAGCTCGGCTCGCGCAACATCCGGGTCCTGGGCCTGTTGCCGGGCCGGATCGAGACCGACCGGCTCCTCGAGCTCGACAAGGCCGCAGGCAGGCCCAAGAAGGTGCGCGAGGACTTCGAGAGGCGGATCCCGCTGCGCCGCTACGGCCAGCCGGAGGAGTTCGGCCGGGTCGCGGCCTTTGCGCTATCCCCGGCAGCGTCCTACCTCAACGGCGCGATGATCCCCGTCGACGGCGGACTCTCCCGCGGGCTCTGAGTGCCCCAGCCGGAATGGGTCGCCGAGGAGTCCGTCGACGCCTCCCGGGCCGCCGACCTCATCGCCGCCCAGTTCCCCGAGCTGCGGGGGGCGGCGGTGCAACCATTCGCCGAGGGCTTCGACAACACGGTGTTTGTCGTGGCCGGCAAGTGGGCGTTCCGCTTCCCCCGCCGCCAGGTCGCGATTCCTGGGGTGGAGCGTGAGATAGCGATGCTCCCCCTCCTGGCTCCCCTGCTGCCGCTGCCGGTGCCTGTCCCCGAGCTGGTGGGCACACCAGCCGTTGGATATCCATGGCCGTTCTTCGGGGCCCGACTGCTGCCCGGTCGCGAGCTCGCCGACGCCGACCTTCCTGACGTCGACCGTACGCCGGCGGCGGCCGCGGCCGGCAGGTTCCTACGCGTGCTGCATGCCCCAGCGCTGGCCGCCCGGTTCGGCTCGGGACTACCGGTGGACCCGATGCGCCGAGCGTCACCCACGGTACGAGCACCGGTGGCCAGGGAGCGGCTCGACCGGCTGACGGCACGGGGCACCTGGGCCGACGACGGCAGCGTGGAGGACCTGCTCTCGCAGGGCGAGCGGCTGACTCAGGGCCCACCGGCCAGTCCAGTTCTCGTCCACGGCGACCTGCACGTCCGTCACGTCCTCGTCGACGGCGACGGGGACGCCGTCGGGGTGATCGACTGGGGTGACATCGCCCTGGCCGACCCGTGCGTCGACCTCGCTCTCGCCTTCAGCGCCTTCGCCCCGGGTGGCGCGCGCGAGGCGTTCATGCAGTCCTACGGCCACGGCGTAGGCGGGGACCAGGAGCTACGGGCCAGGGTGCTGGCGGTGTCCTTGGCCGCCGCCCTGGCCGACTACGCCGACACCGACGGCCGCCCCGCCCTGCTGGCCGAGTCCCTCGCCGGCCTGCGCCGGGCCTCGACCTGAACCGGGATCGTCGGTTTGTCCTTGCGCCGCTGCCCTATCGGGCGCATGGTCGAGTTCCCCGCGAAGGAGACCGCCATGACCTCCATGGACAAGCGCAGCATCGACACCCCTGACGAGACCCGCAAGTTCCAGGGCCACGGCCACGTCGACGTGGTGACCCTTGGCGACTTCACGTTGGGCAGAGGGACCTTCGAACCCGGTTGGAAGTGGTCCACGGACGTCAAGCCGATCGCAGGGACCGACTCGTGCATGACACGGCACACGGGCATCTGCCAGTCGGGCCAGATGACGGTCCGTTCCGACGACGGTCGCGAGGAGACCATCGGGGCCGGGGACGTGTTCGTCCTGGAGCCGGGGCATGACGCCTGGACCGTCGGCGAGGAGCCGTGCGTCCTGTTCGACACGGGAGTCGCTGCGTACGCCAACCCAGCCTCCTGATGTCACCCTGGGCGAGTCGCACGGACATGCCCCGGTCAGCCCAGCCATAGTGAGTACTGCCACTCGTGCGCGGTAGTAGGTCGGGCGACCACAGTGGCCGAGGCGGCAGGACCGTCAGCATCACGATGACGAAGGAGCCCACACATGGTCGTCCAGGAAAGACTCACCCTCCGGAACGTCTACCTCTACCTCGTCTGCCTGATCACGCTCGTCGTGTCGATCTTCGCCGCGGTGAGCCTCGTCCGGTCCACCGTCGAGCTGCTCTACCCCGACCCCGGCTACTACGGCTACGGCGAGCCGGTGTCCGTGGACGGGAAGATGTCCGGCATCAGCAAGGCGGAGAGGCGCCGGCAGCAGGAGGCGTCGCGCGACTCGGCGCGCCGTCAGGCGGTGCTCGGGCTGGTCGGGTCGGCGACGACGCTGGCGATCGCGGGACCCGTTTACCTGTACCACTGGCGACGTGTACAGACCGAGCTGCCGCCGCGAGCGCCCGGCCCGGCGGCCGCCCGGCCGCTACCGACGCGGAGATGGTCGAGGCGCTTCGGTCCGCGCAGATCTGGGACCTGGTGGCCTCGCTGCCCGACGGTCTCGACACCACGGTGGGTGACCGGGGTTACCGGCTCTCCGGCGGCGAGAAGCAACGGTTGGCGATCGCCCGTCTCCTGCTCAAGGCCCCGGACGTCGTGGTGCTCGACGAGGCCACCGCCCACCTGGACTCC
>JAJAYQ010000073.1 GCA_026786145.1 Spirochaetaceae bacterium | reverse complement strand
GCCGATCTGGAACAGGGCTCGGGCGTCGGGTGACACCTCGGCACGGGTGAAGAACCGGCGTGTCCTGACCAACGCCTCGGTAAGCGGGTCGTCCAGGCCGGCCTCGCCGCTCAGGGTGCTGCTGTCCGCCTCTGTGTCACTCGTCGTCACGGGGAGCAGTCCCTTCGTAGATCTTCGCGCTTGCCTCAACATAACGATGTATGCAATCCGCGGCCCTCGGGGGCCAGCCCACGCGCCTCAGCCGGCGGCGGCCGCCTCCCGCAGCGAGCTGAGGCTCGGTGTCTACCGGCCGCTCGCGTTCCTCGACGGCTACTCGACCACCCGGTACTCGACGCGGGCGCTCAACGCAGCCGGCTGCGCGCTGGAGGCCGGCCGGTTCCCCGAGATGCAGGACGCGCTCTTCGGCGCGCGCTGCTTCGCGGGTGGTGGCAGCGCGCTGGGTCCTGCCGGCGCGCCGGTCTCGGGTCTCGGGTGCGTGCGGGGCCATCAGAGCCCTTCCTTCTCGGCGTCGGTCGGTGCGTGGGTGGCGGGGGCGCTCAGGGCGAGACGGCTCGCCGGCCAGAGCGCGAGTCCGGCGGCGACGAGCAAGAGGGCGGTGTCACGCAGCATCTCGGAGCCGTACCGGGTCGCCCCGGCAGCGACCGGCCCGCCGCCGCCGAAGCAGCCGCAGTCGATGGTGAGCCCGCGCGCCCACGCGCTGCCGACACCGACCATGAACAGAAGGAGAAGCACGGTCGAGACGACCGCGCCGAGCCGGACGGCGACGCCGAGGACGAGCAGCAGCCCGACCGCGACGAACACCGCACCGAGGACCAGCCGTCCGACCAGCGCTGCCCAGCCTGCCCAGCCGGGCGGGGGGGCCGGCATGCGGAGGGCACGGGCCGCAGCTGCGCGGTGCGAGACGCCAGGTTGCACGTCAGGAGCGTCCCTGCGCTCAGACCGCGGCACGGCTCCCCTTGCCGACCCGAGCCCGGACCATGTCCACCGCATTCCACTGGTCCGGTCCGAGGACCGCGAGCGCGGCCGGGAACACGCCGTCCTGCTCCTTGAGGATGTGCTCTCGTAGCAGGTGCAGCACCTGCTCCACGCGGGCCGGCCAGGCCGGGTCGGTGGGCGTGCCGTGCGCCGCCTCAGCGAGCACGGCCTCGACGACGCGGTGCTCGCCGCGCAGCGCCTCGACGTGATCGGGGAACTCAGCGGCCATCGCCGGAAACAGCGCGTCCTCCTCCACCTCTGTGTGCGGGCCGAGGACGGCCGTGATCGCTCGGACACGCTCCGCGGCACGGCCGAGGTCTCCGCCCTTCAGCGCTCCTCGGACCTGACGGCCGAGCTCGATCACGAGGTCGTGCTCGGCGGTCAGGTCCGCGATCGCGTCCAGCGCCTGGCAGCCGCAGTACTCACACATCGTTGCTCTCCGGTAGGCCGCGCGGGGCCGATCCCCGGGGTCACACCTCAGCCTCGGCGTGTCACGGAGATCGATGTAGGGACTTTGGTCCCGATCCGGCCCGCCGAGAGTCCTCCTTTTCCGCTCTGCCGAGCCTCGGCTGCCTGGGGTCGGACGGCCCGTGCAAGACGGGTCCAAGGTCCATGGCGCGAGGGGAGCAGTCTGCGATGAAGTGGCGAGACACGACACGACGACACGCGCACAGTCAGTTGACGCACGCGCCGAAAGGCGTCGCGAGTCCGCTGCGCGGTCCCGACCCGGGAGGCTCGACGGCCATGCTTGAACGTCCACGTCACCACGACATCGCGCCCTCCGCAGCTCCCCCGACCCCCGGAGCAGAAGTGCCGGCGGGTACGGCGAACCTGATGCTCGTCCTGGCGACGGTCGGGTTCCTCGTCAACTTCTGGGCGTGGAACCTGATCAGCCCCCTCGCCGCTGCCTACCGCGGCGACTTCGACCTCACTCCCTTTCAGCAGTCGCTGCTGGTCGCGGTGCCCGTCCTCGTCGGCTCCCTGGGGCGCATCCCCGTCGGGGCGCTCACCGACAAGCTCGGCGCCCGCGTCATGTTCCCCGCTGTCAGCTTCCTCACCATCCTGCCCGTCCTGTTCATCGGGTTCGCCGGGGACACGTACGCCCGGCTGCTGCTCGGTGGCTTCTTCCTCGGCATCGGCGGCACCGCGTTCGCCGTCGGGGTCCCGTTCGTCAATGCCTGGTTCCCGCCGGCTCGTCGTGGTCTCGCTCTCGGCCTGTTCGGAATCGGCATGGGTGGCACTGCGATCTCCGCATTCACGACCGTGCGCCTCGCCGATGCGCAGAACCGCGCGACCCCCTTCGTCATCGTCGCCGTCGTCCTCGGCGTGTACGGCACGTTGGCGCTGCTGCTGCTGCGCGACGCCCCGACCCGCCCGACCCCGACCGGCGGCTTCTGGGCGCGGCTCCTCTCGACGCTGCGGCTGCGCGCCACCATCCAGCTCTCCGTGCTGTACGCCGTGGGGTTCGGCGGCTTCGTTGCGTTCGCCGTGTACCTGCCGACCTACCTGAAGAACGCCTACGACCTCACGCCCGCCGACGCGGCGAACCGGACCGCCGGCTTCGTCATCCTCGCCGTGGCGATGCGCCCCGTCGGCGGCTGGCTGTCGGACAGGTTCCACCCGGTGTCCGTGCTGACCGTCTCCTTCGCCGCCGCCGCTGCGCTCGCGACCCTGGCGGCGCTCGAGCTGGATCTGATGCCGGGCGGCACCATCGCGTTCCTCGGTCTCGCCGCAGCGCTCGGTGCGTCCACGGGTGGCGTGTTCGCACTGGTAGCGCGCCTGGCGCCGCCGGAGAAGGTCGGGTCGGTGACCGGCGTCGTCGGCGCGGCTGGTGGGCTGGGCGGCTTCATCCCACCCCTGCTGATGGGCTCCATCTACGGCCGCTCCGGCGATTACAGCGTGGGCTACATCCTGCTGGCAGTCGTGGCCCTGGCCTCGTGCCTGTTCACCGCGACAGT
>JAJAYQ010000072.1 GCA_026786145.1 Spirochaetaceae bacterium | reverse complement strand
GGAACATCTCGGCCAGCTCGAGGAAGAATCGCTCGAAGCCGGCGGGGGTGATGACCTCGATCATCCGGGCCTCGTCGGGCCCGGCGTTCCACATCGTGTGCAGCTCGCCACGCGGCTTGGCGATGTACCCCCCTGTCTCGAGGACCACCTCGTCGGAGCCCGACCGGAAGCCGATGGCTCCGGCCGTGACGATCGAGAACTCGTCCTCACGGGTGTGCACGTGCGGCGGCACCAGGGCCCCAGGTGGGAAGGAGTGCTCGACGATGGCGACCTGCTCGCCGGTCTCGTCGCCACCGAGGCGGAAGCCCACGGTGATCGAGCCGATGGACCGGTGTGGCGCAGTCGGCGGCGAGAGCACGGTGAGCGGGAGACTGCGCCCCAGCGCTGTGGCCTCCGCAAGCGTGGTGGCGGGAAGCGAGACGGACATGGGCACCTTCCTGTCGTCGGTGCGGCAATCGAGTGAACGACCGTGTATATTGAAATGATGTCTACACCTCGTACAAGGGAGGTGTCAAGGTTGGTTGAACAAGGACGTTCATCGAAAGCGCGTGCCTACACCATGCGGACGCGGCAGGAGAGCGTCGAGCAGACGCGCCTGCGGATTACCGAGGCCACGATGCGTCTGCACGAGCGCGTGGGGCCCGCCGCCACCACCGTGTCCGCGGTTGCGGAGGAGGCGGGGGTCACCCGACTCACGGTCTACCGCCACTTCCCCGACGACGAGGCCCTGGTCATCGCGTGCTCCGGCCACTGGCGGACACTCCACCCCCGTCCTGACGTGTCCGGCTGGTCGCGCATCGTCGACCCTGAGCGTCGTCTACGAACAGCGCTGGCGGAGACCTACGAATGGGCCCGCCCAGCGGCGCCGATGATGACGAAGATCTACCGGGACCTCGACGCCATGCCCGCTTTCGTCGACGAGTCCCTCGCCCGGGACGAGCGTGTCCGCGTGGCGGTCCTGGCACAAGGATTCCGGGCGCGGGGCCGCGCAGCGCACAGGCTCCGGACCGCCCTCGCGCATGCCCTGCACGTGCGGACCTGGGAGTCGCTCTGCCTGCTGGGCGGGCTGCGCGAGTGGGAGGCCGTCGATCTGATGACCGCCGCCGTGCTTGCCGCCACCTCCCCGACGCCCCGCCCGTTCTCCCGCAGTTCCGTGTCGCCGCCGGAGGAGGGGTGACCGACGCCGCGCGGATGGTCGCGCGCATCCGGTGGCAGGCCGAGGCCTGTCGCGAGCTGGGTTCCCCGCTCTACGAGCGGCTGCTCCATTGCGTGGCCGACGACGTGCTCGCCGGCGGGCCTGCGGCCGACGTGCTCGCCGGGCACGAGAACGACCCCGGACCCAGCGCTCTGGCCCTGCGGCTGATGGGCGCCGTGCACCGGCTCGTGTTGGAGCGACGAGCCCCGGGGCTGGCACTGTTCTACCCGTCCGTGGGCGGCGCCGGCGAGATCGACGAGGCCTGGCCGGCGCTGCGCGGCGTCCTCGCCGTGCACCGCGACGAGCTCCGCTCCCGGCTGGACCAGCCGCCGCAGACCAACGAGGTGGGGCGGGCCGCCGCACTGATCGGTGGTCTCTGCCGCCTTGTCGCCCACCGGCCGGGACCGGTGCGGCTGGTGGAGATCGGTGCGAGCGCCGGCCTCAACCTGCGCGCCGACCGGTTCCGGGTCGCGCTCCCGGGCGGGCGCGGTGTGGGGCCGGCCGACTCGCCGGTCGTGCTGGACGGAGCCTGGGAGGGGTCGCTGCCCCCGCTCGACGGCCCGCTCGAGGTCGTGGAGCGGTTCGGGTGCGACACGTCACCGGTCGACCCGACTTCCGAGGACGGCCGGCTCGCCCTGACGTCCTACGTGTGGCCCGACCAGCGCGCCCGCCTCGAACGCCTCCGGGGCGCCCTGACGGTCGCGGCGCGGGTGCCGGCGGTCGTTACCCGGGAGAGCGCCGGCGACCTGGTGCGGCGCCTCGAGCTGGTGCCCGGCACGACCACCGTGCTCTGGCACTCGGTCATGTGGCAGTACCTCGAGGAGGGGGAGCGCACCGAGGTCCTGTCCCGGATCGACGATCTCGGCGCGCAGTCACGTGACGGGTCCGCGCTGGCGCACCTGCAGCTCGAGCCCCGCCGACGTACGCCCTCCGCGGACATCGAGGTCCTCGTCGTCATGCGCACCTGGCCTGGCGGTGAGGAGCGCCTCCTGGGCAGGGCTCCCCCGCACGGCGTCCCGACCACCTGGGAGTGACCCACTCCAGTGGCTGAGAGAGAATGCCTGCATGTCAGCCCACGAGCAGTACTCCGACATCCCCCGGGGCCAGGTCATCGGCTCCTACGACACCTACGTCGAGGCGCAGCGAGCGGTCGACTACCTCTCCGACCAGCAGTTCCCGGTGCAGCACGTAAGCATCGTCGGCTCGGACCTGCGAATGGTCGAGAACGTCCTCGGCCGGCTCACCCGCGGCCGGGCGGCGCTCGCCGGTGCGGCCAGCGGCGCGTGGTTCGGCCTGTTCGTCGGGGTGCTTCTCTCGCTCTTCGCCGACAACGCCAACTCCTTCGCGCTGATCGTCGCTGC
>JAJAYQ010000071.1 GCA_026786145.1 Spirochaetaceae bacterium | reverse complement strand
GGTGGATGCCGAGCGGCGGCTGCGCGAGGAGGGCATCGCAGGGGACGTCTACCTCTTCAAGAACAACACCGACTCGGCGGGCAACTCCTACGGCTGTCATGAGAACTACCTGGTCGGCCGGCACGGGGAGTTCACCCGGCTCGCCGACGTCCTGATCCCCTTCCTCGTCAGCCGCCAGATCATCTGTGGCGCCGGCAAGGTGCTGCAGACCCCACGGGGGGCTGTCTTCTGCGTCAGCCAGCGCGCCGAGCACATCTGGGAAGGGGTGTCCTCCGCCACCACCCGGTCCCGTCCGATCATCAACACCCGTGACGAGCCCCACGCCGACGCGGAGCGTTACCGCCGGCTGCATGTCATCGTCGGCGACTCGAACATGAGCGAGACGACGACGCTGCTCAAGCTGGGCGCGACCGACCTCGTCCTGCGCATGATCGAGTCCAACGTCGTGATGCGCGACCTCACGTTGGAGAACCCGATCCGGGCGATCCGCGAGATCAGCCACGACGTCACCGGTCAGCGCAAGGTGCGGCTGGCCAACGGCCGCGAGGTCAGCGCCCTGGAGATCCAGACCGAGTACCTCACCAAGGCCCGTGACTTCGCCTCCCGGCGGGGCATCGACGAGGGCGTCGTCAAGCAGGTGCTCGACCTGTGGGAGCGCACCCTGCTGGCCGTGGACACCGGCAACCTCGACGACGTGGCGACCGAGATCGACTGGGTGATGAAGCACAAGCTGATCGAGCGCTACAGCGCCAAGCACGGCCTGGCCCTGTCGTCCTCACGGATCGCCCAGATCGACCTCGCCTATCACGACATCTCCCGCGAGCGAGGGTTGTTCTACCTGCTCCAGCGCAAGGGTGCAGCCGAGCGGGTCGCCTCCGACATGGAGATCTTCCGCGCGAAGTCCGTGCCGCCACAGACGACCAGGGCCCGGCTGCGCGGCGAGTTCATCCGTCGCGCCCAGGAGCGGCGACGTGACTTCACCGTCGACTGGGTGCACCTCAAGCTCAACGACCAGGCCCAGCGCACCGTGCTGTGCAAGGACCCGTTCCGGTCGGTCGACGAGAGGGTCGAGAAGCTCATCGCCAGCATGTGAGTTTCCTGTGGGCCGCCTGGCAGACGATGCGATAACGGCGCCCGCAGGAACCGGCGGGAACCGACTGCATCGGAATCCGGGTTAGGGTGGTGACGACCCCCACCCAACTTTTCGAGGTTCTTCCGTGCGCCGATTCGCCATCCTGTCCCTGTCCGCCCTGCTCGTGGGGCTGCTCGCTGCCTGCGGCAGCGATGGCGCCTCGACGTCAAGCGAGGGTCTGCCCTCTGTCAGCGGGGAGTACGGCACCAAGCCGAAGATCACCGTGGACAAGGGCAGCGACCCGGGCAAGAAGCTGCAGTCCGAGATCCTGTCCAAGGGGTCCGGCCCCAAGGTCGCCGTGGGCGACCTCTTGGTGGCCGACTACCTCGGCGAGGTCTACAAGAGCGGCAAGGTCTTCGACAACTCCTACGACCGCGGCGCACCCTCGTCCTTCACCCTCAAGAACGGGCAGGGCGGGGTCATCTCCGGCTGGGTGAAGAGTCTCAAGGGAGTGCCGGTGGGCAGCCGGGTGCTGCTGGTCGCGCCTCCCAAGGAGGGCTACGGCACGCAGGGCAACCCCCAGGCCGGCATCAAGGGCACCGACTCGTTGGTCTTCGTCGTCGACGTGATCGCGGCGTACAACGGCTCCAGCCCGCTGCCGTCCTCCACGCCGGTCACCGACCTGCCCGACACCCTGCCCGTCGTCACGGGAGACGCCGAGCCGACCGTCACGATCGCCAAGGGCACAACTCCTCCCACGGAGCCGACGACCACGGTGCTGGCGACCGGTCTCGGCGCCGACGTCGTGAAGGGCGAGCTGGGCATCGTCCAGTTCCGCGCCGTGGGCTGGTCCGGCGAGGCGCTGCGGAGCACGTGGCCCACCGGTCCGGAGGGGGTGGCGATCGGAGGCGAGCAGCCGAGCCCGTTCGACCTGCTCATCGGGATCCCGGTGGGCAGCCGGGTCCTCCTCGAGCTGCCGGCCCAGGACGGCGGGGACCCTGCCAAGGAGAGCGTCGCCGTGGTCGTCGACGTCCTGGCCCAGCACGGAACCGCGAAGGAGAGCGCCAAGTGAGCGAGAAGCCGGAGATCGACTTCCCGGAGGGCCCACCACCGAGCGACCTGCAGGTCACCGACGTGTCCGAGGGCGACGGCACCGAGGCCACCTCGGGCAGCACCGCCGTCGTCCACTATGTCGGGGTCGCCTACTCCACCGGCGAGGAGTTCGACTCGTCATGGAACCGCGGGGACCCCTTCGCGTTCCCGCTCGGTTCCGGCAACGTCATCGCCGGCTGGGACCGTGGCGTCGTCGGGATGAAGGTCGGCGGCCGTCGCCGGCTCGTCATCCCTCCCGAGCTGGCCTACGGAGAGCGCGGCGCCGGCGCGGCGATCGCTCCCGGCGAGACGCTCATCTTCGTGGTGGACCTCCTCGACGTGCGCTGACCCCTAGGTTCGCAAACATGTCGGCGCAGAAGACGGAGCGGCTGCTCAACCTGGTCATCTGCCTGCTCTCGACGCGTCAGTTCCTCGCCAAGGAGCAGATCCGCGCGGCGGTTCCCCAGTACGCCGGGTGCGCGACGGACGACGCCTTCGACCGCATGTTCGAGCGGGACAAGGACGAGCTGCGCGACATGGGCGTCCCGCTGGAGACAGGGGCGAACGACGCCTGGTTCGTGGACGACGTCGGCTACCGCGTCGACCGGGCCGCCTACGCACTGCCCGAGGTCCGCTTCGAGCCCGACGAGCTGGCCGTCCTCGGCCTCGCCTCACGGGTGTGGCAGCAGGCCAGCCTCGCCGCCCCCGCGTCGCGGGCGCTGCTGAAGCTCACAGCCCAGACCGGCATCGACTCCGACGGTGCCGGTCTGGTGGGCATCGAGCCGCGGGTCCGCACCAGCGAACCGGCCTTCGACCCGGTCTACGCCGCAGTCCGCGACCACCAGGCCATCCGGTTCCCGTACCGGACACCAGGCAAGGAGGCTCCGTCGGTGCGCCACCTCGAGCCGTGGGGGATCGTCTCGCGCCACGGCCGGTGGTACGTCGTGGGCCACGACCGCGACCGGGAGGCGACCCGCGTCTTCCGGCTCTCGAGGGTCGCCGGGACTGTGGAGCCCATCGGTGCCCCGGGTGACGTGGTGGTCCCCGACGGGGTCGACTTCCGCGCCCAGGTCGCGGCGCTGGTGCCACGTCGGCCTACGGGGGAGGCAGAGCTCCTCGCCCGCGAGGGTGCCGGGCTGGCGCTCCGCCGCCGGGCAGGCTCCGTCAGCCCCGGGCCGGCCGGATGGGACGAGCTCCGGGTGCCCTACGGCGACGCCGACCTCCTCGCCGAGGAGGTCAGCGGCTTCGGTCCCGACGTGCGGGTCGTGGCGCCCCTGGAGGTGCGGGAGGGCGTCGTACGCCGGCTGGAGGCCATCGTCGCGGGGGGCTCCATGGCCGACGACCCCGCCCGGCAGGCAGTCGATGGCCCGATGAGCTGATGAGCACTGGAGCGACCGAGCGGCTGTCTCGTCTCCTGGCAATGGTGCCCTACCTCCTCGGGCGCCAGGGAATCCCGCTCACCCAGGCGGCGGAGGAGTTCGGGATCACGGAGCGGCAGCTGGTCAAGGACCTCGAGCTGCTGTTCGTCTGCGGCACGCCCGGACACCTGCCCGACGACCTCATCGAGGCCGAGTGGGGCGACGGGCACGTCTTCCTGGGCAACGTCGATGCCATCGCCCGGCCCCTGCGCCTGGATGCGGACGAGGCCCTCGCGCTGCTCGTCGGCCTGCGCGCGCTCGCCGACGTGCCGGGCCTGCACGACCGCGGCGCCCTGGACCGCACCCTGGCCAAGCTGGAGGCTGCGGCCGGTGACGCCGCGGGGGCCAGCACGCAGGTCTCGGTCCAGGTCGAGGGGCTCGTGGGCCCGCTCACCGACGTGCGGAGAGCGCTGGCCACCGGCCGCCGGCTGCACCTGACGTACTTCGTGCCGACCCGCGACGAGACCACCGAGCGCGACGTGGACCCCATGCGGGTCCTGATGGTCGACGGGCGGTGGTACCTCGAGGGCTGGTGCCACCGGGCCGAGGAGGTCCGGCTGTTCCGCCTGGACCGGGTGGAGGACCTGGCCGTGCTCGACGTGGCCGCAGAGGTCCCGGCAACGGCCGCGCTGCGCGACCTCGACGAGGGGCTGTTCCGACCTTCGCCGGAGGACGTCGTCGTGACTCTGGAGCTGGGTCCCACCGCTCACTGGGTGGCGGACTACTACCCCGTGGAGTCCGTCGAGCGGCTCCCGCAGGACGTGCTGCTGGTGCGG
>JAJAYQ010000070.1 GCA_026786145.1 Spirochaetaceae bacterium | reverse complement strand
GACTACTACCGGTCCCGTGGGTGCCGCGTCGCCATCGACGACCTTGGCGCGGGCTACTCGTCGCTGGACCTGCTCGTGCGGCTGCAGCCCGACGTCGTCAAGCTCGACAAGGACATCGTGCAGGCCCTGCCGGACGCGGTCAGCCTCGCGGTGGTCACTGCTGTCGTCTCGATCACGCACGCGTACGGCGGTCGAGTGCTCGCCGAGTGCGTCGAGACGGCAGAGCAGGCTGCCGCGGCGCGGGGCCTGGGCGTCGACCTCGCGCAGGGCTGGTACTTCGGACAGCCCACCCGGCCCCGGCACGGTGCCCCCAGCCGTACGATCCGCGAGGAGGACTGACCCGACGGCAAGGAGCCCGGATGCACGCGATGAGGCAGCGCCCGGTGCTTTCCCTCGCCTTCATGGCCGTCCTGGGCCTGGTTGCGGGCTGCAGCGGCGACAGCACCGCGACGCCGGACGGCAACGCCGAGGAGTTGCTCGTCAGTGCCAAGGCCACGATCGACTCGGCCGACAGCGCGCACTTCACGATCACCAGCGCCGACGTCCCCGAGGGCGGCACAGCACTCGTGGGCGGCGAGGGCAGCGCAGCGCGCCCGGGTCAGTTCGTGGGATCGCTCGATGTGTCCTTCGGAGGGACCACTGCGACGGTCGAGGTGATCTCCACCGACGGCACGGTGTACGCCAAGCTGCCGTTCGCCTCGGCGTACGCCGTGACCGACCCGGCGCAGTTCGGCTTCGGCGACCCCGGCCGGTTCATGGACCCCGAGGACGGGGTCAGCAACCTGCTCGTCAAGGCCACCGACGCCCGGCTGACCGGGACCAGCCGCATCGGCAGCGAGGTCGTGCAGAAGGTCGAGGCCTCCATCCCCGGCACCGTCGTCCGGGACCTGATCGTCAGCGCCGACCCCACCAAGCCGGTCGACGCGACGTTCAGCATCGTGGAGAAGAGCGGCGAGTTGCGGCGGGCGGTGGTGACCGGACCGTTCTTCGACAAGGAGGTCGAGAGCACGTTCACCATCGTGCTCGACCGCTACGGCGAGAAGGTGGACATCCGTGCGCCCAGCACGGGCTGAGCCTCGCTGGGCCCAGTTCACGATCGCCTCGCTGGGGGTGCTGCTCGCCTCCGCCGACACCTACGTGGTCGTGCTCGCACTGCCCGACATCATGACCGGCGTCGGTCTGGGGGTCGACGAGCTCCAGCGCGCCACGCCGATCGTGAGCGCCTTCCTGCTCGGGTACGTCGTCGTGCTCCCCCTGATCGGCCGCCTCTCCGACCTCCACGGTCGGGTGCCCGTCCTGACGGGGTGCTTCGCGGTCTTCGCCCTCGGATCGCTGTGCACGGCCAGTGGGCAGGAGCTGGGTCTGGTCGTGACAGGCCGCGCCCTCCAGGGTGTGGGCGCAGGTGGTCTCGTGCCCGCCACCCTCGCCCTGGTCGCCGACCGGTGGGAGCCCGAGCGGCGGGGGCTGCCCCTGGGTCTGGTGGGTGCGGTCCAGGAGGTGGGCACCGTCCTGGGTCCGCTCTTCGGTGGTGCAGTGCTGGCCGTGTCGGGCTGGCGGACGATCTTCTGGGTCAACCTGGCCGGCGCCGTCCTCCTCGGTGCCGTGCTGCTCGCCCTGACCGTCCCGGCGGCCGGCGCGCGCCGTCGGGTGCCGGTCGTCGGCGCCGTGCTCGGCCTCCTGGGGCTCACCGGACTGGTTCTCGCCGTCACCGCCCCGTCCGCGCTGGTCGCCGATGTCACCTTCGGTGCCGTCTACGTCCCGACCCTCTTCGACGCCGCCTGGACCTCGCCCCTGGCGATCGTCACCGCCGTGCTCGTGCTGGCTGCGGCGGTGCGGTTGTCCGACCGCGCGAGCCTCTCGCGGCTGCTCACCGAGGCGGACCTGCTCGGGGCGATCCTCGTCGGCCTGGCGTTGACGGGCGTCGTGCTCGCCTTCGCCACTGCTGACCCCAGCCGCCAGGCCGCGTCCGACCAGGCGCCACTCCTGCTGACCGGATCGGTCGTCTGCATCGTCCTGTTCGTGGTGCGTCAGCGCCACACCGACCATCCGCTGGTGCCCCTGCACGCACTCAACGAGCCGGCCGCCAAGGGAGCGCTGGCCGTCAACTTCTTCGTGGGTGCTGCGCTCGTGGCTGCCCTGGTGAACGTGCCGATCTTCGCCCGCGCCACCCGCTACCCCGACTCCCAGCTCGGTGCCTCACTCGTCCTCGTACAGCTCCTCGTCGCTCTCCCCGTCGGGGCCGTGCTCGGGGGCTGGCTCTGCGGTCGGACCCGTCCCCGCGTCGTGGCCGCCGCCGGGATGGCGCTGGCCGCCGTTGGTTTCGTCGCCATGGCGCAGTGGGACAGCAGGGCGCTCGACGGGCCGGGGAGCACTGCCGCCCTGCTCGCGACCGGTCTCGGGTTCGGGCTCACCATCGCCCCGGTCAACGTGGCCCTCCTGGCAGCCACCCGCGCCGCAGTCCACGGGGTGGCCACGGCCCTGGTCGTGGTGGCACGCACCGTCGGGATGCTCGTCGGGCTCTCCGCGCTGACTGCCGTAGGCCTGCGTGTCTTCTACGCCGAGCAGCGCGCCATCGGGACACCACTCACGCTGTGCCCCACCAGCCCGGGCGACTGCCCCGTCTACGAAGCAGCGACCCGGGCCGCATTGATCATCGAGCTGCAGGCCATCTTCTGGAGCGCCGCACTCTGTGCAGCGATCGCTGCGCTGCTCGCGCTCTTGCTCCTCGCACCGTCTCGCGACAAGGTCTCAGCGCGCGAGATCCAAACCGTCTAGATCTCGTCAGCCGAAGGGTGTCATCGGCCGAAACCGTGACCGCTGTCGAGGTTGACCCGGTCGCGGAATCTGCCGAGAGACCAGGTGTGGCCCGAACCAGCGCCCCACCCGACGTCCTTCCCCCGGTCAGCCGGGCCGAAGGCGCACGCCTGCGCAGCCTGGCCGCGATGGCGCGAGCGCTGGGTCGATCCGGTGGTGTCCTCGACGTGGTGGAGCGGGCCATTTCCGAGGGCTACCGGGTCGTCGACGCCGACTCGGGCTCGGTGAGCGTCCTCGACCGACCGGCCGGCCTGGTGCGGGTGCTGGTCAACGTCGGTGATCTCAGCGAGAACGAGACGCACCGGCCCCGCGACGAGACCTACCTGATCGCGGACTTTCCGAAGCTCGACCAGGTGATCAGCGAGTTGGGAGCCTGGACCTGCTCCCGCGACGACCCCGACCCCGACCCGCGTGAGCTCGCGCTCCTGGTCGAGCTGGACAAGGGCGCCTCGCTGGGCGCACCGGTCGTCGTCGACGGCGAGCTCTGGGGCGAGCTGTACCTGACCCGGCACGTCGGGCGGGATGCGTTCGGTGACGGCGACCTGGCTTACGTCGAGACCTTGGCGGCCATCCTGGCCTCGGGCATCTCACGCGCCGTCCGGGAAAGTCGGCTGACGGCTCTCGCCTACCAGGACCCCCTCACCGCACTGGCCAACCGGCGTCGGTTGGACCAGGTCGCAGCGAGGATCATCCCCTCACGGACCGACGTCGTGGTCGTCTCCTTCGACGTCAACGACCTGAAGCTGGTCAATGACCAGCACGGGCACGACGCCGGTGACCGCCTTCTCCAGGCGGTCGGCCACGCGCTCGAGCAGACGTCCGGTGAGTTGCCGGGCTCGCTGGCCGCACGGACCGGCGGCGATGAGTTCTGCCTCCTCGTCCCCACGGCCGATGTGGCGTCGGTCGACGCAGCCGTACGACGGTTCGCCGCCGCCGTCTTCAACCTCCCCCATCCTGCCGGGGTCAGCTGCGGCATCGCCAGCACGCGTGGTGTGTTGGCCTCGGCCGGCCTGCTGTTTGCTGCCGCCGACCGGGCCATGTACCACGCGAAGCAGCACCACCTCCGTGAGCCTTACTGCGTCACCTTGCCGGTGGATGGGCTCAGCGAGTCATCAGCACCTTGAGCGCGTGGGTCTGCGCCGCGTTCCCGAACGTCTCGTAGGCGGCAACGATGTCGTCGAGGGCGAACCGGTGTGTGACGAACTGCTGGACCGGCAGCTTGTGCTGAGCGACGAGCTTGAGCAGCATCCCTAGCGTCGTGGTGTTCACCAGCCCCATGCTGATGTTGATGTTCTTGATCCACAGCTCCTGCAGGTCCAGCTGCACCGGCTTGCCATGCACGCCGACGTTGGCCACGTTGCCACCGGGGCGCACGATCTGCGTGCACATGTCGAAGGTGGCGGGGGTGCCCACCGCCTCCACGGCGACGTCGACGCCGTAGCCGTCGGTGAGCGAGAGCACCTGCTCCTTCCAGTCGCTGGCCCCGGAGTTGACGCCTTGTGTCGCACCGACCTGCTTGGCGAGGTCCAGCCGGTTCTCGTCCAGGTCGATGGCGACGATCTGGGCTGCTCCGTAGAGCCCGGCGGTGGCGATGACGGCCAGGCCCACCGGGCCGGCTCCGACGACGGCCACCGTGTCGCCCGGCTTGACCCGCCCGTACTGCACGCCGATCTCGAACCCGGTGGGGAGGATGTCGGAGAGCAGCAGCGCCTCGTCATCGGCCACCCCCTCGGGCAGCCGGTAGAGGGAGTTGTCGGCGAAGGGGATCCGGACCAGCTCCGCCTGGGTGCCGTCGATGAGGTGCCCGAGGATCCAGCCGATTCCTGGGGCGCCCTCGTCGGCGAGGCAGTGCGACGGGTTGCCGCTGCGGCAGTACGTGCACACCCCGCACGAGCTGATGCACGAGATGATGACCCGGTCGCCGACGGTGATGTTGCGCACCGAGGACCCCACGGCGACAACGGTTCCCACACCCTCGTGACCGAGGATCCGGCCCTCGGTCACCGTGGGCACGTCCCCCTTGAGGATGTGCAGGTCCGTCCCGCAGATCGTGGTGGTGTCGACCTGGACCACGGCGTCCGTGGCGTCGACCAACGTCGGGTCGGGAACCTCGTCCCAGCTCTTCTTCTCGGGCCCGTGGTAGACGAGTGCCTTCATGACTTCCTCCGAACACATCGGGCCGATGGACCACGTGGTCCGCCGTGGCTTCCAGGGTGGGCGGGTGATGCCCGCCGGCGGAAGGGTCCAAGGTCCCTCGAACTGAGGCTCACCGGCCTCATGAGCCGGCTCATTCAGTCGTGCGGATGTACCACGGCGACGGGGCAGGTGGCGCGGTGCAGGACGCCGTGGCTGACCGACCCGAGCAGCAGGCTGCGTACTGCTGCGCGGCCCCGGCATCCGACGACGAGCAGCCGGGCGTCGCGGGAGAAGTCGGTGAGCGCCCGCACCGGAAGATCACGGACCGTGCGCCGCTCGACCGTCACATCCGGGTACTTCTCGGACCAGCCGGCCAGCGACTCCGCCAGCAGTACCTCCTGCTGCTCGGTGACCGCGACCGGGTCGTGGACGAGGGGAAGTCCCAGGCCGGTGACGCGGGTGGCCGAGTCCACCCATGCATGCACCGCGACCAGCGACTGATGGGTCTCGGACGCCTCCCGAAACGCATAGTCGATCGCGCCCTCGGACACCGCCGAGCCGTCGACGCCCACGACGACGCGTTGACGGGACTCGTCGGAGTGGTACCCGGGTGGCACGGTGACGACGGTGCAGTGCGCGTGAGTGGACACCTGCATCGCCGTCGACCCGGCCACGATCTGGCCAGACCCAGCGGCGCCGCGCGAGCCGAGCACCATCACGTCAGCGTCCACGGACTCCTCGAGGAGCAGCGCCGTCGGGTCGTCCCCCACAACGAGGCTGGTCACGTCGAGCTCTGGATGGGCAGCGCGAACCGCGTCGAGTGCTCGTTCGAGGTGCCGGGCAGCGGCGTCATGCACCTGGTCGCGCAGCCGTACGTCCTCGAAGCGGCCGAGGCGCACGTCGTCCACGAACAGGTTGACCGCACGGACCAGCCTCAGCGGCGCGCGGCGGCGGACGGCGAGCTCTGTGGCCCACGCCAGCGCGGCATCGCCACCGTTCATCCCGTCGACGCCGACAACGATGGAGCGCGGCTGCGAACTCATGGTGCAGAACCCTCGTCGTCGTGCAGGCGTCGGATCTGGGCGTCTGGTCCCGGGTACATGAGGGCCTCGTGGCCGGTGTCCGCCCAGCGCACGAGGAAGGGCGGCTCACCGTCCCGGCCGCGCACGTCGATGATCTCGCCATCGCGGTTGGGCTCGTCGACGTGGGCACTGTGCACGACGATCTGGTCTCCGACGGTGGCGCGCATGGTTCCGCTCCTCACTGCGGCCCGGGCATCCGATGCCGTGGGGTTGAGCTCAGCGTCGTCCAGGGGCTCACGCCCCGACAGAGGCTTAGGTCCCACGCGGCGGACGGCGACATGACCTCGCGGTGGGGACCTCTGCCTCTAGCGAGCGCGTCCCCCGCGCTGGATCGTGCGTTCCATAACGAGGAGGCGAGACACATGCATAGGTGGCCAGCACCGTTGCCAGACGCTCGGGTAGCTGGCTTGCGACGATGTCACCGAGGCCAAGGTCCTCGAAGGTCTGCAGTGAGTTGATGAGCACGTAGGCGCTCGGCCCAAGACCCTGGAACACGTCGACCTGGTGCAGCAGCGTGGCGTCCTGGACCACGACGGCGTCGGGTACCACGACCGGCTCCCGCACCCTGATCGGACCGTCGGCGATCCGACAGAACGCGACCACCGGCGCGCCGGTCCGCTCGGAGGAGGTCCCGCTGTCACTGGTCCACCGGCGCGGCGAGCGCCCGCGCGATGTCGGCCGCCCAGGCGCGGATCTCGTCCCAGTCGCGGTAGTCGCCATCGGCCGCGCGAACGAGCCGCACCGTCGCCCGTTCGCCGAGCCCGAGCTCCGCGGTCCGGAGCCGCCCGGCAAAGGTGCGGGATCCACGCGCACCGAGGCTCTCGGCGAGCGCGATCACATCGGTGGCTTCGGCTGTGGGTGCCGGCGGGTCGCCGATGGGTCCACTGGAGAACAACCACAAGGGGCGCGCGGCGAGCGCGGCCGAGTTCTCACGCGCGAAACGGCGGGCCGGCTTGAGCCAGCGTCCCATGTACACACTGCTGCCGAGCACAACCGCATCGAAGTCATCCAGAACGTCCACGTCGTCGACAGCCAGTACGTCCACGGTCGGCCCGGACAGCCCCTCGACGGGTTTCCTGAGGATCTCGGCGATGGACTGAGCCATCGACGCTGTGGCGTGATGTCGACTCGCATACGTGACCAGGACGTGCATGACGACTCCTCTTCCTCTTCACTTTGGCACGGTCAGCGGGCACTTCGTCGGACGACTGTCGCGGTGAACAGGCACGAGGCCAGGGCCACGACTGCCAGCAGGATGTAGCCCACGCTGTAATCGCCGGAGCGGCCGTAGATGGAGCCCATCAGCAGGGGTGGGATGAAGCCGCCCAGCCCACCAGCCGCGCCGACG
>JAJAYQ010000069.1 GCA_026786145.1 Spirochaetaceae bacterium | reverse complement strand
GATGCCGTACGCCGGGCGCGCGCCGGCATCTCCGACCCCGACCGGCCGACCGGCTCGTTCCTGTTCCTCGGCCCGACGGGTGTCGGCAAGACCGAGCTGGCCAAGGCGCTGGCCGACTTCCTGTTCGACGACGAGCGGGCGATGGTCCGGATCGACATGAGTGAGTACGGCGAGAAGCACTCGGTCGCACGACTGGTCGGCGCCCCGCCGGGCTATGTGGGCTACGACGAGGGTGGCCAGCTGACCGAGGCCGTCCGGCGCCGGCCGTACTCCGTGATTCTTTTCGACGAGGTCGAGAAGGCGCACCCCGAGGTGTTCGACGTCCTGCTGCAGGTGCTCGACGACGGTCGCCTGACCGACGGCCAGGGACGCACCGTCGACTTCCGCAACGCGATCCTGGTGCTCACCTCCAACCTGGGCTCGATCCACCTCGTGAACCCGACCCTGACGGAGGACGCCCGTCGGGAGATGGTGCTGGCGGCGGTGCGCGGCGCGTTCAAGCCCGAGTTCCTCAACCGGCTCGACGAGATCGTCGTCTTCGACGCGCTCTCCACCGAGGACCTGACGCGGATCGTGGACCTGCAGGTCGACGCGCTGCGTCGGCGGCTGGCCGGTCGTCGGCTCTTGCTCGAGGTCACCCCGGCCGCCCGCGAGTGGCTGGCCCGCACCGGGTTCGACCCGCTCTACGGTGCCCGGCCGCTGCGGCGGTTGGTGCAGTCAGCTGTCGGGGACCCGCTCGCTCGGTCGCTGCTGGCCGGCGAGCTGCGCGACGGCGACACCGTCCACGTCGACGTCGCCGAGGACGCCACCTCCCTGACCGTCCGCCCCACCCGTCCGGATTCGACCACGTGAGGTAGGCGAGGGCCCCCGGCAACGGGGCTCGACGCCTGTCGCCGGGGGCCAGCGCCTGTCGGCCCGGGTCGCTGCCCGGCGTGGACGTCCTGGCATGGTGGGGGGATGTCCACGGCTCTGGTCACCGGCGCGACGGCCGGTATCGGCAACGCGTTCGTCCGTCGGCTGGCGCGGGACCGCTATGACCTCGTGCTGGTGTCGCGCGACGCGGAGCGGCTGGAGAAGCTGGCGGCCGAGCTGCGCGCGGCGTACGGCATCGAGGTCGAAGTCCTCCCTGCCGACCTGGTGACCGACCAGGGGTGCGCCACTGTCGAGGCCCGCCTGGCCGACGGCGCACGGCCGGTCGACGTGCTGGTGAACAACGCCGGCTTCGGCGTCACACGTCGTTTCGTGACCGGTGACATCGAGGACGAGGATCGGATGTTGCGCGTCCTGGTGCGCGCGGTCCTGCGGCTCACTCGCGCAGCGGTCCCAGGGATGGTGGAGCGGCGGCACGGCACCGTGGTCAACGTGTCGTCGGTCGCCGGCTTCGTCCCGCAGGGCACCTACAGCGCGGCCAAGGCCTGGGTCACGACGTTCACCCAGGGTCTTGCCGCCGAGCTCTCGGGCACCGATGTCCGGGTGGTTGCCCTGTGCCCGGGTTTCACGCACACGGAGTTCCACGAGCGGGCCGAGATGGACATGGAAAGCATCCCCGACTGGCTCTGGCTGCAGGCCGACGACGTCGTCGACGCGACCTTCGCGGACCTGGCGCGCGGGAGGGTCGTCTGCGTCCCGGGCCTGCAGTACAAGGTGATCGTCGCTCTCGCTCGTCATCTGCCGACCGTCGCGGTCACCGCGGTGGGTCGACGCGTGCGCGCCGCCCGCAACCGCTCACCCAAGCCCGCGAGCGCTCCCGACACGCCGTAACGACGATGTCCGGTCGGGCGTGTTTGCAGCGCTCGGGGTCAGCGCAGGCGGGCGAGTCGGTCGATCGCGTCGTCGAGGACCTCGTCGCGCTTGCAGAACGCGAAGCGGACCAGCGCCCGGCCCGCCTCGGGGTCGTCGTAGAACACCTGGTGCGGGATGGCGACGACGCCGGCCCGGTGCGGGAGCTCGCGGCAGAAGGTCACGCCGTCGTCGTAGCCGAGCGGGCGGACGTCGGCGGTGACGAAGTAGGTGCCTTCGGGGACGTACGCCGTCATCCCCGCCGAGCGGAGGCCGGCGACAAGCCGGTCCCGCTTGCCCCGCAGGGTGTCCCGCAGCCCGTCGAAGTAGCTGTCGGGCAGCCGCAGCCCCACGGCTACCGCCGGCTGGAAGGGTGCCCCGGAGACGAAGGTCAGGTACTGCTTGGCCATG
>JAJAYQ010000068.1 GCA_026786145.1 Spirochaetaceae bacterium | reverse complement strand
TGGCGCAGTGCTGCGACGTCGAGAACCTCGATGCGCCCGCGCCCGAGACGCAGCACGCCGGCGTCTTCCATGCCACGCAGGACCCGGTTGACGGTCGGGCGGCTGGTCCCGGCCATCGTCGCAAGATCCTCTTGGGTGATGGGAACCGTCCGGCTGCTCCCAGTCGACCGGTACTGCTGCAGCAGATCGAGGAGCCGACGCAGAGTGCGCTGCTCGGCAGGTACGTAGAGTGCCTCGACCAGGTGAGCGGTCAGGCGTCGGACCTGTGCGGCGAGCACCTCGACGAGGAACCGTTCGACGGAGGGGTGCGCACGCCGGAGCTGGTCGAACCTCGCCGAATCCATCGACAGCGTCTCGACCGGCTCGAGGGCGACGACCGAGGCCGTCCGTTGGTGCCGAGGGCCGAGCAGGGCCTGCTCGCCGAAGAAGTCGCCCGGACCGAGGACCGACAGGGTCACCACTTCGCCGGCCAGCGTGGTGACTCGGACCGCGACGCGGCCGCTGGCGAGCAGGTGGAAGGCCGTCCCCGCCTCCCCCTGGCGGACGAGGGTGTCGTCGCGAGCGAAGCGGCGGCGGCTCGCCGCCGCCAGGACATGGGACCGGTCGCCCTCGCAGAGATCCTGCAGGATCGGCCATTCCACGAATACCTCCGACTGTTGCGCCTCGCCACAGCGACCATGACGAAGCCCGGCTCCAGCATGGCGCACCTGCGGGGAGGCGCGCGCGGGATTACCCAGCTTGTGTGCCCGACACGACAGACAGCGTCGGGTCAGGGCGACAGGGTGCCGGCATGGACGAACGTGACGTGACCCCGGGGATAGCGGCCGCCGCGCCCGACGAGGACGGCGACGACGATGTCGTCGGCCACCGGTTCCTGACCCCCGACCAGGCGCAGGCGAGGGCGGAGCAGGTACGCAGCGAGCGTGACGGCCGGTCATCGGGCGACGTCCGGCAGCCGAAGACCACCGAGGACCGGTCCTGACCCATCCCGAGCGTCCGCTGACACGACGCGCCTCACGGGACCCACATCTGGGCGGTGAGCGGGCCGGTGACCGGCTGCATCCCTCGGGGCGGCCTCAGCCCAAGATATTTCATCGCACAACGCTTCTGGCTTGCGCGTTTACGGTGCGCCGACGCGCAGCGTTCATGCGTCCCTAGTGCGCGACTACCTGGGCTACCTCAGGCAGCCTCGAGCAAGAGTCGGAGGCGGGCTTCAAGGGGGCTGTCGTCGATGGTTCGCGGACGTTTTGGCGGGCGTTGGCCTGGTGAGGGAGGTGGCCGGCTGGTGTAGGTGTGCCCGGTGGGAGTCGTGAGCTCCACGGAACGACCAGAGCCGCCCGGACCGGGTCTGGCGCGCCAGCCGGGGACCTGCTTGGTGTGGTTGCAGGCCTCGCACAGACCCTGGCCGTTGTCGCCGGTGGTCACACCTCCGGCCTCGACCGGTGTGACGTGGTCGGAGTGGCGGATCGGGGCCCCGCACCACGGGGTGCGGCACGTCTGGTCGCGCAGCACCAGCAGCCGGCGTAGCCCGTCGGGGAACAGTCGCTTGCGGGACTCCATCGTGACGAGGGCGCCGTCCTCGGGGCGGGTGAACACCCGGCGCAGCCACACCTGGGCGTCGGTGTCGCGCACCAGGTCACGGGCCATCGGGGCGGGGATGGGGCCCAGCCCGAGCATCTGCGCCGGCTCGTTGCCTCCTGAGAAGAGCGAGCTGTCGGTGATGACCAGGACCACCTCGACCGGGACATCGCCGGCGGTGGCCTGCCCGGTGAGGCGCTCGACGAGGGTGTCGGCCATGATCTGGCCGCGGCTGCGCTGGTCACCGGCCGCTGTGAGGGCGTCGGCGTGCCGGACGAGGGCGGCGTAGGCCGCGACGCCCTGGGCCACAGGCAGAAATCCGGTGAGGCGACTCATGGTGTCCGGCGCCGGGCGCACCGTGACCCGCCGGTCGCGCATGGCGCCCTTGGAGCGCGCGGTGAACGCGTGCGGGTCCAGCCGGTAGGCGATGGCGCGGGCAGCTGCCTCGGTCTGGGAATCCCCGAGGCCCGTGAGCCGCCCTGCCAGCTCCTCATCGGCGACGCGGCGGTCCTCAAGGGTCAGACAGGCGGTCTCGCGGACCACGATGGTGGCCCGCCACTCGCTGATCGACCCCTCCCTCAGAGCGGCCATGGTGTGCGGCATCTCGTGCACCAGCGCCTGGGCCAGGCCGACATGGCGGTTCCCGCGATACGGCGAGTCCCGGCGGGCGAGCGCCACCTGCGCCGCCACACCCCGACCTAGGTCCTGCCGGGGAATCCCTGCAGACCGCTGGTGCGCGCGCTGGGAGGCCACCAGGTCCGCCGTCGCCACCGCCTGCGCGGCCGCCGCTGCCGACTTCAGCTCCTCGAGTGCGCCGATCTGCTCGATCCGCTCCCGGTCGTCGACGGCCTGATCGATGCGGGCGAGCAGTCCCACCCAGCCCGCCAGCGTGCCCGTACTGATCACCTCGACCGCCGGCAACACCTCGACCGTCGCCACCGGCGCGGCGGTCGACGCCCCGCTAGTCCTGACAGAGGATGTTGTATCGAACATACGTTCGAATGTACCGGTTCCTCTGGACACCCGCAAGGGGGCGGCCGAGAAGTTGTGGACAACGCACTCCCACGGGCCGTCTGCGGGCGCCCTTCCCGCGCGAGACGGTCCGGTGTACACCTGAAATACGCCGCCGACGGGGGAGATCAGCAGTGACCCAACCGGTCGGCTTCCAGGACAAGGTCGCGTGTACCTGGGGGGTCGCCGACCTGCTCAGGGGCGATTTCACGGCCCATGAGTACGGCCAGGTGATCTCCCCTTCACCGTGCTGCGGCGCCCTGGAGTGCGCCCTCGAGCCCACGAATCAGAAGGTGCTCGACCGGGCCAAGTTCCTGGACGGCCCCCAAGTGGAGTACCGCGAGGGGCTGTGCAAGGGGTTCGGCGAAGCCAAGCTGCCGGAGCGGTTCGCCTCTGACGAGTTCCAGGTACTGGTGGTGGCGGAGAAATACCAGACCGGCTACGACCAGCCCCTGCTGCACACGATGTACGTGGCGAAGAAGCTCGCCGACGTCAAGGCCGTGCAGACCCTGTCCCGGCTCAACCGCATCCACCCCGGCAAGAACGACACGTTCGTCCTCGACTTCGTCAACGACGCCGAGGACATCCGTGAGGCGTTCCGCCCGTTCTTCTCCGAGACGACCGCCGCTCCGACCGACCCCAACATCCTCTACAACCTGCAGCTTCGCATCCTCGAGGCCGACGTGGTCCATCCCGACGAGATGGCGGCGGCGGTCGAGGCGATCCTGCGTGGTGGGGCAGCCGGGAACGCCAAGCGCAACGCGGCCATCGACCCGGCCCTCGAGCGCTGGCATGCCCCGGGCGACGAGTCAGCAAAGGAGGACGTGCGGACTGCGCTGCGCGACTTCACCCGCGCGTACGCCTTCCTGGCCCAGATCGTGCCCTTCTCCGACACCGACCTTGAGGCGCTGTACTACTACGGCAAGTACCTGCTGACCCGGCTGCCGAAGGCGGACTACGGTGGTGGCGTCGACATCGACGGTGCCGTGGTGCTCACCCACCTTCGCACCGACCTCATCGCCGAGCAGGCCAACCTCTCGCTTGCCGAGGGCTCCGACGAGCCTCGAACCGGGCCCGGGGAGGGTCTTGGGCGCCAGCACGAGCTGCCGACGGAGGCGCTCTCGGTCCTGATCGAGTCGCTCAACGAGCGGTTCGGGATGAACCTGACCGATGCCGACCGCATCTGGTTCGAGCAGCAGGAAGCCCACCTGCGAGAGGACGACGACGTCCGCGTGGTGGCCCTGAACAACGACTGCCAAGATTTCAAGGTGTTCCTGGAACCGCTGCTCGAAGGCAAGATCGTTGACCGGCAGGAGTCCAACGGCGCGCTGTTCCATGCGTTCTTCGACAAGCCCGAGTTTCGCGAGCTCATGCAGGCCTGGCTCACCAAGAAGCTGTATGACGACATCCGAGACGTGGAAAGGTCAGCCTGACGGGGCGTCACCCGTGTTGAGATAGGGTCAAAACGAGCGCGAACTGGGCAAGAGGGGAGAACATGACGACCCTGCCGCTCATCCCGCCGGACGAGGCGGACCGGATGGCCGCCGTGCGCCGCTACGACATCCTCGACACCCCACCTGACGGTGCCTTCGACCGGATCGCCGCTGCTGCTGCCGCCCTCTTCGACGTGCCGATCGCGATCGTGAGCATCGTCGACAGCGACCGCATCTGGTTCAAGTCACACCACGGCCTCAAGGACGTCACCGAGATCGGCCGCGACCCCGGCTTGTGCGCCTCGGCGATCCTCGGTCACGAGCCGTGGGTGGTGACTGATGCGATCACCGACCCCCGGTCGCTGGCCAACCCGATTGTCGCCGGCGACACCGGGTTCCGGTTCTACGCGGGTGCACCGCTGCGGACCGGTGACGGGCACAACCTCGGCACGTTGTGCGTCCTGGACCACCAGCCCCGCGAGGTCAGCGCAGCGGAGACGGACATCCTGACCCATCTCGCCTCGCTGGTGGTGGACCAGCTGGAGCTGCGGCTCAACGCCCGCCGCGCCATCGCGCTCGCCGAGAGCCGATTGGAGCAGGCACAGGACCTTGCCACGGCACTGCAGCGGAGCCTGTTGCCGCCCGCGCTGCCTGACATCCCCGGCCTCGACATCGCCGCCGTCTACCAGCCCGCGAGCCGCTACCAGGTCGGCGGCGACTTCTACGACCTCTTTCCCGTCGACGGCTCCACCTGGGGTCTGTCCATCGGCGATGTCTGCGGGAAGGGTCCTGAGGCTGCAGGGCGCACCTCGCAGGCTCGCTACAGCATGCGCGCCGCTGCGATCCACGAGACTGCGCCGTCGCGCGTGCTCGAGGTGGTGAACGAGGCTTTGCTCGTCGATGCGGAACCGCTGCTGGAGGAACCGTTCGTGACCGCACTTTTCGCCCGGCTGCAACTTCACCCCGGGGGGGCCACCGTGACGTTCGCGGCGGCCGGCCATCCACTCCCTACGGTGCTGCGGGCTGACGGCACAGTCGAGCAGGTGGGGGAACCCGGCACGTTGCTGGGGGTGCTGTCCGAAACCCGCTGCACCGACGCCACGGTCGAGTTGGCCACTGGGGACACGATGGTCCTCATCACAGACGGCGTCACGGACTCGGGCGACCCGCGCCTGGAGCAGCACGGGCTCGAGAACGTGTTGCGCTCGTGCCGTGGCCTGCCGCCGGCCAGAATCGTTGCCAGCATCCAGGCCGCGATCGCTCCCGAGCAGGCCGACGATGTCGCGATGCTCGTCCTGGCTGCCTCTTAGCGCCCAGTAGTTCAAGGTTTCGGCCTGAGGGGGGCTCAGTCGAGCGTCGTCGGCCAACTGCCGGCATGGCAAAGAAGCGTTCACGATTCGGTTGGGCGAGCGATATTCCGACCGCCGCTGCGCACACTGAGTGGGACCGCGTCGCCACCCCCCCTGTGCGACACGTGTTGAGTCGGCTCGCGCCGCGGCCATCCCCCCGGCTGCGGCGCGAGCACTTTTCTTCGGGATGGGTCGGCAGGATTAGTCCGCGTACGGGCACACGCGCACGCGCTTGAGGCTCTGAGTCCTTACGTTCCGATCTCAGCGCCTGATCAGCGCGCAGGTGACGCAGGCCGTCGCGGTCGGACGGGCCCCGAGCCGGGCGGCGGCGATCGGCCGGCCGCAGACCCGGCAGATCCCGTAGCTCCCGTCTCTGACGCGGTCCAGGGGGTGCGCGACCTCGTCCAGCGCGGTCTGCGCCGCTTCCAGCTGGGCACTGAGCTGGGAGCGCTCGAACGCGATGGTCGCGCCCTCCGGGTCGTGCTCGTCATCGGCGTCCGAGTTGTCCGACGCGGCGACCAGTTCGCCCATGGACCGCTGGAGCGCCGCGACGTGAGTCACTCGGCGTGCGCGCTCGTCGCGGAGGACCGTGACGACGTCGTACGCCGGGCCGCTGTCGTCAGGCGGTGACGGTGATCTCATGTACCTCGTCAGCCGGATGACCGGCACGTTGGTGGATCTTCTGTACGGCTTCGGCGCTGGGCGCCTCGCTGAGGCAGAAGACATGACCCGTCGTGGGGTCCCCCCATGCCTGTTTGAAGTCGACACCTTCGTCGTCCTGGATGGCCAGGTCGGCCTTGTGCGCCTCCAGCAACTGCTCCGCTGTCACTCCGACCATGCTGGTGTGGACGTCCATGAACTGGGGCACTGCGCCTCCTCGGTAGTGGCGCGCCGAGGCAGGGGCGGCGCCGGGACTTCATTGTGCCCGGGTCGGCGACGCCCGTCCAGACGCCGATCTCACGGCTCTTACAGCCCGTCCAGGCGGCGCTGCAGCTCGGCGACATGCTGACGGGCCGCCTGTGCCTCGTGGTCGGCGCCATCGCGGGTCGCCCGCGCGTCGTCGTCCTGACGGGATGCCTCCGAGAGATCTGCCTCGGCAGCCTCCAGCCTGCGGGTCGCCGTAGCCCTGATGGGACAGCCCGGCCACCAGCCGGCCTGCAGACAGGGCCTGCGCCGCGGCCGGATCGGCCAGAGCGGCGGAGAAGGTGTCCTCCAGTCCCCGGGCAGCGTCCTCGGTGACCCGCTGACCTTCCTCCTGCCCGAGGAAGCGAGCCTGCTCCACCAGCGTGTGGACGAGTTGCTGACGCTGCGAGAAGAGGGCTCGGAGCTCCGGCCCGGCGAGCGTCGTGGTGGCCTCGCGCAGGGCCGCCATCTCTGCGGCAGCTTCCCGGTCGCCGGCGGACCGAGCCTGCTTGACCAACGCGTCGCGGCGAGGAGTGAAGGCGTTCGGCGCCAGCCCGTACAGCTCGTCCGCCACCGCGTCGACGTCCATCGGTCTAGCGGGGGTCGCGGCCCTCGGTGGCGCACAACGAGCAGCGCCGAGCGCTCCAGGGACGGTCTACGGCCCGGAGCTGGTCAGCCCGCTTGATGCGCTCGCAGTCGGTCCTGGTGTGAAACACGCCGAGGTTGCTGTCGGCCTCCAGGTCCGGCCGGGCAAGCGCTTCGATCCATCCTGACGGCGAGGTGTATCCCACGGCCTCAGGATAGGTGGCCCTGGCCGAGCGCGCACCGGCGTCTTACGCCTTTGTCGTGTTCAGCGGCGGGGAGGGGACCCGGCAGCGGACGCCCGCTGGCGCTGGTAGGCCTCCCAGACCTTGCGACCGAGGAACATGAGCAGGGCGCGCCCGATCCAACGGAAGATCATGGGCCTCAGACCCGCCGGCCGGAACGGCCGCCCGACCGCATCCCGGCGACCACGGCCACGCCGACAGCCGCCAGGCCCACCTGTACGAGAAGCTCGACCCAGTCGACCCCGTCGGTGTTCCGCATGTTCCCGACGATCAGTGAGCCCAGCAGCGCAGCACCGATGCCGACGACGATGGTGAGCCAGATCGGGATGTCCTGCTTGCCCGGCAACACGAGACGTCCGAGCACGCCGATCACCGCGCCGATGACGATGGCGCCAAGGATTCCTTCGATGGTCATGACAGGCCTTTCCACAGGGTCGACGCCCCGGTCAGGGCGCCCTGGGTCATGCCCCGTGCCCGCCAGGTGAAACGAGCCGGGCACGCCGAGGACCCCAGGCCGGAAGCCTGGGGTCCTCGAGGTCTGATCGGCTGAAGCCTGCTCAGCGCTCCGTCTCAGGTGCGATGGCCGGGGTGGCGGCCAGCGCGGAGCTCTCGTCCTGGAACTCGACCGACATCTCCCGCAGCCTCACCTCGTGGGCCCGGCCGTGGTGGGCACAGAACAGCAGCTCACCACCGGAGGTCAGGGTCACCCGGATGTAGGCCTGCGCGCCGCAGCGGTCACAACGGTCGGTGGCGGTCAGGGGAGGGTGCGAGGCAAGTGCTGAGGTCACGTCGCCCTCTCTTCTCGTGGAAATCATGCGGGTTGATGGTGCTTGTTGGTATCGGGTACAACAGTCAACCATCTGTCATTCGTTCCCCGAGCGCCGCCGGAGGGGTTTCGCTCTGCGCATATCTTCGTCTCTCCCCGAGTCGAACTGTTGCCCATCTCAGCGCACGAACGAACCCTCCGGCGCATTCCAGCCTGGTAACGGCGTGTCGTGTCACCCGTTCGGCCGTGGTGCCGGGTGGCCCGGCGCGGTTCCGGGGCAGTGTCGCGGGCCGCCGGTAGCGTGGTGACGTGACCCAGACCCTGCATGCCCGCAGCGACGGGGAGTTCGAGCCGGACGCCTATTCCGCGCGGAACCTTCTGGTGCTGGAGGGGCTCGAGGCCGTCCGCAAGCGTCCCGGCATGTACATCGGGTCCACCGACTCCCGGGGCCTCATGCACTGCGTCTGGGAGATCATCGACAACTCCGTCGACGAGGCGCTGGGCGGCCACTGCCACCGCATCGAGGTGGAACTCCACGCAGACGGGTCGGTCGAGGTACGTGACGACGGCCGCGGCATCCCCGTCGACCTCGAGCCGCGCACCGGACTGGCCGGTGTCGAGGTGGTCATGACCCGCCTGCACGCAGGGGGCAAGTTCGGCGGCGGCTCCTACTCGGCGACCGGCGGGCTGCACGGCGTCGGCGCCTCGGTCGTCAACGCCTTGTCAGCGCGCCTCGATGTCGAGGTCGACCGCGCGGGAAAGACCCATGCGATGAGCTTCCGTCGGGGAGCCCCCGGCACGTTCGGCAGCGGCGACCCCGACTCGCCCTTCCTCGAGAAGTCCGGTGTGCGCGTCACCGGGAAGGTCACCAAGAAGAAGACGGGCACCCGGATCCGCTACTGGGCCGACCGCCAGATCTTCCTGAAGGACTCGTCGATCTCGTTGGACGAGCTCCACAACCGCGCCCGCCAGACCGCCTTCCTCGTGCCGGGGCTCACCCTCGTCGTGCGCGATGCCCGTGGCCCAGAGGTGATCGAGCAGTCCTTCACCTACGACGGGGGCATCAGCGAGTTCTGCGAGTTCCTCGCCCCGGACCAGGCCATCAGCGACGTGTTGCGGCTCCAAGGGGTCGGCCAGTTCCGCGAGACCGTGCCGGTCCTCGACGACAAGGGCCACATGACCTCGCAAGAGGTCGAGCGCGAGCTGACCGTCGACGTCGCGCTGCGATGGGGCGCCGGTTACGACACCGTCGTCCGCTCGTTCGTCAACATCATCGCCACCCCCAAGGGCGGCACGCACCTGCAGGGTTTCGACCGGGCGCTCACCAAGACGCTCAACGAGACGCTGCGCTCGCAGCGGGTGCTGCGCGCCGCCGAGGAGGACGTCGTGAAGGACGACGTGCTCGAGGGCATGACCGCAGTGGTCACCGTCCGGCTCGCGGAGCCCCAGTTCGAGGGGCAGACCAAGGAGATCCTCGGCACGTCGGCTGCGTCCCGCATCGTCGCGGGGGTCGTGACCAAGGAGCTGACGGCAGCGCTGACCACGACGAGGAAGGCCGGCAAGCTGCAGGCCAAGGCGATCCTCGACAAGGTCGCGTCGGCGGCGCGGACACGCATGGCGGCCCGTGCTCACAAGGAGCTCCAGCGGCGCAAGAACGCGCTCGAGACCTCCTCGCTCCCGGCCAAGCTCGCCGACTGCCGCAGCGACGACGTCGGGCGCAGCGAGCTCTTCATCGTCGAGGGCGACTCGGCATTGGGCACCGCCAAGCTCGCGCGCGACTCGGAGCACCAGGCGTTGCTCCCGATCCGGGGCAAGATCCTCAACGTCCAGAAGGCTTCGGCGTCGGACATGCTCAGGAACACCGAGTGCGCCGCCATCATCCAGGTGATCGGCGCCGGCTCGGGGCGTACGTTCGACCTGGCAGCGGCGCGCTACGGCCGGGTCATCCTGATGGCTGACGCCGACGTGGACGGGGCGCACATCCGCTGCCTGCTGCTGACGTTGTTCTACCGCTACATGCAACCGATGGTGGAGGAGGGCCGGGTCTTCGCCGCTGTCCCGCCGCTGCACCGCATCGAGGTGGTCAACGCGGGAGGCAAGAAGAACGACGTGGTCTACACCTACTCCGAGGCTCAGATGCGCAAGACCCTCGCCGACCTCGGGCGAAAGGGCAAGCGCTACAAGGAGCCGATCCAGCGATACAAGGGCCTCGGCGAGATGGATGCCGACCAGCTGGCCGAGACGACCATGGACCCGCGTCATCGTCAGCTACGCCGGGTCACCCTGGGCGACGTCGCAGCCGCTGAGCAGGTCTTCGACCTGCTCATGGGCAACGAGGTGGCCCCGCGTCGCGACTTCATCGTCGCCGGGGCGTCGCGGGTCGACCGCGACAGCATCGACGCCTGACAGGAGACATCCCTCACCTCCGGTTGCGGACGTGCCGATGACGTCAGGGTGCTGCTCTGGTTCGCGATGGGTTCTCTCGCTGCGGCGACCCTGGTCGCCGTGCGCTGGCTGCTCGCCGGGCCTGACAGCCTCGGCCGCGCGCGAGCCTTTCCCGTCGTCAGCGTCGTGACCCTGGCCCTGCTCGGCGGCGGGATGCTCGTGCCGGTCGTGCGGCATCACCGGCTCGAGTCCCGGCTCGACTCCGCTGCCAGCGCGCTGGTCGGCGCCTCGGCGCGCGTCAACTGCCAGACCGCCGGCCAGCAGTTGCTCGACGCGGGGGCCGAGCTCGGGTACGTGCGGTACGGGCCGGACGGTGTCCCGGACCACGAGACGCTCATCAAGCGGGCTCAGTGCCGGGCCCTCGCGTCCTACCTCCGCTCCGGCAAGGAGGATCCCGACCACGATCAGGTCGTGGCCGTGCACATCCTCGGCCATGAGGCCCGGCACATGGCGGGCACCAAGAACGAGGCGGAGGCCGAGTGCGAGGCGATGCAGCGCGACGCCTGGGCGGCCCGCCTGCTCGGTGCCACAGACGAGCAGGCGCACCGGTTGGCGAGAACGTACTGGCTGGTGGTGTACCCCACGGTGAACGACACCTACAGCTCGCCCGAGTGCCGTCCCGGCGGCGCGCTCGACGAGCGACTCGAGCTCGCACCCTGGGCCGCTGCTCAGTCCGGCCTTCGATGATCAGGTCCGGGAGCAGACGTCTCGCTGAAGGTCGGGCCCGGACCTGTCGATGGTTGATGCATGCTCTTCCTGCTCGGGCTCCTCTGCACGGCGTACGTCGTCGTGGTGGTCGCCCTGCGCAGGGAGCGCCGGGCAGCGCGGGACGCGGCTGCTCTGCCGGCTCTGCCGGCCGAGGACCAGCCACCCGCGACCGCCGTCGGCTGGCCACCCGAGGGCCTCGACCTCCCGGTCTACGTGGCGGACGGGTTCGCCGCCATCGACGCCTACCTCTCCGAGGGATTGGCCACCTGAGCGGTCGGTCCGCTGACGGCAGCCAACGGCTGGCCGGCGGGCACCCCTGACCCGTCCCGCCGCCCGGTCGCCGGCGGGAGGTCGACGGCTACTCCGGTCCCCGCGGCCGCGCGCGCAGGTGCCGGTCCCGCCCAGGCCAGCGTCAGGACGTCCTCTCCGCGCAGGAACCGGTGGCAGCGCACCCCTCCGGTGCCGCGCCCCTTGCCGGGGTATTCCCCGAACGGAGAGACCTTGACCGAGCCGGCGTCGGTGCCGGGCAGGGCGGCGGACGACCCGGAGACGGTGACCACGGCACACTCGACCGACGGCGTCACTGCCCCGAAGAAGACCACTTCTGCCCCCGGCGAGAGCCGCACCCCGGACATGCCCCCCGCGGTCCGACCCTGGGGCCGCACGGCGGAGGCGGGGAAGTGCAGGAGCTGGGCGTCGCTGGTGACGAAAGTCAGCTCGTCGTGCTCCGACCCCAGCTCCACCGCACCGACCACCCGGTCGCCGTCACGCAGGGAGACGACGTCCCAGCTGTCCTTGTTGGCGGGCCCGGCGTCGTTGATCCGCTTCACGACGCCCTGCGCCGTGCCCAGCGCGAGGCTTGTCGTACCTGACGGCTCCCCGTCGGAGGACACCGAGCACAACGCCACCACGCGCTCGTCCTTGTCCAACGGCAGGAACTCAGAGACGGGCGCGCCACCGGAGAGGTGCGGGGCGCTGGCGGTCGAGGGGACCGCCGGCACGTCCAGGACCCCGAGCCGCAGCACCCGCCCGGCCGAGGTGACTGCCCCCACGTCGCCGCGCGCGGTCGAGCGGACGACGGACACGACCACGTCGTGCTTCGTGCGCTCGCCCGTGGTGGGGAGGGGGTCGTCCCCGATCGTGCGGGCCAGCAGACCGGTCGAGGACATCAGGACCCAACAGGGGTCGTCGCTGACCTCCAGCGGCACCGCCGCCGTCGTCGGCGCGCCGGCCGACTCGAGCAGGACCGTCCGCCGGGGAGTGCCGAACTGCTTGGCGACGTCGGCGAGCTCGGACGAGACGGTCTCGCGCAGCAGCTTCTCGGACTCGATGATCTCCGTGAGCGCGGCGATGGTCGCGCGGAGCTCGGACTGCTCGGCCTCGAGCTCGATGCGGGAGAACTTCGTGAGCCGCCGCAGCGGCATCTCGAGGATGTAGACGGCCTGGGTCTCGCTCAGGTCGAACACCGACATCAGCCGCTCGCGGGCGGCCGCCGTGTCGTCGCTGGAGCGGATCACTGCGATGACCTCGTCGATGTCGAGGATCGCCACCAGCAGGCCGTCGACGAGATGCAGCCGGTCCTGCGCCTTCTGCCTGCGGTGCAGGCTGCGTCGACGAACGACGTCGAACCGGTGCCCCACATAGACCTCGAGCAGCTCCTTGAGGCCCATCGTGCGGGGCTGCCCGTCCACGAGCGCGACGTTGTTGACACCGAAGGTCTCCTCGAGAGGCGTGAGCCGGTAGAGCTGCTCGAGGATCGCCTCCGGGTTGAAGCCGTTCTTCACCTCGATGACCAGCCGCAGGCCCTTGTGCCGGTCGGTGTAGTCGTCGACCGCGGTGATGCCCTGCAGCTTCTTGCCGCGGACCAGCTCCGCGATCTTCTCCTTCACCCGCTCCGGACCGACCCCCCACGGCAGCTCGGTGACGACCAGTCCCTTGCGCCGTGGCGTGACGTTCTCGACGCGGACCGTGGCCCGCGTCCGGAAGGTGCCGCGGCCGGTCTCGTAGGCCTCCCGGATGCCGTCGAGGCCCACGATCTTGCCGCCCGTCGGCAGGTCCGGCCCCGGCACGAAGCGCATCAGGTCGTCGAGTCCAGCGTCGGGATGCTTGATGAGGTGGCGGGCCGCCGACACCACCTCGACCAGGTTGTGCGGCGCCATGTTGGTGGCCATGCCCACGGCGATGCCCGACGCGCCGTTGACGAGCAGGTTGGGGAACGCGGCCGGGAGCACCTCGGGCTCGAGCTCACGGTCGTCGTAGTTGGGCCGGAGGTCGACCACCCCCTCGTCGATGCCACCGGCAAGGGTCATGGCCGCAGCGGTGAGGCGGCACTCGGTGTACCGGTAGGCAGCCGGCGGGTCGTCGTTGCCCGGCGTACCGAAGTTGCCGTGCCCGTCGACGAGAGGCAGCCGCAATGACCACGGCTGGGCCATCCGCACGAGGGTGTCGTAGATCGCCGTGTCGCCGTGGGGGTGCAGGGACGCCATCACGTCGCCGACGACCCGGGCGCACTTCACGTGCCCACGCTCCGGTCGAAGCCCCATCTCCACCATCCGGTAAAG
This sequence comes from Spirochaetaceae bacterium, assembly GCA_026786145.1. Lineage (GTDB taxonomy): Bacteria > Actinomycetota > Actinomycetes > JACCUZ01 > JACCUZ01 > JAJAYQ01. The sequence goes on along the minus strand of JAJAYQ010000068.1, from coordinate 9,011 downwards.
GATGCGCCGGTGCACCGGCTTGAGGCCGTCGCGGGCGTCGGGCAGGGCTCGCGAGTAGATGACGGAGTAGGCGTACTCCAGGAACGAGCCCTGCATCTCGTCCGAGACGTCGATGTCGACGATGTTCTCGGTGAAGTCCCCGTCGTCGCCGGGGGAGGATGCCTTCTGGGTGCTGCTGCGGCGGGCCACGAGACGGTGCTCCTGCTCAAGGGGGTGCGGGACGGACCCGGCGCGTACGCCGGGACAGGGCCCATTCTGGCCAGTCCCATCCCGCCGGTCACCCCGGACGCGCCCAACCACCACTCGCGGGTGTCAGGACGGGCGGGCGCCGACGTGGGCCACGGCGAGGGCGGCCAGCCGGTTGCCGGCCGCCAGCGCGGACTCGGGCTCGGGATGGAGCAGCCAGGAGGCGAGGAACCCTGCCGCGAAGGCGTCGCCGGCACCGGTCGTGTCGACGACGATCACCCCGCGCTCGGCCGGCGCGCTGGCGCTGATGAAGCCCTGCTGCCACAGGGCACCGTCGGCACCCAGCTTCACCACGACCTCTCGGTAGGTGTCGCCGAGCTGCGCTGCCGCCTGGTGCGGGTCGGGCGTGCCGGTCAGAACGGCTGCCTCGTCCTCGTTGGCCAGCAGCAGGTCGGCTCCCCTCGTCCACTCGAGGAACCGCGCGGCGCCGGCAGCTGTCAGCAGAGCCGCCGACGACGGGTCCACAGACACGGTCATGTCCGCCGCGGCGGCAAGCGACAGCGCGGTCAGGCCCGCCTCGCGCGAGCCCTCGTTGAGCAGCGTGTAGCCCGAGAGGTGCAGGTGGGCGCCCGGCCGGAACACCGTGGGCGGGACGTCGGCCGGAAGCATGGTCGCGTTGGCCCCCGCGTCGGGCAGCATCGAGCGCTCGCCCTCCGGCTCGACCAGCACGACGCACGTCCCGGTCGGGCGCTCCGGGTCGACGGTCACCCACACCGCAACGCCTTGCCGGGTAAGCCGGGCGATCGACTCGCGGCCGAGGACGTCGTCGCCGACCCGCCCGACGTAGGAGGTGGGGACGCCCTGGCCGGCCAGCCACGAGGCCACGTTCGCCGCCGAGCCGCCCCCGGCCGTCGTCACGGTCGAGGGCGTGTCGCTGCCGCGGTTGAGCGGACCGTTCATCGCGGCGAGGACGTCGACCATGACGTCACCGACGACGATCACGTCGAGGGTCTCGGTGCCCTGCGGGACGGTCATGCGCGGGCGGCCACGGCGACGCGCGCCGCCAGCTCGGCGTTGCGCAGGACGATGGCGATGTTGGCCGCCAGGGTGACGCCGCCGCTCTCCCGGTGGAAGAAGTCCAGCAGGAACGGCGTCACGTCCTTGCCGCGGACGCGCGCCGCGTCCGCGGCCCGCAGGCCGTCGCGCAGCAGGCGGTCGTGCAGCTCGGGGTCGACCTGCTCCTCCGGCGGGAGGGGGTTGGCCAGGACGAGCCCCCGGTCGTCGGTGCCCAGAGTGCGGCGCGCCGCCAGGACCAGGGCCACCTCTTCCGGAGAGTCGACGCGCCAGTCGACCCGGTGCCCGGAGTCGCTGAGGTAGAAGCCGGGGAAGGTGTCGGTGCGGTAGCCGAGCACAGGGACACCCAGCGTCTCGAGGCGCTCGAGGGTGGCCGGGACGTCGAGGATGGACTTGACCCCCGCGCAGACGACGGCCACACCGGTCGTCGCGAGCGACTGCAGGTCCGCCGACTCGTCCCAGGTGGTGCGGGCGTCCCGGTGCACGCCGCCGAGGCCGCCGGTCGCGAACACGTCGATGCCGGCAAGGGCGGCGAGGTGCGAGGTGGCTGCGACGGTCGTGGCCCCGGTTCCCCGGCGTGCCACCAGGACAGCGAGGTCACGGGTGCTGACCTTCACGACGTCGTCGCGGGTGGCGACCTGGGCGAGGGCGTCGTCGTCGAGACCGATCCGTGGGCTCCCGTCGATGACGGCGATGGTGGCCGGGACGGCGCCGCCCCGGCGTACGGCCTGCTCGATCTCGCGGGCGATGCGCAGGTTGTCCGGGCGGGGGAGCCCGTGGCTCACGATGGTCGACTCGAGGGCGACGACCGGGTGCCCGGCAGCCAGGGCATCGGCCACTTCGGGCAGGACGGTCAGCACGACCGAACGCTACCGGGCATGATTTCCCTGTGACGACCGACGACTTCGCCGACGTGCTCGCCGCGAACCATGCCTACGCGGCCGAGGTCCCTCGCGCCGACCTGGAGGCACGCGCCGCCAAGGGGCTCGCGGTGCTGACCTGCATGGACTCGCGCATCGAGCCGCTCCCGATGCTGGGCCTGGTGGCCGGTGACGCAAAGATCCTGCGCAACGCGGGCGCGCGCGTCACCGATGATGTGCTGCGGACTCTCGTGCTCGCGGACTATCTCCTGGGTGTCGAGCGCGTCATGATCGTGGCGCACACCGGCTGCCGCATGAGCATGCCCGAGGAGGACATCCACGCCGCCATCCTGGCGGCCGGCGGCCCCGACACCCGGAGCATCTCCTTCCTGACCTCGGAGGACCAGGAGAGCTCCCTGCGGGCCGACGTGCGGCGGGTCCGGTCCTGGCCGTACCTCACGAACATCACGGTGGGCGGGTTCCTGTACGACCTGGACAGCGGGCGGGTCCGCCAGGTCTGCTGACCTCCCGGTCCGGGCTAACCTCGGGACCGTGGCGACGATCTCCCCGGCCTACCCGGCGCACTGGGAGGCCGACGTCGTGCTGCGCGACGGGGGCACGGCCCATCTGCGGCCCATCGTCCCGGCCGATGCCGACGCGCTGCGCCGGTTCCACTCCCGGCTCTCCGACGACACGATCTACAACAGGTTCTTCACGCTCTACCGCGCTCTCAGCGACCGCGACGTGGCGCACTTCACAACCGTCGACCACGATGACCGGGCCGCCCTCGTCGCCACCGTCGGGGACGAGCTCATCGGCGTCGTGCGTTACGAGCGCACCGGACCCGACGAGGCCGAGGTCGCCTTCAACATCGAGGACGCCCACCAGGGTCGCGGCCTGGGCACGGTGTTCCTCGAGCACATCGCCGCGGCTGCCCGCGAGCGCGGGATCTCGCGCTTCGTGGCGGACGTCCTGCCGTCGAACAGCAAGATGCTGAGGGTCTTCTCCGACGCGGGCTACGTGGTGGACCGGGCGGTGGACGACGGCGTCGCCCGGCTCGCGTTCGACCTCGAGCCGACCGAGGACTCGCTCACCGTGACCTATGCGCGCGAGCACCGGGCCGAGGCGCGATCGGTGCAGCGCCTCCTCGAGCCGACGTCGGTCGTGGTCGTCGGCGCCGGACGGGACGAGGCGTCGCTGGGGCACACCGTGCTGCGACACATTCGTGATGCCGGGTTCACCGGCGAGCTGTACGCCGTGAACCGTCATGCCGACGAGGTGGGCGGCATCACGTCCTACGCAACCGTGGGCGACGTCCCGGGCGACATCGCCCTGGCAGTCCTCGCCGTGCCCGCCGAGGAGGTGGAGCGCGTCGTCAGCGACTGCGCGACGAAGGGGGTGCGCGGTCTGGTCGTCATGTCGTCGGGTTTTGCCGAGACCGGCGCCGAGGGTGCGGCGCGGCAGCTACGGCTGGTCGGGCTCGCCCGTGGCGGCGGCATGAGGGTCCTGGGGCCGAGCTCGCTCGGCGTCATCAACACCGACCCCCGCATCCGCCTGAACGCGTCCCTGTCCCCGCTGGTGCCGGACCGCGGGCGGGTCGGCTTCTTCTCGCAGTCCGGCGCTCTGGGCATCGCGTTGCTGGACAATGCGGTGCGGCGGGGACTCGGCCTGTCCACCTTCATCTCGGCCGGGAACAGGGTCGACGTCAGCGGCAACGACCTGCTGCAGTACTGGGAGGACGACGAGGCGACCGATGTCGTGATGCTGTACCTGGAGTCGCTGGGCAACCCCCGCAAGTTCAGTCGCATCGCCCGCCGCATCTCCAGGCGCAAGCCCGTCGTCGTGGTGAAGTCCGGCAGGTCCGCCCGCCGCCGGGGTGAGGTGGTGCCCCACGGCCACCTGGTGCGGCACTCCCACGCCCCCGCCGCCGCGGTGGACGCGCTTTTTACCAGGGCGGGGGTGATCCGGGTGGGGTCCATCCACCAGATGTTCGACGTCGCCCAGCTCGTGGCCAACCAGCCGTTGCCCGGCGGTGCCCGGGTGGGGTTGGTGGGCAACTCCGACGCCTTGGCGCTGCTGGCCACCGATGCCTGCGAGGAAGCAGCCCTTGACGTCGTGTCCACCACCACGCTCGGCGCCGGTGCCACGCCGGAGGAGTTCGAGCACGCCCTCGCCTCGGTCCTGGACGACGACGGTGTCGACTCGGTGGTGGCGATGTTCATCCCCCCGCTGCGCACCCGAGACGCGGAGGTCGGCGAGGTGTTGGCCCGCATCGCCGGCAACGGGCCAAAGACGGTCGTGTCGAGCTTCCTCGGGATGCCCGGCGTCCCCGAGGCTCTCTGTGCCCCGGACGGAGCGGGCTGTGTGCCGTCCTACGCCACCCCGGAGGATGCGGTCCGGGCGCTCGCCGCGGTCACGACCTACGCCACGTGGCGGCGTACCCCGGTCGGTCACACCGTCGTGCCGTCAGGCCTGGACGTGCGCGCGGCGCGAGAGCTCGTCGCTCTCCTGCTGAGGAGCAGTGACGAGGTGGTCCTCGACCACGACGACCTGATGCGGCTGCTGCGCTGCTACGGCATCGACCTGTGGCAGACCGTGCCGGCCTCAAGCGCTGACGAGGCGGTTGCTGCGGCCGACCGCCTCGGCTACCCCGTCGCCCTCAAGGCACTCGCGCCGCACCTGCGCCACCGCCGTGAGCTGGGCGGCGTCCGCCTGGACATCGACGACGCGGCGGAGCTGCGTGGCGCCTTCGTGGCGTTGCGCGAGCGGTTGGGCGACGTCGGCCCCTTCGGGGTCCAACGGATGGCACCGACCGGTGTCGCCTGCTGGCTGGCCACCGTCGAGGACCCGCTGTTCGGCCCGGTGGTCTCCTTCGGGCTCGGCGGGGTGGTCAGCGACCTGCTCGGCGACCGCTCCTACGGCGTGCCCCCACTGACCGACTCCGACCTGTTCTCCATGGTCCGCTCGGTCCGCGCTGCCCCGATGCTGCAGGGGTACGCGGGCAGCGAGCCGGTGCACCTGGCCGCCCTCGAGGACCTGCTCGCCCGCCTGGCCCGCCTCGCCGACGACGTCCCCGAGGTCGCCGCGCTCGAGCTGACGCCGGTCGTCGCCTCACCCAGTGGTGCGGCCGTCCTCGGGGCCACCGGCCGGCTGGCCCGGCCCACCGCCCGGGCCGAGCGCGCTGCGAGGGCCCTGTCGCGTTGAGGACGCCGGTCACGGCCAAGGTGGCAGGATGGTGTGCATGACCGACACCTCGCTGGCCGGGTTGCGCGCCGCGATCGACCACGCGGGCTACCACCCGCAGCTGGTCGCGGACGCCGTCGACGCAGCGGTGGCGGGGGAGGCGATTGAGGCGTTCGTCGTGCACCAGGAGACGACCTTCGACTCGGAGGAGGTACGTCGGCACATCACGGTGCTCGTCCTCACCGCCGGCCGGCTCGTGCTGGGCCATGCCGACGACCACCCCGCCGACGCGGCCGGACCCACATCCTTCGTGACGGCCTCCACCGAGGCGGTCCCGCTGTCCTCCGTGCGCTCGGTGGTGGTCAACCGGGTCATCTCCGACCCGATGCACTACCGCGAGGGGACGCCTCCCCAGGAGGTCACCGTCACCATCGGCTGGGGAGCGGTCAGCCGGCTGGACCTGGAACCGGCCGTCTGCGGGGACCCGGACTGCGAGGCAGACCACGGCTACACCGGCACCTCGTCGGCCGACGACCTGGCGCTGCGCGTCAGTGAGGCGGCCGAGGGAGCCGACGCAGTGGCCCGGATGCTCGGTTTCGCGGCCGCCCTCTCGCGCGCGACGGGTCGTTGACCTCGGACGATCCGTCGCGGCCGCCGCTGCCGGCTTTTGGAGGCGGCTCGCTGGCCGACGTGCTGCCCGCAGTGCTGCACAGTCTCGGGGTGGCCCACGGTGAGCCGGGGGAGATCAGCCTCGGCGCGGCGCGGCGGGTGTGCGTGGTCCTCGTCGACGGCCTGGGGATGTCCGCGTTGCTGGCCCACCCGGTAGAGACGCCATACCTATCGTCCCTGCTCGGCCGCGGAGCCAGCCGGGCGATCACGTCGGTGTTCCCGACGACCACACCGATCGCGCTCACGTCGCTGGGGACCGGACTGCCCCCCGGTGAGCACGGCCTCACCGGCCTGCTCATGCGACTGCCCGAAGACGGCCGCCTGGTCAACACCCTTGCCCTTCCCGCGCAGGTCGACATGCGGTCTCTCCAGCCCCGCGAGACAGTCTTCGAGCGCGCCGCGGGGGAGGGGGTGGCGGTCACCCGGGTGGGACCCAAGGCGTTCGACGGTGCCGGGCTGACCGAGGCCGCGCTGCGCGGTGGCGACTACACCGCCGCTGAGTCGGTGGGAGAGCGCGTCGCCGCATCGGCCGCAGCCGTACGCCGTCCCGGGCGCACCCTCACCTACGTGTACTTCGGCGACCTGGATGCGACCGGTCACCGGGAAGGCTGCAGCAGCGAGGCGTGGCGCCAGGAGCTCGCGCACGTGGACCGGCTCGTGGAGCAGCTCGCCGCGGCCCTGCCCGATGACACCACGTTGGTGGTCACCTCCGACCACGGCATGGTCGATGTCCCGCTCGAGAACCGATGGGACGTGGCAGCCGAACCGGCGTTGGCCGAGGGGGTCGAGGTGGTTGCGGGGGACCTCCGCGGTGTGCACGTGCACACGCTCCCCGGTGCGGCCGGCGACGTGCTCGACGCGTGGCGCACGACGTTGGGGTCGTCCTTCTGGGTGCTGCCCCGCGACGAGGCGGTAGCCGCCGGCCTGTACGGGCCGGTCGTCGCCGATCATGTCCTGGCGCGGATCGGCAACGTGGTCGCGGCCGCCCGCGACGACACGGCCGTCGTGGACTCCCGGGTCCTGCCGCCCCAGATGCTCCGCCTGGTCGGCCTCCACGGCTCGCTCACCGAGGAGGAGCTGGTGGTCCCGCTGCTCGTCCGCCAGGTAGGGGACGGGTAGTGGCCGCGCCCTCCCCTCGATGGCGCGGCCCCGTCCCCCGGGTGGTTCACATCACGTGTGGGCCAGAGGCGCCGACGCGTGCGGCGTTTGGGTCTCCTGGTCGCCCGGGCCGGCATCGAAGAGGGGCACGACGTGAGCGTGTTCCTCGCGCGGGACGTAGTGCAGCTGATACGCGAGTCCGTCGTGGACTCACTCCATGGTCTGGGAACCGGGTCACTACGGGAGCCTTTCGACGCGGTGGTCAAGGGAGGCGGGCGCTTCTACGTGTCCGGCATGTCGAGCAAGGCCCGTGGTGTCACCCCGGTTGACCTGGAGAACAAGTCGGCCGAGGTGGCGATGCCGGATCGCCTGGTCCGGCTGACGTTCGAGGCGGATCGGACGCTGACCTACTGACCTCGCTGGGAGACGTCAGTCCCTCTTGCGGGTCCCGAACATGATGTCGTCCCACGACGGCACGGGGAGCCGGCGGTGGGAGCGGCCGGCCGCCACGGCTCGGGCCGGTTCCGCTGCCGCACTGGCATTGTCGGCTTCCAGGTCGTAGACCTCGTCGGCGGCGGCGCTCAGTGGCTCGGGAGGCTCGACGAGAGGGACTGCGCTGAGGCGGCGCACTGCGGCTGGCGACTCCTCGACGGTGCGCTCGTCGCCGGTGTCGTCGACCAGCCAGCGGGCTTCGTCGTCGGCGGCTGCCAGGACGCGTCCGCGGGGGTCGAACGCCCAGGTGGCGACTCGGGTCCGGCCGCCGGCCAGGTAGGACAGCCGGATCGTCCAGCTGTCGTCGTCACCGCGCCACGCGTCCCACTCCGCCGAGTCGGGGGCCGTGCCCTGGGCCACCAGCCGGAGGTTGACCAGGTCGAGCAGGAGGGGCGCCTGGCCCCCGCTGGCGCGCCGGGCGGGTGCCTTCTGGGCCTGCTCCGCCACGTGGCCGCGCTCGGCGATGACCGGTCCGGCGTACCGCTCGACGCGCTCGGGTGACATCCCGGCCGCGAGCGACACCTCGTGGATGCTGTGGCCGGAGCGGATGCGGGCCTGGATCTCTCGTGGGGAGAGGTGCTTGTCCAAGGCGATCTCCAGCTGACCTGGCCGGGAAGTGTCATGTCTCAGGGCGGCGACGAGGCGTTCGTCGACAGGGACCCGGAACTGCGCCCTGTCCGAGCCCTCGAGGACGAGGTGGGAGCGGTCGGGGCTGACGGCAACGAGCCGAAGGTCGGTCGTCTCGCTCGTCATCCTTCGCCCTCCCGGTCTCTCGTGAGGATGTCGCAGGTGAGGATCTCGCTCTGAGGATCGTGCAGGCCGAGACTATGCACGGCGGCGGCGGCCGTCGGGGAGGCGCGCCCGGCCTGTCGCCGACGTGTCGACTTCCGGGCGGATGCCGGGATCAGCCCTCGGGCAGCCGGCGGTAGACGACGCCACACACTGCGAGCGCCGCGAGCCCGAAGGCAGGGGCCACCAGGAAGGCCTCGGTGACCGTGGCGCTGTCGACGAGTCGGCCGGAGAGCCACGTCGCGGCGGAGAACCCCACGATCAACCCGGTCGTGGCCCAGGTCAGACCTTCGGTCACGCTGGCGGTGGGGACCATCCGCTCCACGAGGGAGAAGCCGCTGATCAGGGTGGGGGCGATGCCGACGCCGGCCAGGAACAGCAGCGCGGCGAGGACCGTCGCGGAATCCGTCCACGGCAGCGTGGTCACCGTCGCGGTCATGACCGCCGCGCCCATCGTGAGGCGTCGCCTCGCGCTGACCCGCCAGGTCACTGCGCCGAAGGCGAGCCCGGAGAGCATGCTGCCCCCGGCGTAGCAGGCGAGCAACGGGCCGGCGATCACTCGTCGGCCGCTCTCGTCGGCGAAGGCCACCGCGCTGATCTCGACGGAGCCGAACACGCCGCCGACGAACGCCATCACGGCCATCAGGATGAGCAGCCCGG
>JAJAYQ010000067.1 GCA_026786145.1 Spirochaetaceae bacterium | reverse complement strand
GCGGGGACCTCCATCGCCTCGCACACGGCGCGCCAGACCAGCAGTGCCGGCTCCCCGGCCTCCAGTGCCTGGGCCGGAGTGCGGCCCCCGAGCTCGGAGAACACGTGCAGCTCGGCGAGGGACTCTGCGTGCGGGCCGAACACCTGGCGCATGCGTTCCCAGAAGTCCGTCAGCCGCATGACCCCATCATCCCCCGCATCATCTGTCGGCCCGCCCCGCCCTGTCGCCGCGGCCCGCAACGATAGGGTCGAGGCATTCGAGCCGCTACTAGGACACCTGGAGGCCACCATGGCCGGCAAGAACAAGGGCGGGCGCGAAGTCCGCAAGCCGAAGCAGCCGAAGAAAGCCAAGGAGTCCCCCACCGGCAGCAGCATCGTGCCGCCCGCCGGTAAGCGTCCCGGCAAGTAACCGACCCTCGCCCTGTCAGGTCAGCAGGAGCTTCTCCAGCCGACGGCCGGTGACCAGGACACCGACGAGCCCAAGAACCGCCAGGACCAGCACGTGGACCAGCGAGGCGGCCGTGACCGCGCCGGTCGTCAGCTCCCGCAGCAGCGCGGCCGCGTGGTAGAGCGGTGAGAGCCGGATCACCCACTGCAGTGCCTCGGGATAGGTCGAGAGCGGGTAAAAGGTCGCGGAGAACAAGAACATTGGCAGCGTCACCAGCGTGACGTACTCGAAGTCCTGCCACGACTTCATGTACGTCGTCGCCGCCGTCCCCATCGCCGCGAAGGCGAACCCGACCAGGACGACGGCCGGCAGCGCGAGCACCGCCCACCACGATGCGACGAGGCCCATGACGAGCATGACGACCAGGAACGCGGTCGAGTAGAACGAGCCGCGCATCAGCGCCCAGCCGATCTCACCGACGGCGACGTCGACCGGGGTGACCGGGGTGGCCAGCACCGCGTCGTACAGCTTGTTGTACTTGAGCTTGAAGAACAGGTTGAACGTGGCGTCGTAGATAGCACCGTTCATGGCACTCGCGGCCAGCATCGCCGGGGCCACGAAGACCGTGTAGCTCACCAGCTTGCCGCCGGGCAGCTGCACGTCACCCACGAGCTGGGCCACTCCGACACCTACCGAGAGCAGGTAGAAGATCGGCTCGAAGATCCCCGAGACCAGGACGAGCCAGCCGTTGCGGTAGACCTTGATGTTGCGCTCGACGAGATAGCGCGCGCCGCCGGTGCCCAGCAGCCGACGACCGACACCGGGCGGTGCGACCCTCAACAGCAGTCCCTGGTTCGTCATGTCACCAGCGCCTTGGTGAAAGTGCGGCGGGCGACCACGAACCCGCCGGCCACCCACAGCAGCAGGTAGCCGACGTGCACCAGCGCGCTTCCCAGCGACGGCGTGCCGAGGGCGAGATCACGGGACAGGTCCACGCCATGCCACAGCGGCACGACCCAGGCCACCGGCTCCATCCAGTCCGGCAGCTGGTCGACGGGGAAGAACGTGCCGGAGAAGAGGAACATCGGCACGATCCCGAACCGGAAGAGCATGGCGAAGCCGCTGTTGTCCTCCAGGGTCGCCGCGAAGGCGAAGATCGCCGGTGCGTACGCGAGGCCGGTCAGCACCGCGACCGGAAGAGCCAGGACCGCCCACGGTGAGCCCACCGCCCCGAACACCACCATCACCACCAGGAACACCGAAGCGGTGATCGCGAGCCGGAAGGCGACGAACAGCAGGTGCCCGGCCAGCACGTCGACGACGCGCAGCGGGGTGGCGAGCATCCCGTGGTACTGCTTGTTCCACCGGATGGCGCCCATCACCGGGTAGGTCGACTCGAAGGCGGCCGTCTGCATCGCGGTCGCAGCCAGCAGCCCCGGCGCGATGAACTCGAGGTAGCCCACCCCGCCCAGCGAGGCCGTGCCGGGGCCGCGGTCCACCAGCAGTCCGAGCCCCAGGCCCATGGCCGCAAGGAAGCCGAGCGGCTCCAGCACCGTGGAGATCGATGAACCGCGCCAGGTACGCCGGTACTGCGCCATCCAGTAGGCGAAGGCACGCAGGACCAGCTCGCGGCCGCCGGGCTGCGCCGGCAGCCCCTGCACCGGCCGGGTGGAGAGCGCCATCAGTCGACCAGCGTCCGGCCGGTCAGCCGCAGGAAGACGTCCTCGAGGGTGCTGCGGCGCACCAGGACCGAGAGCGGCGCCACGCCGAGCCGGTGCAGCTCGGCCGCCGCCTCGTCGCCGTCGTGGGCGTAGAGCAGGACCCGGTCGGGCAGCACCTCGACGCGGTCGACGACGGCGTGCAACGGCCGCCCCGGGTCGCCCACGAGGTTCTCGACCTTCTCTCCCGCCGCCTCGTTCTCCCCCGGCGGAAAACGCAGCTCGACGACCTCACGCGTCGACCATTCGCGGATCAGCGCGGACGGGGAGCCCTCGGCTGCGATCCGTCCACCGTCCATGACGACGAGCCGGTCGCACAGCTGCTCGGCCTCGTCCATGTAGTGGGTCGTCAGCACCAACGTCACGCCCTGCTGCTTCAGGCGGAACAGCCGGTCCCACAGCGCGTGCCGGGCCTGCGGGTCCAGGCCGGTGGTCGGCTCGTCGAGCAGCAGCAGGTCGGGCTCGTTGATGAGGGAGCGGGCGATCGTCAGCCGCCGCTTCATGCCGCCGGAGAGCGGCTCCACCTTGCTGTCGGCCCGCTCGAGCAGCTGGACGAAGTCGAGCAGCGCGTCGGCACGCTCGCGCACCACGTGTCGGGACAGCCCGAAGTAGCGCCCGTAGACCAGCAGGTTCTCGCGGACCGAGAGCTCGACGTCGAGCGTGTCCTCCTGCGGGACCACACCCAGCCGGGCGCGGATGCGGGCGCCGTCGAGCGCCGGGTCGTGCCCGAGGACGCGCAGCGTGCCCTCGGTGACCGGCGAGACCGCGCCGATCATCCGCATGGTCGAGGACTTGCCGGCGCCGTTGGGCCCGAGGAAGCCGAACGCCTCTCCCCGGGCGACGTCGACGTCGATGCCGTCCACGGCGGTGAAGTCGCCGAAGCGCTTCACCAGACCCCGGGCATGGATGAGCGGGAGGTCGTCAGGCACCCG
>JAJAYQ010000066.1 GCA_026786145.1 Spirochaetaceae bacterium | reverse complement strand
GGAGTCCAGGTGGGCGGTGGCCTCGTCGAGCACCACGACGTCCGGGGCCTTGAGCAGGAGACGGGCGATCGCCAACCGTTGCTTCTCGCCGCCGGAGAGCCGGTAACCCCGGTCACCCACCGTGGTGTCGAGACCGTCGGGAAGCGAGGCCACCAGGTCCCAGATCTGCGCGGACCGAAGCGCCTCGACCATCTCCGCGTCGGTAGCGGCCGGGCGCGCGTAGAGCAGGTTGGTCCGGATGGTCTCGTGGAACATGTGCGCGTCCTGCGTGACGACGCCGATGACGTCGTGCAAGGACTCGAGGGTGACGTCGCGCACGTCGCGGCCGCCGACGAGCACCTTGCCCTCGACCGCGTCGTAGAGCCGCGCGACCAGGCTGGTGATCGTGGTCTTGCCCGCTCCGGACGGGCCGACCAGAGCCGTCATGGTCCCGGCGGGGACGACGAAGGACACGTCGAACAGCACCTGCTCGGTGGGTGCCTGGTCGAGCACCGCCACCGACTCGAGCGACGCGAGGGAGACCTCGTCCGCGGACGGGTACCGGAAGGACACGCCCCGCAGCTCGACCTCACTGGCCCCTCGCAGCAGCGTCTTCGCATCCGGCTTCTCGTCGATCATCGGCGGCAGGTCGAGCACCTCGAAGACGCGCTCGAAGCTGACCAGCGCGGTCATCACGTCCACCGTGACGTTGGACAGCGCGGTGAGCGGGCCGTAGAGACGGCCGAGCAGCGCGGTGAGGGCGACAAGCGTCCCCAGCGTGATCGTGTCGTCGATGGCGAGGACACCGCCGACGCCGTAGACCAGCGCCGTCGCGAGCGAGGCCACCAGCGTCAGGCTGGTGAAGAACACCCGGCCGTACATCGCCTGCTTGATGCCGATGTCACGCACCTGCCCCGCCCTCTCGGAGAACGCGCGGGACTCGTCGTCCAGGCGCCCGAAGAGCTTGACCAGCAGGGCGCCCGAGACGTTGAAACGCTCGGTCATCGTCGTTCCCATGCCGGCGTTGAGCTGCATCGCCTCACGGGTGATGACCTGGAGCCGCCGTCCGACCCAGCGGGCCGGCAGCAGGAAGAGCGGGGTCAGGACCAGCGCGCCCAACGTGATCTGCCAGGAAAGGTAGAGCATCGTGGCGAGCACCAGCACGAGGCCGATGACGTTGGACACCACGGACGACAGGGTCGACGTGAACGCCTGCTGCGCGCCGATCACGTCGGTGTTGAGCCGGCTCACCAGGGCGCCGGTCTGGGTGCGGGTGAAGAACGCGACCGGCATTCGCTGGACATGGCTGAACACGCGGGTGCGCAGGTCGTAGATCAGGCCTTCGCCCACCTGGGAGGACAGCAGCCGCTGGAACAGCGTCAGCAAGGCGTCGAACACGGCGAGGCCGGCGACGACGAGGGCGATCGTGACGACGACGGAGCGGTCTCCCCCCCCGGGCCGGTCGACCTCGTCGACGATCTGCTTGAAGAGCAGGGGCAGCGCCACGATGAGGATCGCGTCCACCACGACGAGCACGAGGAACAGACTGATCTGGAGCCGGTAGGGGCGGGCGAACCGGACGATCCGCGGGATCGTGCCCGGCGCCAGCTTCTTCTTCGCGACCGCACCGTCGCGGGTGAGCGAGCGCATGGCCGCCCACGGACTGTGGGACATCGACACCAGCGCCTCCTGTAATTTGTGTTACACCATCCGTCGACAACGTCAGGGCGGCCCGGTTGCTTCCCGCCTGACGGTACGGCCCGCCACCGACACGGTCATCGCCGCGTGACCACCGCCGTCCCCACATCCCGGAGAGCGCGGCCCAGACCGGGTCCAGTGCCCCAGATCCGGGGTCGAGGTGCTCGAAGTGGCCGACGCCGGCCAGGACCTGCAGGTCCGCGACGGGCCCCGCGGCGGCGGCGTACGCCCGGCTCTGGCTCACCGGCACCACGACATCGGAGTCGCCGTGGACGAGGCGCAGCCGGACGCCCTCGACCGGCAGCAGCGCCTGCGGTAGAGCGCTGAGGTACGTCGTCCGGCTCGCCGTCGAGCAGGAGCTGGGCGGCGAGACCGGCGAGACCTTCGCGGGCCGCCTTGACCAGGTCCGCGACGGGTGCCTGGCCCACGGCGCGGCGCACCGCGACCGACCGTGGCCGGGGGGCTCCCGGCGCACCGGTGGGCAGCCGGGACCGGCTCGCCAGCCACAGAGCCAGGTGCCCTCCCGCCGAGTGACCGACGGCCGCGACCCGGTCGAGGTCCAGCCGGTCGGCGAAGCGGCTCGACGGCAGGTGGTCCAGGGCCGCCGCAGCGTCGAGGAAGGTCGCCAGTTAGTCGACGTCGCTAGCGCGGTAGTCGACGTTCCGCACGGCGTGTCCGCGGATCGCAGCCGCGAGCGCCACCCGCCGCTCGAGGTACGGCCCGTAGTCCGGTGCCCAGAAGCCGCCGTGCAGAAGCATGACAACCGGCGCCGGGTCAACGCCGTCGGGCAGTGTCCACTCGCCGTACTGCCGCCTGCCGGGTCCATAGCTCTCGGTGACCCGTCTCGTGGGGGCCACGACCTTCTCGGTGTCCCCGCCGCCGCAGCCGGCCAGCACGAGCACACCTGTCGCGCCCGTCAGCAGCTGGCGCCGCGTCGGTCCGGACCTCAGAAGGCGTTCACCCCGGTGAGTGCCCGGCCGATCAGCAGCTTCTGCACCTGGGTGGTGCCTTCGTACAGCGTCGTGACGCGCGCGTCGCGGAGGTACTTCGCAGCCGGGTACTCGTCGACGTACCCGTAGCCGCCGTGCACCTGGATGCACTTGTCGGCGACCCGGATCGATGCCTCCGTCGCGAACAGCTTCGCCTTCGACGCCGCCAGCGAGTAGGTCTCACCGCGAGACTTCAGGTCGGCCACCGCCCAGGTCAGCAACCGTGACGCGTCGACGTCGACGGCCGAGTCGGCGAGCATCTCCTGGACCAGCTGGTGGCCCGCGATCGGCTTACCGAACTGCTCGCGGCTCCCGGCGTAGGCGACCATCGTGTCCAGCGCGGCCTGGCCGATGCCCGTGCACGAGGCCGCGATCGACATCCGGCCGTCGTCGAGCGCGGACAGCGCGACCTTCAGCCCGTCGCCCTCGTCACCGAGCAGGGCCTCCGGTCCGACCTCCACCCCGTCGAGGACCAGCTCGGCGGTGTCGCAGGAACGCAGCCCCAGCTTGCCGTGCAGCGGGTTCGCGACGAAGCCGGGGACGCCGGTCGGCACGAGGAAAGCGGAGACCCCCTTGCCACCGGGGCCACCGGTGCGCGCCATCACCAGCGCGACCTGGGCGATCGACCCGTTGGTGATGAAGACCTTCCGGCCGCTGACGCGCCAGCCACCGCCGGGGCGCCGCTCCGCCGTCGCCCTCAGGTCCGCCGGGTTGGACCCGTGGTCGGGCTCGGTCAGCCCGAAGCAGCCGAGCACCTCACCGGTGGCCATCCGCGGGAGCCACTGCTGCTTCTGCTCGTCGGTGCCCCATCGCTGCACCGAGCCCGCGACCAGACCGAGGTGCACGGACATGATCGAGCGGACGTTGGCGTCGCCGCGGCTGAGCTCCTCCATGAACAGGCAGTAGGTCAGCGGGTCGGCTCCTCCCCCGCCGTACTCCTCGGGGATCGACATCCCCACGAACCCGGTCTCGCGGAGCCCCTCGAGAGCCTCCTGCGGGAAGCGCTCCTCACGGTCGTTGCGCAGCGCGTGCGGAACGACGACATCGTCGACCCACTGACGGACCGCGGACCGGACGGCCCGCTGGTCCGCGCTGAGGGCGAGGTCCACTAGCGTCCACCCGCCGGCTCGCCCAGCTCGCGCAGCCGGCCGGCCTGCGCCGCGCGCTCCGCCGCCTGCTGCTCGCCGTGGGTGCGCCCCGCCGCGCCGCGCAGCAGGTCCTTGGTGGCGCGCAACGCTTCAGCCGGTGCCGCGAGGAGGGCGGCCGCGAGGTCGGTCGTCGCGCTGTCGAGATCGGCACGCGGTACGACGAGTGAGGCCAGCCCGATTTCCGCCGCCTCCTCCGCCCCCACCCAGCGACCGGTGGCGCAGATCTCCAGCGCCCGGGAGTAGCCGACCGTGTCGACGAGCGGCTTGGTCCCCGCGAGATCCGGCACCAGCCCGAGGCTGGCCTCGCGCATCGCCAGCTTGGCGTCGTCGGCCAGCACGCGCAGGTCACAGGCGAGCGCGAGCTGGAAGCCGGCCCCCACGGCGTGTCCCTGGACAGCGGCGATGGTCACGATACGCGCATCCTGCCACCACGTGAATGCGTCCTGGAAACCGGAGATCACCTCGTCCAGAGCAGCCGTTTCCAGTGCCGCCAGTTCCGGCAGCCCGGGCTCGCCGTCGACTCCCCCGGTCAGCATCGCTCGGTCCAGCCCGGCCGAGAAGGACTCACCCTCGCTGCGCAGCACCACGACCCGGATGTCGTCGTCGGCCAGCAGGTCCCGGCCCACCGCGGCGAGGGCACGCCAGGTCGCCGGCGTCTGTGCGTTGCGCTTCTCGGGACGCGCGAGGGTGACGGTCGCCAGTGGTCCGGCCCGCTCGAGCCGGACGGCCTCCGGCGCGGTCAGGACTTCTTGGCGCGCGTCGCGCCGCCGCGACCGCGCAGGGCCACCCCGGACTCGGCCAGGATGCGGTGCACGAAACCGTAGGACCGCCCGGTCTCGGCGGCGAGCTCTCGAATGCTGCGCCCCCCGGTGTACCTGCGCTTGAGGTCGGCGGCGAGCTTGTTGCGGTCGCCCCCGGTGATGCGTGCGCCCTTCTTGAGCTCGACCACGGCAGCCTCCTCGTCGCTAGGTCGGATGGTCGGATGGTCGGATGGTCGGGATGGTCGGATCCGGGACCATGATCGTCGCAAGTGGCCGAACGCGCCAGGGACAGATCGGACGATTCACGCCAGGGCCACGAGGTCGGCGTAGTCGGCGTTCCACAGGTCCTCGACGCCGTCGGGGAGCAGGATCAGCCGCTCGGGCTCCAGGGCCTCGACGGCCCCCTCGTCGTGGGTCACCAGGATCACCGCGCCGGAGAACGTGCGCAGGGCTCCGAGGATCTCCTCCCGGCTGGCGGGGTCGAGGTTGTTCGTCGGCTCGTCGAGCATGAGGACGTTGGCGCTGGAGACGACGAGGGTCGCCAGTGCCAGCCGGGTCTTCTCCCCGCCGGAGAGGACACGGGCCGGCTTGTGCACGTCGTCGCCGGTGAACAGGAACGACCCGAGGATTCGGCGCAGGTCGACCTCGCTGGTGTCGGGTGCCGCCGAGCGCATGTTCTCGAAGACGGTCCGCTCCGGGTCGAGGGTCTCGTGCTCCTGGGCGTAGTAGCCGACCTTGAGACCGTGCCCGGGCACGACCTCCCCCGTGTCAGGCTCCTCGACGCCGGCCAAGATGCGCAGCAGCGTGGTCTTTCCGGCACCGTTGAGCCCGAGGATGACGACCCTGCTGCCGCGGTCGATGGCAAGGTCGACGTCGGTGAAGACCTCGAGCGAGCCGTATGACTTCGACAGGGCCTCGGCGGTGAGCGGCGTCTTCCCGCACGGAGCGGGGTCGGGGAAGCGCAGCTTGGCCACCCGGTCCTGTCGGCGGACCTCGTCGAGACCGGCCAGCAGCTTCTGGGCGCGCTTGTCCATGCTCTGCGCGGCCCTGGCCTTCGTCGCCTTGTAGCGCATCCGGTCGGCCTGGGCAAGCAGGGTGGAGGCCTGCTTCTCGACGTTGGCCCGTTCGCGCTTGCGGCGTCGCTCGTCGGTCTCGCGCTGGAGAAGGTAGGCCTTCCAGCCGAGGTTGTAGACGTCGAGCTCGGCACGGTTGGCGTCGAGGTGGAAGACGCGGGTGACCGTCTGCTCCAGCAGGCCGACGTCGTGGCTGATAACCACCAGACCGCCTTGGTAGCCCTTGAGGTAGTCGCGCAGCCAGATGATCGAGTCGAGGTCGAGGTGGTTGGTGGGCTCGTCCAGCAGGAGGGTCGAGTCGTTCGCCGTGCCCTGTCCGGAGGAGAAGAGGATGCGCGACAGCTCGACGCGACGCCGTTGACCACCGGAGAGTGTGATCAGCGGCTGACCGAGGACCCGCTCCGGAAGCCCCAGGCTGGAGGCGATCGCCGCCGCTTCGCTCTCCGCCGCATAGCCACCGGCGGCCTGGAACTCCTCCTCCAGCCGGACGTACCGGCGCATCGCCCGGTCATGGGTATCCGGGTCGGCGCTGGCCATCTCGCCCTCGGTAAGGCGCAGGCGCCGCATCACCTCGTCCAGCCCTCTCGCCGAGAGGATCCGGTCCCGGGCGAGCACGTCGAGGTCGCCCGTCCGGGGGTCCTGGGGCAGGTAGCCGACCGACCCCGACCGGGTCACCGCACCCCCCGCCGGCTCGCCGCCCTCACCGGCGAGCACCCTGGTGAGGGTCGTCTTCCCGGCGCCGTTGCGGCCGACCAGCCCCACCCGGTCACCTGCGGCGATGCGGAACGTGGCCCCGCCGAGCAGGAGGCGTGAGCCTGCCCTGAGCTCCAGGCCGGTGGCGGTGATCATCGGGGGACTTTCCTTCGTCGTCGTCCAGTGGGGTCCACCGGTGGGGATGGTCTCTGCATGCGGGGGTAACGGGAGACCAGATCACGAGGACGGCGCGGACATGCGCCGTAGTCTACGCGCGGCCAGGCGACCACTCGGAAAGGTTCGGTGCCCACGAGATGGGGATCAAGTTCGACAACCAGTCGGTGAACACCTCCGGCGTCTCGGACCGCCGGGGCCGGGGTGGCCCGGTCGCCATCGGCGGCGGTGCCGGGGTCGTGGGCCTGATCATCTACGTGATCATCTCGGTCGTCGGCGGTGGCAACGTGGACCCCTCCCAGCTCATCCCGCCGGGCGGGCCGGTACAGGGCGAGGGCGCGGGGACCGGGGACCTCGAGACACGCTGCAACACCGACGGCGCGATCCAGAAGTACGACGACTGCTTCCTGGTGAAGGTCTACAACGAGATCAACGAGGTGTGGACCGACGAGTTCGAGCGGTCCGGCTCGACGTACGAGCAGCCGGGGCTGACGTTCTTCACCCAGGGCGTCCAGACGGGGTGCGGCACGGCGTCCTCGCAGGTGGGCCCGTTCTACTGCCCGCCGGACCAGAGCATCTTCATCGACATCGGCTTCCTCGAGCAGCTGCAGCAGCAGTTCGGCGCCGAAGGCCGCTATGCACAGGCGTACATCATGGCGCACGAGGCAGGTCACCACCTGCAGACACTGTTCGGCACCGAGCGCAAGGTCCGTGCCGCCCAGCAGGAGGACCCTGCTCAGCAGAACGACCTGTCGGTGGCCCTAGAGCTGCAGGCCGACTGCTATGCCGGGGTCTGGAGCAAGCTGGCCGACGACAAGGGCAATGTGTCGGTCGGTGAGGCCGAGCTCGACCAGGCCATCGGGGCGGCGGAGGCAGTCGGGGACGACCGCATCCAGCAGAAGACCCAGGG
>JAJAYQ010000065.1 GCA_026786145.1 Spirochaetaceae bacterium | reverse complement strand
CGGCTCTGGGACGGCGTCGCGGTTCTGCTGCTGGAGGCAGGTCACGAAGTCGTGGCCGTCGACCTGCGCGGACATGGCCGCTCCGAACAGGTCGAGGACGGCTACACGACCGACCAGGCCGCCGACGACCTGGCTGCCCTGTGTGCCGAGCTGGGCCTGACCGGTGACCGCGCACCGATCGTCGCCGGCCAGTCCTGGGGGGGCAACGTGGTGGTCTCCTTGGGTGCCCGCCATGGCGGCGTTGCCGGCCTGGCGCTGGTCGACGGTGGCTGGATCGCCCTGGGCGACCGGTTCGCAACGTTCGACGCGTGCTGGGCGGCCCTCGCACCCCCCGTGTTCGACTCCCTGGCCTACGCGGCGCTGCCGGCACGGGTCCGCCAGTGGCACCCGGATTGGACGGAGGAAGGCATTGCAGGGACCGTCGCCAACTTCGCGGAGGGTCCCGACGGCATGGCCCGGCCGCGGCTCACCCGCGAGCATCACCGCCAGATCGTGCACTCGCTCTGGGTCGGCGACCCCCGCCCGCTCTACCCACGGGTGACCGTCCCCGTCCTTCTCGCGCCCGCGGTCGTCGGACCTGATGCCCGTGACGCGGATGAGGATCGCCGGGCAGCCCCCACAGTTGCGGCGGCTTCCTTCCCCGACGCCCGCGTCTCCTGGTACGTCGGCGCCGACCACGACCTGCACGCCCAGCAGCCGGTGCGACTCGTGTCGGACCTGCTCGAGCTGGCGTCGGTGGTGGCGTCCCGGGCTGCCGAACGGGCCGCTGAGGGAACCGGATGAGCCGCATCGTCGTGATGGGGTCGGGTGAGACGGCGCCGACGATGGTGCGGACCCATCGGGAGATCTTCGCCGACTCCCCGCCGGGTCCTGCCGTGCTGGTGGACACCCCGTTCGCGTTCCAGACCAACCGCGACGACCTCGTGCAGCGGACCCTCCTGTACTTCGCCCAGAGCGTGGGTCGCGACCTCGACGTCGTCCGGTGGCCGCCACCGGCCGACGACCCGGCGGCGGGCGACCGGTCGCTGGCCCTGCTCGACCAGGCCACGTGGGCGTTCGCCGGGCCCGGCAGCCCGACGTACGCACTGGGGCAGTGGCGGAGCAGCGGCGTTCCCGCGGCACTGGCCGGCGTGGTCCGACGCGGCGGCACCGTCGTCATGGGCAGTGCCGCAGCACTGACGCTGGGCAGCCACACGGTGCCCGTCTACGAGATCTACAAGGTCGGTGCGGCGCCGACCTGGGTCGACGGCCTCAACCTCCTCGGCGACCTGTGCGACATCCGGGTCGCCGTGGTGCCCCACTTCGACAACCGCGAGGGCGGCGGGTACGACACCCGGTACTGCTACCTCGGCGAGTCCCGGCTCGCGGTACTTGAGGAGCAGCTGCCCGACGACGTCGGCGTGCTCGGTGTCGACGAGCACACCGCAGCGGTCCTGGACCTCGATGCGGGCATCGTGCGGGTGGCCGGGAACGGCGTGGTCAGCGTCCGGAGGCGGGGGGTCACGCAGACCTTCGCCGCCGGAGACCAGCTGACCCTCTCCGAGCTGGCCGGGATGCTGCGTGGCCAGCAGACCAGCCGGCCGGCGGCCGAGGAGCCCGCCGGCCCGACGCCTTCCGTCGCGGCGCCGGAGGATGCCCGCGCGGCGACGTCGTTGCGTGAGGAGGCGGACCGCGCCCGGGCGGCCTTCGACTCGGCCCTGTCGACGCGTGACGTCACGGGCTGCGTGCAGGCGGTGCTCGGTCTCGAGGCGGCTGTGGCGGCATGGCGGGCCGACACGCTGCAGAGCGACGACGTCGACGAGGCGAGGCGGGTGCTCCGGGCGCTCATCGTGCGCCTCGGCGAGCTGGCCGTGGTGGGGGCACGGGATCCGCGGGAGAGCATCGCGCCCTTCGTGGACCTGCTGCTGGAGCTGCGCGCAGCGGCGCGCGAGAACAAGGACTTCGCGACGTCGGACCTCGTGCGTGACCGCCTCGTCGCCCAGAAGGTCGAGGTGCGCGACACGCCCGGGACCAGCACCTGGGACCTCGTCGGGATGTGACCGACCTCACGCCGGATTCCGCTTGCTGAGTGCTTGCTCCAGTTAGCACTTGGGGTAGAATCGTAGGCGTGGCAACGTTGAAGGTCTCCTCGCTGGGTGACTACATCCGCGAGCAGCGCGAGTCGGCGCAGGTGTCCCTGCGCCAGCTGGCGAAGTCCGCCGGCGTCTCGAACCCCTATCTCAGCCAGATCGAGCGGGGGATCAAGAAGCCGAGTGCGGAGATCCTGCAGCAGATCGCGAGGGGCCTGCGCATCTCCGCGGAGACGCTCTACGTCCATGCAGGCATCCTCGACGAGCGCCACGAGGGCGGCGGCGACGTGGTCGCAGCCGTGCTCGCTGATCCAGCGATCGGCGATCGGCACAAGCGGGTGCTCGTGGACATCTACGAGTCGTTCCGCGCCGAGCACGCCGCCAAGGAAGCGGTTGCCAAGAAGGCGACCAGGTCGCGCACTCGAAAGGCCACCGGACCGGTGGCCACCAAGCCGCACACCACCACCAGGAGGACAAGCTCATGAGCCTGACCACGATCACTCGTAGCAAGCCGTTCTACGTCGTTGCCGGTGCTGGCGACCTCGCCGTGAAGACCGTCCGCGACATGCCTTCGCGTCTTCGTCCGTCGAACCTCGTGCGGATCACCATCGACCGCAAGGACGTGGCGAAGGCCGTCTCGACCCTGCAGGCCGAGACCATCGCCCTTCCGAGTCGGGCGCAGAACGTGGCAGTCGGTGTCGCCGTCGGAGCCGCAGACCGCGCCGACGCGGCGTACGACACGCTGCTGACCCGCGGCCGTCTCGTCGTGGGCCGCATCCGTCGCCAGAAGGCGACCCAGGAGCTCAAGCGCGACGCCAGCACCACCGTGCGTCGCACCAAGGCCGCCACCACCGTGGCCAAGAAGGGCGCAGCGGATACCAAGACGGCTGCCAAGGGCACGCGCACGACGGCCAAGAAGTCGGCCAAGAAGGCGACCCGCAAGGCCACCGCCTCGACCCGCGCGTCGGCCCAGCGCACCACCACCACCGCGCGAAAGCGTGCGGTCGGCACCCGCACCGCCGCCCGCTCGGCGACCACCTCGGCACGCAAGACGACCAAGTCGGCCGTCCGCGCCACCTCGGCCGGGGCCAGCAAGGTCGGTCGCTGACACCGGCAACAACGCACCACTGCACGACCGAGCGGCCCGTCCCTCGAGGGGCGGGCCGCTCCGCCGTGCGCGGACTAGGCTCTGCATCATGGACATCCTGGGACCGGTGCAGGGCTTCGTGCTGCTGGTGCTCGGCATCGGCGCCTTCGTGTTGACCGGCTTCGCCGTCTTCGACGCGCTGCGCCGCAAGGGCGCGTTGTTCCCGCACGTCGGCCGGCTCACCAAGCCTGTCTGGCTGGGCATCCTCGCCGCGGCGTTTCTCATCAGCATCGTGTCGCTGGGCTCGCCGTCGGCCCTCGGCATCCTCAACGTGATCGGCGTCGTCGCCGCGGGTGTCTACCTCGCCGAGGTCCGCCCGAAGCTGCGCCAGATCGACGGCGGTGGCAACTCCGGCTACGGCCGCTACTGACGTCGTGGGCAACAACAGGACTGGTCGCCCTGTCAATACCGAGCGACTGGAGTTGGACGACCAAAGCCTGCGCGAGTGGGACGCAACCGTCCTCGTCAGCTCGCCCGAGGGCATCGTCCTCGACCGGTCGGCCTTCTATCCCGGCGGCGGCGGTCAGCCGCCCGACCACGGCACCCTGCTCTGGGGCGGCGTCCAGACCCGCATCGTCGGGGTTCGCCGCGGCGAGGACCTCGAGCTGGTCCCGGCCGAGGACGACCCGGTGCCGCCGGTCGGCACCGCCGTCCGTGGCGCGGTGGAGGACGAACGGCGTACGGCGCTGATGCGCACTCATTCCGGGCTGCACCTGCTGTCCGGAGTCGTGTTCCGCGACTTCGGGTCGCTGGTCACCGGCGGCAACATGGAGCCGTTGGAAGCCAGGATGGACTTCAACCTGCCCGAGGTGCCGGAGGGCTTCAAGGACCGAGTCGCCGAGGCGTGCGCGGTCGAGGTCGCTGCCGACCGCGCCATCGAGGTAGGGAGCCTGCCGCGTGCCGAGGCCTTCGCGACCCACCCCGACCTGATCCGCACCGCCACCGACCTGCTCCCGCCCGACCTGGAGGTGGTGCGGATCGTCGACATCGTGGGCCTCGACACCCAGGCCGACGGCGGCACCCACGTTGCCTCGACGCGACAGATCGGCCGCATCGAGGTCGTCAAGGTCGAGAACAAGGGCAAGGGCTTCCGCCGCCTGCGCGTACGCCTCACCGATGCCTGAGGCGGTGCCGTAACGGAGGAGGGCCAGCCGTGACGTCGGAGGTGCCAGGCGTGCCCGGGAGTCTGGCCGCAGCGTTGTTCCTCCCTCGCGGCACCGCCGTGGTGAGGCCCGCCACCGGTGGCATGGGGAGGAGGCTGGACCGGTGGACGTCACGGCGATCGAGGGAGACATCACCGAGCAGCGCGTCGACGCGGTGGTCAACGCGGCCAACTCCTCGCTGATGGGAGGTGGTGGTGTCGACGGCGCCATCCACCGCCGCGGCGGGCCGGCGGTGCTCGCAGCCTGTCGAGAGCTGCGCGCCACCTCGCTGCCCGACGGTCTGCCCGCCGGTCAGGCCGTCGCGACGACCGCGGGCGACCTTCCGGCCCACTGGGTCATCCACACCGTCGGCCCCGTCCACTCCACGACCGAGGACCGCTCTGAGGTGCTCGCGTCGGCCTACCGCGAGTCCCTGCGGGTGGCCGAGGAGCTCGCGGCAACGAGCATCGCCTTCCCGGCGGTGTCGGCGGGGGTCTACGGCTGGCCGCTGGACGATGCGGCGCGGATCGCCGTGGAGACCGTGAGGGAGCACCGGCCGGGATCGCTGCGTGAGGTGCGCTTCGTGCTGTTCAGCCCCCCGGCGTACGCCGCGTTCAGCGCCCGTCTCGCGTCCTCATGAGGTGCGGTGGACCTTGTGCTGTGCGGCCTGCGCGAGCGGCTTGACCACGAGCAGGTCGATGTCCACGTGCGGAGGCCTCGTCACGCACCACGCGACGCAGTCCGCGATGTCCTCGGCCGTGAGGGGGGCGTCGACCCCCTCGTAGACCTTGGCCGCCCGATCGCGGTCTCCGCCGAACCGGTTGAGGGCGAACTCCTCGGTGGCGACCATGCCGGGTGCTATCTCGGTCACCCGGACCGGCCGT
>JAJAYQ010000064.1 GCA_026786145.1 Spirochaetaceae bacterium | reverse complement strand
CGCGATCGTGTTCAATCCGCGACCAGACCTCCAGCGTTGAGGTGCAGATCGGTGTGCAATCCCGACCGACTCGCTTGCGATCAGCCCTTGACAGCCCCGAACCGGATCAGGTGAGAGCGATATCGAGCACGTCGCAGTCAGCCTGGATCCACCGTTTAGGTGATTGGTCGGGACCTTGCGCGTCCACCAAAAGTGCCTCCTGAGCTGGGATGATGTTGATGTTCGAAGTCAACAAACCCAAAGCAACAGGAGGCACTTTCAGTGTTCCCAGTATCGCGCCCCATCGACCGGTATGAAACGACCTTTGATCATGACGGCCTGATCGCCAACGCCGGGCTGATCATGATCGCGACCCTCATGTCACACCTCGGTTTGGAACGCCTGGCGAACAAGTGGGTCCACACCGGATCGTTCCTGCCGGGCCGCAAGATCTGCACCCTGATCGCCGCGATGGTCGCCGGTGCCACCCACATCGATCACGTTGACGTGTTGCGCGCTGGGGCGACTCAGACGGTGTTGCCGTTTCGGGTGATGGCACCCTCGACGATTGGGACATTTCTGCGGACCTTCAAGTTTGGGTTCGTGCGCCAACTCGACGCTGTCTCGTCACGACTGTTGATCAACGCGTGGGCAGCAGGTGCCGGGCCCGGCAACGCAGACTTGGTGATCGACTTGGACTCGACGATCTGCGAGGTGCACGGACACGCCAAGCAGGGCGCCGCGTATGGCTACACGAAATGTCTCGGCTATCACCCACTCGTCGCCACCCGCGCTGGCACCGGTGAAATCTTGTTCTCACGGATGCGCAAAGGATCAGCCGGGTCATCGCGCGGGATCAACCGGTTCATCGACGAACTCGCCGGCATCCTGAAGCGTGCCAAAGCAACCGGGGCGATGACGGTGCGCGCCGATTCAGGGTTCTGGTCATGGGAACTGTTGCGCACACTTGACCGTCACCGCATGGCCTGGTCGATCACCGTCACCAACAACCACAAGGTCCAAGCCGCCATCGCCAGCATTGCTGATGACGCCTGGGTCGATATCGACTACACCCTTGGCGGGTTCGCGCAAGTCGCAGAAACCACCTACGTCGGCGGCGGGCCCCGCAAGAAAGATCAT
>JAJAYQ010000063.1 GCA_026786145.1 Spirochaetaceae bacterium | reverse complement strand
CTGGCCACAGCCCTCGGCGACGACCTCGCAGGCCTGGTCACCGACGCGGAGACGGGACAGGTCGTGTGGGCCGGGTCCGAGGGCGAGCAACAGATCCCCGCCTCGACGGTGAAGCTGCTGACCGCCGTGAACGCCCTCGCCACCTTCGGCCCCGACCACCGCTTCCCGACCCGGGCGATGACCGGGACCACGACCCGGCGGGTCGTGCTGGTCGGCGGCGGCGACCCCTCACTGAGCCGGGCCGACCTCCGGCGCCTGGCCAGGACCACCGCCACGACCGTGCTCGCCCAGGGGGTGCCCCGGGTCCGGGTCGACGTGGACGACTCCCTGTTCCCCGCCCCGACACCGGCCCGTGGGTGGAAGGCGTCCTACGTCACCAGGGACGTGTCCCCGGTGCGCGCGCTGGTGGTCGACGGGCACCGGCGCCTGGACACCTCCCTGGACGCCGGCCGGGTGTTCGCCGAGCTCCTCGAGCGCCAGGGTGTACCAGTCCGCACCGTCGCGCGACGGACACGCCCCGAGGGGTCCACCCTCATTGCCGAGACGTACGGCGACGACCTCGCCACCCAGGTCGCCTTCATGCTGCGCACCAGCGACAACGACATGGCCGAGGTGCTGCACCGGATGGTCGCCGTGCAGACCGGCCTCCCCGCCACCTGGGACGGTGCGGCCCGGGCCCAGGTGGCGGTCCTTGCCGGCCTCGGGGTCACGATCGCGCCCGGGCTGGTCCACGACGGCAGCGGGCTGTCCCGGGCCGACCGGCTCAGCCCGGCCGAGGTCCTCGCCGTTCTCTCCCGCGCCTACGACCCGGCGTACCCCCAGCTTGCGGCGCTGCGCAGCGGAGCGCTGGCCGTCGCCGGCGAGACCGGCACCCTGGGGCCGGAGTACCTGCGCTACCGCAGCGGCCCGACCAGCTGCGCCCGCGGGCTGATCGAGGCCAAGACCGGCTCGCTGTCGGGGGTCATCGCACTCAGCGGCCGGGCCGTGGGCGCCGACGGACGGGTCAAGCTCTTCTCGTTCCTGCTCAACCAGGTGCCCTCGACGCTCACCACCCGGCGAGCGGTGGACAAGCTCGCGGCCACGGTCACCGGCTGCTGGTAGCCGGGGCGCCCAGTAGGGTTTCCACCCGTGCACCTCGATCTGTCGACCCGCCTGCTCGGGAACCGGGCGGTGGTCTCCGTCAGCGGGGAGGTCGATCTCGAGACTGCCTCGCAGCTGGGGGAGCACGCCCTGGACGCCCTGCACAGCGTCTCGCCGCGCATCGTCCTCGACATCACCGACGTCACGTTCATGGACTCCACCGGTCTCAAGGTGCTGGTCACCATCGAGCGGCGCGCCCAGCTCGCCGGCGGGTCCTTCGTCCTCGTCGGTGCCTCGCGCGCCGTGCTGCGAATCCTGGCGCTCACCGGCCTGGACCAGGTGTTCACCGTGCACGGGTCGATCGAGGACCTGGACCACTAGCGGCTAGCCGGCTCCCGGCTACCGGCTACCGGCTCCCGGCTACCGGCGCCGCCGGATGGCCCACGCCCGGATCAGGTCGATGCGCGCCTGCAGCTGGCCGGCGGTCGCCTGGGCAGCCAGCGGTCCCCCGCACGCCTGACGCAGCTCGGTGTGCACCGCACCGTGCGGCAGGCCGGTGCGGTGGTGCCAGGCCCCGACGAGACCGTTGAGCTCCTTGCGCAGCGCCGGGATCGCCCGGTGCGACGCAGCATCCCGGTCGGACTCCGCTCGCGCTGCCGAAGCGTGGCGCCCGGAACGTCCGGCCTGGGCGCTCTGGCGGGCCCGGAGCAGAGTGGCGACCTGGTCGGGCTCGAGCAGGCCCGGCAGCCCGATGAAGTCGGCCTCCTCCGGTGACCCCACCGCTGCCTGGGTCCCGAACTCCCCGCCGTCGAAGAGCACCCGGTCGAAGTGCGCCTCGGCCTCGAGCGCCTCGAAGGCGGCGCCATCGATGTCGCCGGCCTCCGACCGGACCCGCTCGGCAGCTGCGAGAAGGGCATTCTCCGCGGCGAAGATGTCCCCGTCGTCGTCCCCCACCGGCCGGTCCAGGGCGTGATCGCGCTCGACCTCCATCTCGGCGGCGTGCTGCAGCAGCTGGGGCACCGAGGGCAGGAACACCGAGGCGGTCTCGCCGCGGCGCCGGACCCGGAGGAACCGCCCGACCGCCTGGGCGAAGTACAGCGGGGTCGCCGCCGAGGTGGCGTAGACGCCCACCGACAGGCGCGGGATGTCGACGCCCTCCGAGACCATGCGCACGGCCACCATCCAGCGCGCGTCGTTGTCCGCGAACTCCTCGATCCGGGCGGTCGCGCCGGGCTCGTCGGAGAGCACCAGGACGGGCGCCTCGCCGGTGACCCGGGCCAGCTGCGCGGCGTACGCCCGGGCGGCGAGGTGGTCGGTGGCGATCACCAGGCCGGCCGCGTCGGGCACCCCCCGGCGTACCTCCGTGAGGCGCCGGTCGGCGGCGGCGAGGACCTGCGGGATCCAGTTGCCCTGCGGGTCCAGCGCCGTCCGCCAGGCCTGCGCGGTGACGTCACGGGGAAGCGGCTCCCCCAGCGTCGCGCTCACCTCGGAGCCGGCCCGGGTACGCCAGCGCAGCTGGCCCGAGTACGACAGGAAGATGACGGGACGCACCACCCCGTCGGCCAGGGCGCGGCCGTACCCGTAGCTGTAGTCGGCGGCCGAGCGCCGGACCCCGTCGGGCCCGGGCGCGTAGGACACGAACGGGATCGGCGAGGTGTCGGAGCGGAACGGGGTGCCGGTCAGCCCGAGCCGCCGGGTCGCCGGGTCGAACGCCTCACGGACGGCGTCGCCCCATGACAGCGCGTCGCCCCCATGGTGCATCTCGTCGAGGATGACCAACGTACGCCGGGTCTCGGTCCGCCGCCGGTGCAGCAGCGGGTGCGCGGCCACCTGCGCGTAGGTCACTGCGACCCCCGTGTAGTCCCGCGACACGGCCCCCTGGCCGTTGCGGAAGCCCGGGTCGAGGTCGAGGCCGACCCGGGCTGCGGCGTCGGCCCACTGGTGCTTGAGGTGCTCGGTCGGCGCGACGACGGTCACCGCCTCGACCACGCGGGTCGCCAGCAGCTCGCTGGCCACCCGCAGGGCGAAGGTCGTCTTGCCGGCCCCCGGCGTCGCGACGGCGAGGAAGTCGCGCGCCCCCCGGCCCTGCCGCGCCAGGTAGGCGTCCAGCGCCTCCTGCTGCCAGGCGCGCAGCGCGCTGGCGGTGCCCCAGGGCGCCCGCCCCGGGAAGGCGGGCGAGAGGGCGGCGGCGGGAGTCGTTCTCATCGGCCCCGCGAGGCTAGCGAGGTTGTCCCGCCGACATGCGCACGGCGGGGGGATGTTCCACCAACCGGTGTTGTCGTGCTAGGGGCTGGCATTTTCGACCGGCGACGACTACACCGTCACTCATGAGTCTTTCCGACGTGAGCCTGCCCTCGCGAGTCGCCGACGAGGGCGAGTCCGTCGGCTTCGACGAGTTGGGTCTCGCGGCCCGCAACCACGGGATGCCGCTCGAGCTGATGCATCACGACGTCACCCCCCTGGGCGCCCACTACCTGCTGACGCACTACGACATCCCGTTCGCCGATGCCGGGACGTGGCGGGTCGAGATCGACGGGCTCGTGGACACCCCGCTCTCCGTCTCGCTGGACGAGCTGCGCGCACGCCGCGTCGTGACGCGCACGGTGACGATGGAGTGCGCGGGGAACGGCCGGGCCCGCCTCCTCCCCCGGCCGGTCAGCCAGCCGTGGCTGCACGAGGCGGTCGGCACGATGACCTGGACCGGCACACCGCTGGCGCCGCTGCTCGAGGAAGCCGGGCTGTCCGACGACGTCGTCGACCTCGTGTTCACCGGGGCGGACCACGGCGTGGAGCGCGGGGTCGAGCAGGACTACGCGCGGTCGCTGCGCGTGCCGGAGGCGATGCGCGAGGACGTGCTGCTCGTGTGGGGCTGCAACGGCGTCGACCTCCCGCCGCAGCACGGATTCCCCCTACGGCTGCTGGTCCCGGGCTGGTACGGGATGGCATCGGTCAAGTGGCTGCGCCGGGTCGAGGCGGTCGACACACCGTTCGACGGCTACCAGATGCGGGCGTACGCCCTGCGGCAGCGCCCCGAGGACGAGGGCGAGGCGCTGACCCGCATCGCGCCGCGCGCCCTGGTGATTCCGCCGGGGTTCCCCGACTTCATGTCCCGACGCCGTGTCCTGCGGCCCGGGCGCCACCTCCTGCAGGGCCGCGCCTGGTCCGGCTGGGCCGAGGTCACCGCGGTCGAGGTCACGGTGGACGGCGGCGCCTCGTGGAGTCCGGCCGGGCTTGGCTCCACGGGCGGGCGGTGGGCCTGGCGAGGCTGGACGCTCCCGTGGGAGGTCACCGAGCCAGGGTCCTACGTCGTGTCGGCGCGGGCGACCGACGCCACCGGTCGCACCCAGCCTGCCGAGCAGCCGTGGAACCGCGGTGGCTTCGCCAACACCAGCAGCCAGCTCGTCGACGTGACGGTGCTCTCCGCTTGACAGGCCCTTGACAGGCCCGGACCAAGTGCTCAATGTCGGTGCATGAGCAACGACATCGACCTGGCTGCCGTCGAGCGCGAGCGGGACCGGATCCGGCGCACCTATCTTCGGCCGGCCGGGAAACGGCCGGCGTCCTCGGCCCGCGGGCTGCACCACTTCGCGCTGGTCAGCTCCGA
Source organism: Spirochaetaceae bacterium (assembly GCA_026786145.1). GTDB lineage: Bacteria > Actinomycetota > Actinomycetes > JACCUZ01 > JACCUZ01 > JAJAYQ01. The sequence continues at coordinate 10,424 of JAJAYQ010000063.1, read as the reverse complement.
CGTGGAGCGGACCGTGCGCTTTTACCAGGACGTGCTCGAGTTCCCGCTCACCGACATCTTCGAGAACCGTGACTACCCGGGCTCCACCCACTTCTTCTTCGACATCGGCCACGGCAACCTGCTGGCGTTCTTCGACTTCCCGGGGATGGACCTGGGCCCCTACGCCGAGGTGCTCGGCGGCCTGCACCACCTCGCCATCTCGGTCGAGCCGGAGAAGTGGGAGCACCTGCGCGGCAGGCTCGAGGCCGCCGGTGTCGACTACCTGCTGGAGAGCAAGGTGTCGGTCTACTTCCGCGACCCCGACGGCGCGCGGCTGGAGCTGCTCGCCGACCCGCTGGGTGAGATGTACGGCAGCAAGGTCCGCTAGCTCTTCCTCAGCCAGAGTCCTTGTCGTTGCCTGATCCACCGGCCGGGATCCGGCCGTAGATCTCCCCGCACGTGGGGCAGAGGGGAAAGCGATCGGGATCCCGGCCCGGAACCCACACCTTGCCGCACAGCGCGATCACCGGGTCGCCCGAGAGCGCCGACTCGAGGATCTTTTCCTTGCGGACGTAGTGGGAGAACCGCTCGTGGTCACCGTCGCCGTGCGAGGTGCGCGGGGTCGCCTCGACCTCGACCTCGGTCCCAGTCTGCGTCATGTGTGGAGTCTATTCGGCGCTCAGTTCAGCGACGGGTCGTCCAGGTAGGTCGACACCATGGCCAGGTCGCCGCCCTGCCGACGCAGCACCGATCGCCACAGCCGGTCCGGCTCGGCCGAGAACGCGTCCTCGAAGCTCCCGCTCGGCTCGGCTGCCACGACGTACCAGGCCCCCGAGGCCAGCTCGTCCTCGAGCTGGCCGGCGCCCCACCCCGCGTAGCCGGCGAAGATGCGCAGGCGGCTCACCTCCGCGGCCAGCACCTGCGGCGGCGCGTCGAGGTCGACCAGCCCGAGCCGACCGACCACCCGCCGCCAGCCGGGCGGCCCGACGTCATCGTCAGCACCAGGGAGGACCGCCAGGCCCAGTGCGGAGTCCAGGGCCACCGGTCCCCCCTGGAAGAGCACTCCCGGCTCGCTGGCCAACGCCTGCCAGGTCGGCAAGACCTCGGCGACGTCGACCGGCGTGGGCCGATTGATGACGACACCCAGCGCGCCGTCCGCGTCGTGGTCCAGGAGCAGGACGACGCTGCGGTCGAAGGTGCCGTCGCCCAGCTCCGGCGTGGCCACCAGCAGAGTGCCGGTGAGCTCAGCGTCGATGCTGCGGCGGTACGACGGGCTCATCCCGCCATGATGCACGCGCCAGAGCCGTTCCGGCGAGGATCCCCACCAGGTCCGCCAGCACGTCGGCGACCTCCCCGCTGCGGCCCGGGAGCAGCCGGTCCTGGACAAGCTCGCTGACACCGGCGTGCAGGACCAGCAGGGGAAGCAGCCAGGACGCCGGCACCCTGGCCCGCAGGCCCGACCAGGCAACGGCCGCGAACGCCAGCAGGTGCACGGCCTTGTCCAGGTGCGGAAGGCCGCCTCCGCCGACGGCGCGCGGCCAGTAGAGCAGGACGACGTTCGCCGCCACCGCGGCGGCGAACACCGCCTTTGCAACCCGTGCCGAGCGGAGAGGGGAGAGGTTCACCCGGCAGGTGAGGAGGGGGGTTCCTCGTCGATGGGCACGGAGACGCCGGTGGACCTAACGGCCGCGCTCACCGCCGCGGCCACCGCAGTGGCGACGTCGGGATGGAAGACGCTGGGCACGATGTAGCTGGCGTTGAGCTCGTCCGCCGTGACAACCGCGGCAAGGGCGCGCGCGGCCGCCAGCAGCGTGTCGAGGGTGATCGTGTGGCTGCGGGCGTCGAGCAGCCCGCGGAAGACCCCGGGGAACGCCAGGACGTTGTTGATCTGGTTCGGGAAGTCGCTGCGACCGGTGGCGACGACGCTGGCGAACCTGGCCGCTTCGAGGGGATCGACCTCCGGCACCGGGTTGGCCATCGCGAAGACGATGCTCCCGTCAGCCATCCTCCCGATGTCCGCTCCCGTGAGCAGGTTCGGCGCCGACACACCGATGAAGACGTCGGCACCGACCAGCGCGTCACGCAAGGTGCCCGAGACGCCCGTCCGGTTGGTCCGCTCCGCCACGGACCGAAGATCCGGGGCCAGCCCCTCCCGGCCGGCGTGGATCACCCCGTCCTTGTCGGACACCACGACGTCGCGGGCGCCGGCTTCGATCAGCACAGCCAGGATCGCCATCCCGGCCGCCCCGGCACCGGACATGACGATGCGGACCGCTCCGATGTCCTTGCCGACGACACGGAGCGCGTTGAGGAGCGCGGCGAGCACGACGATCGCGGTGCCGTGCTGGTCGTCGTGGAAGACCGGGATGTCGAGCCTCTCCCGCAGCCGTCGCTCGATCTCGAAGCAGCGCGGCGCGGAGATGTCCTCCAGGTTGATGCCGGCGAACACGGGTGCGATCAGCTCGACGGTGCGCACGATCTCGTCGACGTCCTGCGTGTCGAGGCAGATCGGGAAGGCGTCGATCCCGGCGAAGCGCTTGAACAGCGCGGCCTTGCCTTCCATGACGGGCAGGGCAGGGATCGCACCGAGGTTCCCGAGCCCGAGCACCGCCGAGCCGTCGGTCACCACGGCGACGGTGTTGCGCTTGATCGTCAGCCGCCGGGCGTCGTCAGGGTTGTCCACGAGTGCCAGGCAGACCCGAGCCACCCCGGGCGTGTAGATCATCGAGAGGTCGTCCCGGTTGCGGATCGGGACCTTCGGCTGGATCTCGATCTTGCCACCGAGGTGCATCAGGAAGGTCCGGTCCGAGACCTTGCCGATCGTGACCCCGTCGACCGACGAGAGGGCCTCGGAAAGGCGTTGCGCGTGGTCGGTGTCGGTGGCGGCGCAGGTGACGTCGATGGTGAGCCGCTCGTGGCCGGAGGCCGTGACGTCCAGCGCCGTGACCACCCCGCCCGCCTGCTCCACGGCGGCGGTCAGCTGGCTGACGGCGTTCCCGCGCGCGGGCACCTCGAGCCGGACCGTGATCGAGTAGGAGATGCTGGGCTGGGTCGCCATGAACCGATCGTGTCAGATCAGGACGGCGTCAAGATCGGTGCGTGCGACGCCGATATCTGATCCAGGGGTTCGATACCTGAAACCAGAGGTGCGGATTCCTGAAACCGGAGGTTTCGGAGCCCGGTCCCGGGCAACAACTGGCGGGGAAGGGTGATCCGGATGATCTTCATGGTTCTGCTCGTGCCGCTCGGCCTGCTGGCGCTGCTCCTCGGGATGGAGCGACTGGAGCGCTGGACGGTCGCCGAGCGCGACGACGCCTGACTGTCGCTGTCGCGACGACGCCTCCTGACTGCTGCGTCGGACGATCAAGCCTGGCTGCGGCGATCCCTCTTCTGCTTGGCCGCATCGATCCGCTCCCGGCGCTCCTGCCGGTCCAGCGCCAACGCCTCCTCCGGCGTCGGGGCGCTCCCACCGAGCCGCGTCGGCTGCCACCACGCATCCGACTCCGAGGCGGGACGGTCCGGGTAGGCCTCCTGCGCCTCGCGGAGGAGCTGCTCCATCCGGTCCCGGAGCCTTCCTGTCTCGGCCACCGGGTCGACGGCGGGATCGACCGGGAAGGGCTCCCCGACGGTGATGGAGATGGCTGCCTTGCTGCGGCCGAGCCGCTTGGGGTGCGCCTTGGTCCACACCCGCTGCGAACCCCAGATGACCGTCGGCAGCACCGGGACGCCGGCCTCCGCAGCCATTCGCACCGCGCCGGCCTTGAAGTCCTTGAGCTCGAACGAGCGGCTGATCGTCGCCTCCGGGAAGACTCCGACGATCTCGCCGGCCCGCAACGCCTCCACGGCATCACGGTAGGAACCGGCGCCCGCCTCGCGGTCGACCGGGATGTGGTGCATGCCGCGCATGAGCGGACCGCTCACCCGGTGCACGAACACCTCTTTCTTGGCCATGAAGCGCACCAGCCGACCGGCCGGCCGCGCCGCCAGCCCGGCGTACGTGAAGTCCATGTACCCGACGTGGTTGACGGCCATCACCGCACCCCCTGTCCGCGGGACGTGCTCGGCCCCGCGCACCGTGAACCGCAGCCCTTGCAACGCGAAGACACCACGGGCCAGCGTGATGATCGAGGGGTAGACGAGCTCGGCCACGGTGGGGGCTCAGTGCCTGACATCGACGACATCGACGACATCGACGACATCGAGGACGTCGAGGAGCTGGTCGACCGCCGTGGCGAGCTCGCCCGAGCCGCTGACGACGAGGTCGGGGTGCTCCGGAGGCTCGTACGTCTGCCCGACACCGGTCATGTTCGGTAGCGTGCCGGCCTTGGCTTTGGCGTAAAGGCCTTTGGGGTCCCGCTCCACGACGACGTCTGCGGGCGTGTCCACCCAGACCTCGAGGAAGTCGCCCTCGGGAAACAGTCCCTTCGCCGCACGACGGTCGCCACGGAAGGGCGAGACCAGCGAGACGATGACGATGAGCCCGGCGTCCATCATCAGCTTGGCTGTCTCCGCGACCCGGCGGACGTTCTCGGCGCGGTCCTCGGGGGTGAAGCCCAGATCTTTATTGAGCCCGGTGCGCACCCCGTCACCGTCGAGGACGTAGGTGTGCATCCCCATCGCGTGCAGCCGCCCCTCGAGGGCGTCGGCGATGGTGGACTTCCCGGCTCCGGGCAGCCCCGTCAGCCACAGCACCCGCGGGCGCTGGCTCTTGAGCAGCGCCCGGGCCTCCTGGTCCACGGTGAACGTGTGCGGGACGACGTTGTGGGCGCGACGCAGCGCGTGCCGCACCAGACCGGCCGCCACCGTGTCGCGGCTGACCCGCTCGACGAGCAGAAACCCTCCGGTGTCCCGCGAGAGCGTGTAGGGGTCCAGGGGCACGGCGGTGTCGGTGGAGATCTCGACGTGGCCGATGTCGTTCATCTTCAGGGTGCGCGCGGCCATCTCCTCGCCGGAGACGACGTCACGGCGGGCGCGGATGGCCGTGACCACGGCGGGCACTGCCAGCGAGCCGGCCAGCAGGAGGTAGGACCGGCCGTGGCGCAGCTCCTCATCGCCGGTCCACACCAGGTCCGCTGCGAATGCGGTCGCCGGCCGGGGGAAGTGCTCGGCGGCCAGGTCCTCGGGTGGCGCGACGAGCAGGTCGCCACGCGTCACGTCGGTCTCGGTCTCGAGGGTGAGGGTCACGGCCTGTCCGGCACGCGCCACCTCGATGTCACGATCACCGAACATGACACGCTCGACGCTGGTCGTCCCACCCTTGGCATTGACGACGATCTTGTCGCCCGGGCGGACCGTGCCGGAGACGACGGTGCCGGCATAGCCCCGGAAGTCCTCAGCCCGTACGACGTACTGCACCGGCATCCGGAACGGTGCCCCGGACCGGTCCTCGGCGGCCGACGGGCGCCATGACGTCAGGGCTTCGAGGACCGTCGGACCGTGGTACCACGGCATCTGGCCCGACCCCTCGATCACGTTGTCGCCGGTCAGGGCGCTCACCGGGATCACCTCGACCTCGTCGAGGTCGAAGCGCGCCGCGGCCGCGCGAACGCCGCCGGCGAACTCCTCGAAGGCCACGTGCTTGTAGTCGACGGCGTCCATCTTGTTGATGGCCACGATGACCGTCCGGACACCCATGATCGCGCAGACAGTGAGGTGTCTGTGGGTCTGCGGGCGGATGCCGCGGGTGGCGTCGACGAGCAGGATCGCCACGTCCGCGGTGGATGCGGCGACCGCCATGTTGCGGGTGTACTGCTCGTGACCGGGCGCGTCGGCAATGATCGCGCGACGGCCCGACGGCAGGTAGAGGTGGCGGTAGGCCACGTCGATGGTGATGCCCTGCTCGTGCTCGGCCTCGAGGCCGTCGGTGAGCATCGAGAAGTCGACCTCGCCCTTAGGGATCGTCGAACCGCTGCGACGGGTGTTGCGCGCGTAGTCGAGGATGTCGTCCGGGACGCTCTCGGTCTCGGCCAGCAACCGGCCGATGAGCGTGGACTTGCCGTCGTCGACGGATCCGCATGCGACGACCCGGACGATGGGGTGTTCGAAGAGCGCCGCCCTGCTGGTGTCGGTGCTGTTGCCGGTCGTCATCAGAAGTAGCCCTCGGTCTTCTTGCTCTCCATCGAGCCGCCGCCCTCGCCGTCGATGAGCCGTCCGGACCTCTCCGACCGCCGGTCGACGAGCATCTCGGCGAGGAGGTCGTCCATGGTGTCCGCCGTCGACTCGACCGCGGCCGTCAGCGGGTAGCAGCCGAGGGTGCGGAAGCGGACGCTGCGCATCTCGGGCTTCTCACCGTCACGCAGCGGGTAGCGCTCGTCGTCGACCATGATGAGCTGGCCGTCGCGCTCCACGACCGGGCGCTCCTTGGCGAAGTACAGCGGGACGACCTCGATCTCCTCGCGCTGGATGTAGCGCCAGACGTCGAGCTCGGTCCAGTTCGACATGGGGAACACCCGCATCGTCTGGCCCTCGGAGAGCTGGGTGTTGGCGGTGCGCCAGAACTCCGGCCGCTGCTTGCGCGGCTCCCAACGGTGACCGGGCTCGCGCAGGGAGAAGATGCGCTCCTTGGCCCGCGACCGCTCCTCGTCCCGGCGGGCGCCGCCGAAGGCAGCGTCGTAGCCGCCGGCATCCAGTGCCTGGCGCAGGGCGACCGTCTTCATGATGCGGGTGTGCTCGTGCGCGCCGTGCGTGAAGGGCGTCACGCCCTCCGCGAGCCCCTCGGGATTGGTGTGCACGGTGAGGTCGAGGTCGTGCTCGCGCGCCTTGCGGTCGCGGAACTCGATCATCTCCCTGAACTTCCAGGTGGTGTCGATGTGCAGCACCGGGAAGGGCACCCTGCCGGGCGCGAACGCCTTGACGGCCAGGTGCAGCAGGACCGTGGAGTCCTTGCCGATGCTGTAGAGCATCACCGGTCGACGGAACGCGCCAGCCGCCTCCCGGAACACGTGGATGGCCTCGGCCTCGAGGGCGTCGAGCACCGCGTCGGGGGCTACGGCTGTCTCAGCGGCGGTCTTGGCGACGGACGACATGCGCGACGACATCCTCGACGACATCCTCGGGGGGAACCTCTCGGCCTGGGGCTGGGGGCAGCGCCATTCTGCCTGGCATCGGTCCCGCGCCCAACCCGGGCTGGTCCGGCCTCCGCGGGAGGTCCACGGGTGCGTTCGCCGAGGGCGTACGCCCGTGTCCGAAATTCCCGTTGCCCCAGCTGAAGCCGGGCCCTAGAGTCTGCCGCTGTACGAAACCGTTTCGTTCACCTCCCGTTTACCGAGGTGAGCCACCTCGAACCACCCTGCCGACAGGAGTCCCCCCGTGCCCGTCACCGGCCGAGACGTCGCGATCTGCGACGCGACCCTGGCCCTGCTGGCCGAGGTCGGCTACGACCGGATGAGCATGGACGCGGTCGCCGCCCGGGCCCACGCCAGCAAGGCCACCATCTACCGCCGGTGGCCCGGCAAGCGCGAGCTGGTGCTCGACGCGCTGCACACGCGGCACGGTCCCTCCGAGTCCCCGCCGGACACCGGCACCCTGCGCGGCGACCTGGTCACCAGCCTGCGCGCCATGGCAGGGAGCGACGGGTGCGACGAGGGCGAGCTGATGGCCGGCGTGCTGCGGGCCATGCGCCACTCCCCCGAGCTCGGGAACTGCATGCGCGGGGAGGTCCTCGACCGCAAGCGTGCGACGTTCCGCACGATCGTCGACCGCGCCGTGCTGCGCGGCGAGCTGCCTTCGGCTGCCCCGGCCGACCTCGCCCACGAGGTGGCAGGGGCCCTGTGGGTGCAGCGCGTCCTGGTTGTCGGCGGCGAGGTCGACGATGCGTTCATCGTCCACGTCACCGACGACGTCCTCATTCCACTCTTGTCCCACGTCCCCACGACCACCGATCTCGCCTATGACCAGGAGACACCGTGACCGACCCCATCCACCCTTCCGGCGAGGCCCTCGACGAGGCCCGGACCGCTGCCGAGGAGCCGGACCCTCGGCGCTGGCTCGCCCTCGGCATCATCGCCGTCGCCCAGCTCATGATCATTCTCGACGCGTCGATCGTGAACATCGCGCTGCCGTCGGCCCAGAAGGACCTCGGCATCAGTGACGCGGACCGCCAGTGGGTCGTGACGGCCTACACGCTGGCGTTCGGCGGGCTGTTGCTGCTCGGCGGGCGCATCGCGGACTTCACTGGCCGCAAGCGCACCTTCATCATCGGCCTGCTCGGTTTCGCCGGGGCGTCGGCGTTGGGCGGCATCGCGTCCAACGCAGGGCTGCTGTTCGCGGCCCGCGGGCTTCAGGGCGCGTTCGCCGCGCTGTTGGCTCCGTCGGCGTTGTCGCTGATCACCGTCATGTTCACCCTGCCCAAGGAGCGGGCACGGGCGTTCGGCGTCTTCGGCGCCATCAGCGGTGGCGGCGCGGCCATCGGGCTGGTCGTGGGCGGCGTGCTCACCGAGTACGCCTCCTGGCGCTGGTGCCTCGGCGTCAACGTGCCGATCGCTCTCGGCGCGGCCGCCGCCGCCGTCCCGTTCGTGCACGAGAGCAAGGCACCCGGCGACACCCGCTACGACATCCCCGGCGCTGCCCTGGCCACCCTGGGCCTGGTGTCGCTCGTCTACGGATTCACCGAGGCTGCCAAGCAGAAGGACCCCAGGAGCGCCGAGGTGCTCGGGTGGACGGCCGGCTCAACCTTGTTCTTCCTCATCGCGGCCGTCGTGCTTCTCGTCGCCTTCGTGGCCTGGGAGCTGCGAGCCAAGAACCCGCTCCTGCCGATGAGGATCGTCCTCGACCGAAACCGCGGCGGTTCGTACCTGATGTTCCTGCTCGTCGGGGCTGGGCTGTTCGCGATGTTCTTGTTCCTTACCTTCTACTTCCAGCTCACCTTGGGCTACAGCCCGCTCAAGTCCGGCTTCGCATTCCTGCCATTCAGCGGTGGGATCATCGTGAGCGCCGGCATCGTGGCGCAGCTGCTGCCGCGGGTCGGGCCCAAGCCGCTGATGGTCCCCGGAATGGTCATGGCGGTGGTCGGCATGCTGCTGCTCACCCGGATCACGCCGGACACGTCGTACCTGACTCACGTGCTGCCTTCCCTCCTGCTGATGAGCGTCGGGCTGGCCGGATTCTTCATCCCGGCATCGAGCACCGCTCTGCTCGGCGTCGGGCATCACGACGCCGGCGTCGCCAGCGCCGTGCTCAACACCGCGCAACAGGTCGGAGGCTCTCTCGGGCTCGCGCTGCTCAACACCCTCTATGCGGGAGCTGTCACAGGCTACGTCGCGGACAACCTCACCAACCCGGCGGACACGGAACGCGTGACCGCGCTGGCATTCGTGCGCGGTTACCACGTGTCGTTCTTCTGGGGCGCGGTCCTGCTCACCCTGGCGTTTCTCGTGGCCGTCTTCGTCATCAACGCCAAGAAGGAGGAGATGCCGGCCGAACCAGGGCTGGCTGCCGCCTGACCGCCAGGATGGGGGCCGTGAGGACACGGGTGGCGATCGCGGCACCCAACCGCGCGAGCGCCGACGCGGCAGTGCGGGTCGCAGGCCTCGGCGGTGGCGCGGTGGACGCTGCCGTCGCGGCCATGCTCGTGGCGATGGTCAACGAGCCGGGCATCGTGTCCCTGGCGGGCGGGGCGTACGTCACCGTATGGCCGGCCGGGGACCGCGACGCCGTCACTGTCGACGGCTATGTCGCGATGCCCGGCCTGGGCCGGCCGGAGGGCGCACCCGACCCGGTCGCCCGCGAGATCCGCACCGACTACGGCGGCGGCCTCATCATGACCGCCGGGCACGCATCGGTGGCCACGCCCGGAGCGCTGGCCGGGCTGGACCTCGCGCAGTCCCGCTGGGGGTCGCTGCCGTGGCGGGAGGTCGTCGCGCCGGCCGAGGAGGTTGCCCGTCGTGGCTTTCCGCTGGGCTCAGCCGCGGGTTACTACCTCCCCTACGTCATGGACAGCCTGCTCGCCTGGGACCGGGAGACGGCAGCGTCGGTCCACCGCGACGACGGCGCACCGGTGGCGACCGGCAACCTCGTTGTGATCGACGGGCTGGCGGACTCTCTCGAGCTCATCGCGACGGAAGGCGCGCGCACGCTCTACGACGGGGAGCTGGCCCGACGGGTGGTCAGCGACATGGCCGACCGGGGCGGGCTGGTCACCTCGCGGGACCTCGGCGACTACCGGCCCGTCGTGCGACCGGCGCTTGGTGTCCGCGCAGGGCCGTGGTCGCTGCGGACCAACCCACCACCGGCCATCGGCGGAGCGGTCCTTGCCGCCATGCTCACGCTGCTCGGCCAGCGGCCGCAAGACGTCGCACGGCTCGTCGCGGTGCAGCAACGGGTCCTCGATGTGCGCCTGGACCGGCTCGACGTGGCCCACGACCGGGAGGCCGCCGCGCTCGACCTGCTCCGAGAGGTGGGCTGGCAGTCCGCAGGGCCGGCGAGCACCGCGCACGTGTCGGTGGTCG
>JAJAYQ010000062.1 GCA_026786145.1 Spirochaetaceae bacterium | reverse complement strand
GAACCCGACGCCGCCGTCTTGGTAGGCGCCGCCCAAGCCAGACAGCCAGCCGGCACTCGTCGGAGGACAGAGCCGCCGCCATGGTGCACAGTCCGGAGCTTGTTCCCACCCTTGCCCCCACGATCGTCTTGGTCGATCGGAACATGTCCTCGCGAGCGATGCGCCGCGCCATCCTGGGCGCCATGGAGGGCGAGCCCCGCGGCCTGGTCGTCGATCTGCGCGCCCTCCGCGTTATGTCCGACACCAGGCTCGCGGTACTTGTGAGTGTCAACGCCCGCCAGCGTGCCCGGCGAAACACGCTGACGCTCGTCTGTGGTGACAACTCAGTCACGCAACAGGCGCTGGCCCGCACCGGTCTGACGAGAGCCTTCACCACGGTGTCCGGCCTGACCATGCTGCCGCCTGGTTAGGCCGAGCGACCGAAAGCGAAAGCCAAGGGGTCATGAACCGTGGCGGATGCGCCATCCAGCGTGCGGGGGTAAGCGTCAGGCTCGGCTCGACCCGCGCGACCGGGCGTGGTCCAGAACCTGCTGCGCCGGGAGCGAGCGGGCCACCACCGCCTGAGCCACCTCGGTAAGGCGCAGGTTGTGGTCGCGGGCGTAGTTGCGCAGGACCGTGAAAGCCTGAGTCATCTCCAGCGCGCCCAGCTGCGCCAGGACGCCCTTGGCTTGCTCGAGTGTCACCCGGCTGGTGAGGGCCGTCTGAAGCTGCTCGTTGACGATGGCCTTGTCCGCGGCGGCCTTGTCCTGGACGAGCGCGACGCTGGCGACATCGGCCAGGGCCTGGCCCAGTGCCAGGTCATCGTCGTTGAGCGCCCCGACCTCCGTGCCGAAGAGTCCCAGTGCGCCCAGCACGTTGTCCCGCAGCCGCATCGGCAGGGCATGAACGCTGGCGAAACCCATCGAGCGGGCGGCCGGGGCGAACTGAGGCCACCGGTCGGTAGCCTCGTCGAGGTTGGCGACAGACACCGCCGTGCCGTCGCGGTAGCACTCCAGGCACGGGCCCTCGTCGCGCTGGAGCTGAAACACCTCCAGCTGACGGGTCTGCTCCGAGGACGCGGCCATGATGTGCAGCACTCCGCGAGCGTCGGCCAGGAGCAGCCCAGCCGAGGCGACGTCGAGCAGCCGGGCGCAGTCCGTGGTCAGCTCGTCGAGCAGTTCGACCACGTCGTAGCCGTTGGCGAGGCTGCTGGCCAGGGTCACGAATGACCGGGCGACCTCGGCCTCACGGGTGCCGGTCATCGTGAGCCTGCGCTGGGCTGACCGGGCTCACTCCGCCAGTCGTCGCTGTCCAGGCTCAGTCGCCGCTCGACGACAGCCCAGGCTGCCTCGCTCGCGGTCATCCCGTAGGCGAACGCGTGAGCGCGCAATCGGACCAACGCGTCGGTCGGGCTGATGTCGAGCGCCGCCATGATCATCCCGGTGGCCTGGTAAACCTCGACCCGCGCCAGCGACGCCAGCTGCTGCCATCCGTGGTCTGACTGACCCGCGGAGTCCCAGGCGACGCCGGCGGCCATCAGGTCGAGGAGAGGGAGCGCAGCCAACTCGGCCGCCAGCAGGCCGCCGCTCATGGACTGTGCTGTCAAGGCCCCGCTGCGGTTGCAGAACAGGTCCAGCGCGCCGATCGGCGAGGTCTCAATCGCCACCGGAAGGGCGAACACCGCGTTGATCCCGGACTCCAGCACCGCGCCACGGAAGGCCGGCCATCGTTGCTCCGTGGGGTCAGCCAAGTCCGCCACCAGGACGGGCGTGCGGTCCCTGACCGAGTCCAGGCACGGACCCTCGCCGAACGTGAACTGCAGGGCGTCCAGCCGCCGGCTCAGCTCGCCGCTGGACCCGAACGTCCCCTGCGAGGACCCCGCATGCACCAGCGAAACCGCGGCACCGTCGACCTCGAGGAGCTCGACGCACGCCTGACAGAGCCGGTCTGCGGCCGCCAGCGCGCTGTCAGCACCCGACATGGCCGCGCCCAGGTCTCGCCGCAGCTGGTCGAGCCCGCTCACCATGTCTCCTCGCCCGTGGCACCCCCCACGATCACGATTCCACCAGCCGCGCGACTTTGGCCACCGGTTCGCGGCCTGAGCGACGACCGGCCGGCGGCTCCACCCACTCGGGCGGCAGGTCGGGGCGGGTGCTGATCTGGCTGGGCAATGACAGAGCGCCGACAACGCGTCGGGCCATTGGGTTGGGCCGGCAGAGCACGACCTGTCCTCCGGGGGCGCTGTTGACCAGGCGCACGAGGAAGTTGACCAGGGTGCTGCCGAAGAAAGTGACCGGACCGACGTCGAGGAACACGGTGTGCGCGCCGGGTCCTCGGATCCGCGGTCCGGCGAGGGCCAGCTCCTTGTCGTCGGAAGCGTCCACGTCGCCCGACATCCGGACGCACAGGACGCCTCCCTGGGCTCGCGGAGGGACATCAATGGTCAACCGGTTCGCGAGCTGGATGTCCATGTGCCACCGTCCGGCAGTCGGTTGAGCGGTTGAGCGGTTGCCGGGTCCGGGGCAGCGGCGACGAGAGCGTCACCTTCCGAGGGTACGCCTTTCCGGCCCTCCGCGGGAGTCAGCCGTCGAATCACTGGCACTCGTCACGTCTGGCTGGGACCCTGACCGACGCCATGTCCTCCCATAACCCGCCACCTCGCCTGCGCCGGCGACGCCGACGCCCCCGGCTGCCCGCCGTGCTGCGCGACGAGCCGCAGTACCGGCTGCTCTTCTCCGGCCAGGTCCTCTCGATCCTCGGCGACCGGGTCACCTCCGTGGTCCTGCCCTTCGCCGTGCTCTCCGTCGGCGGTCAGATCGGCGACGTGGCCGTGGTCTCCGCCGCCCAATTCCTGCCGTTCGCGATCCTCGCGATCCCGGCCGGGGTCTGGGCGGACCGCCTGGACCGCAAGAGGATCCTCATCACCTCCGACATGGTGCGGTTCTTCTGCCAGCTCAGCGCGGCGGTGCTCCTGCTCACCGACCGGGCCACCGTCACTCACATCGCCGTGCTCGCCGCGGCCTATGGGGCCGCGGACGCGTTCTTCGCACCAGCCTTCACCGGGCTCCTGCCCGGGACCGTCGCGCCGGTCAACCTCCAGCCCGCCAACGCCCTGCGCGGGCTGAGCTTCTCCACCGGGGCCATCGCGGGCCCAGTGATCGCCGGGCTCCTGGTCGCGCTGGTCGGCCCGGGCGGAGCGTTGCTTTTCGATGCGGGTACGTTCCTCGTCTCCATCGCCTGCCTGGTCCCGCTGCGTCCCCGCGTCGTACGGCGGGTGCTCGCGGAGGAGGACCCGGAAGCGACCACCGAGCACTTCCTGGCAAGTCTGCACGCGGGCTGGGCCGAGGTCCGCAGCCGAGCGTGGGTGCTTGCCTTCCTCGGCGGGATGGGGTCGTACCACGCCATCGTGCTGCCGGCGATCTTCGTGCTCGGGCCCGTCCTGGTCTCCGAGGAGCTCGGCGGGGCGCCGGACTGGGCCATCATCACCGCCGGGTTCGGTCTCGGCTGCGTCCTCGGTGACCTCCTGCTCCTGCGGTGGCGGCCCCGCTTCGCCCTGCGGGTCGCCGCCCTGATGCTCGTCGGCTCGTCCTTCCAGGCAGCCTTCATCGGCAGCGGCCTCGGCGTGTGGTCCATCGCCGGCCTCGAGGTGCTCGCCGGGATCTGCGTGACCGGCACCTTCACGCTGTGGGAGACCAGCCTTCAGGAGCACATCCCCGGCCATGCCCTCTCGCGGGTGTCCAGCTACGACTACCTCAGCAGCGCGGGGGTGATCCCGCTCGGCAACCTGATCGCCGGTGCAGTCAGCTCGATGGTCGGACTGCGCCCGACCCTGCTCGGGATGTCGGTCGTCGGTGTCGCCGCGGCGCTGCTGGTGCTGGCCGTTCCGGGCGTACGACGGCTGCCGCGCGCCACTCTGGTGTAGCCCGGCGGAAGACCAGGGGACCTGCGCTGTTGCAGGACACAACCGAGGCGGAGCAGCCCTCGGCGAGCTTCGCCGCGGTGCGCGCCCTGGACATGGACCAGGTGCGAGCGCAGCTCGACAGCGAGTCGAGTGCCACCGGCCAGCTCTGGTCAGCCGGAGACGGGCAGGCACGAAGGACAGTGAACGGGGGAGTAATCTCCCGCCATGCCGCACGCCGAGGTGACCTTGCCGGGCAGCACCAGCAGCGTCCCGGCGGCCAGAAGTTTCGTCGAGTCGATCGTCACCGCGTGGGGCCACCCTGACCTCGGGTGGAGCGCCGCCCTCGTCGTCAGCGAGCTCGCCGCCAACGCCGCTCTGCACGCGCGGACCCCCTTCACTGTCAGCGTGGACACCGGCGAGGGCGGGACGTTGCGCCTGGAGGTCACCGACGGATCGCGCCGTCTCCCCCAGCAGCGGGTCTACGGCGCCGACGCGACGACAGGCCGCGGGCTGCGACTCGTCGCAGACATCGCCTCGTCGTGGGGGGTCATCGACAGGGACGGCGGCAAGACCGTCTGGGCGGTTCTCGACCAGTCCTCCATCACCGTGACCACGACCGAGGACCTGGACGAGGCGGATGTCGACGACCTCTTGTCGGCGTACGGCGACAGCCCCTCGTCCTCGGGTTCGACGTCAGCCGGAGGCAGGGCGCACTCGGCCCGCTGGCACGCGCCCACCGGCGTCGCCCTCCTGACTCTCGAGGCCGCCGCGTGACCGGCTCCCAGAAATCGGGTGAGCAGGCGGGCGACCGGGAGGCCGACCTGCACGAGGTGCACCTCCTCGAGGTGCCTGTCGGGCTCTGGGCCAAGGCTCAGGAGCAGACCGACGGGCTGCTGCGGGAGTTCGCCCTCGCGGCAGACCTGGCGGACGCCGAGGGCCTGGACCGGCACCTGCCGAAACGGCTCGCGGCGCTGCTCGAGGCTCTGAGCACGAAGCTCGCCGGCTTCTCCAGCGAGCAGGAGCAGCAGCTGTTCGCGGCGGCGGGCGCGGGTCAGCCCGTGATCGAGGACCTGGTCTATCTGGTTCCTGGCGCAGCAGCCGAGGCATCGCAAGCGCTCGGGGACATGCTCGACGAGGCAGACGTGTTCTGCCGCGAGGGCAACCACCTGCTGACCCTCGCCGCCGAGCCGGACGTGGTGGCGTTCCGCTGGTGGTACCTCCGGCAGTTCATCGACCAGGTCGCAGGCGCTGAGCCGGTGCCGTGGCCCGCCGTCGAGGCGGCCGCCCCGTAGGGGCTTCCGCGCCACCCGTCATAGGTGTCTTGCATGCGAGGTTACTGACCAGTAGCATCCTTTGTTACTGACCAGTAGCAAGCGACCTTCGGCGAGGACGAATGGGCCACTACAAGAGCAACCTTCGCGACATCGAGTTCAACCTCTTCGAGGTCTTCGGCCGCCAGCGGGTGCTGGGCACCGGGCCGTACGCCGAGATCGACGAGGACACGGCGCGCAGCATCCTGGCGGAGGTCGAGCGACTGGCCACGGGAGTGCTCGCCGACTCGCTGCTGGACTCGGACCGCAACCCTCCGGTCTACGACCCGAAGACCCAGACCGTCACCATGCCCGAGTCCTTCAAGAAGTCGTTCAAGGCCTACATGGACGCGGAGTGGTGGCGCCTGGACCTGCCCGAGGAGCTCGGTGGGACCGTTGCCCCGCCGAGCCTGCGCTGGGCCGTCGCCGAGCTCGTGCTCGGATCCAACCCGGCCGTCCACATGTTTTCCTGCGGACCGAGCTTCGGGCACGTCATCTTCCGCCTCGGGACCGAGGAGCAGCGCAAGGTCGCCCGGCAGATCGTCGAGCAGCGCTGGGGAGCGACCATGGTGCTGACCGAGCCTGACGCCGGTTCCGACGTCGGCGCCGGCCGCACCAAGGCCGTGGCGCAGGACGACGGCACCTGGCACATCGAGGGCGTGAAGAGGTTCATCACCTCCGGCGAGCACGACATGGCCGACAACATCGTGCACCTGGTCCTTGCCCGACCCGTTGGCGCCGGGCCGGGCACCAAGGGGCTCTCGCTGTTCATCGTTCCCAAGTTCCACTTCGACTGGGAGACCGGCGAGCTCGGCGAGCACAACGGCGTCTACACCACCAACCTCGAGCACAAGATGGGCCTCAAGGCCTCGACCACCTGCGAACTGACCTTCGGCGAGCGCGAGCCGGCAGTCGGCTGGCTGGTCGGCGAGGTCCACGACGGCATCGCGCAGATGTTCAAGGTGATCGAGTTCGCCCGGATGATGGTCGGCACCAAGGCGATCGCCACGCTGTCCACGGGCTACCTCAACGCCCTGGACTACGCCAAGACCCGGCTCCAAGGCCCTGACCTGACCCAGATGACCGACAAGTCCGCGCCGCGGGTGCCCATCACGCATCACCCCGACGTACGCCGGTCCCTCATGCTGCAGAAGTCGTACGCCGAGGGGATGCGCGCCCTGGTCCTCTACACCGCCACCGTCCAGGACGAGATTGCTCTCGCCGAGGCGGCGGGAGGCGCCGCCGACGACGTTGACGACACAGCGCACGACCTCGCGATCCGGGTCAACGACCTGCTGCTGCCGATCGTGAAGGGCTTCGGGTCCGAGAAGTCCTACGAGCTGCTCGGCTCGCAGGCGTTGCAGACCTTCGGTGGCTCCGGCTACCTGCAGGACTACCCGATCGAGCAGTACATCCGGGACGCGAAGATCGACACGCTCTATGAGGGCACCACGGCCATCCAGGGCATGGACTTCTTCTTCCGCAAGATCGTGCGGGACAAGGGTCAGGCGCTCACCAAGCTGATGACCGACATCCAGGACTTCGCCAAAGGCGACGAGGGCAACGGGTCCCTGCGGGCCGAGCGCGACCTGCTCGCCACCGCCCTCGAGGACGTGCAGGGGATCGTCGGCACCATGGTCGCCGCCCTGACCGCCACCTCCGAGGACGTCACCAATCTCTACAAGGTCGGCCAGAACACCACGAGGCTGTTGATGGCCTGCGGTGACCTCGTGACCGCGTGGCTGCTGCTGCGGCAGGCGGTGGTGGCGCAGGCCGCACTCGGGGCCGGTGCGACCGGGCGCGAACGATCCTTCTACGAGGGCAAGGTCGCGGCCGCTAGGTTCTTCGCGCACCAGGCTCTGCCGCTGCTCAGCGCGCACCGGGCCGTCGCCGAGGCCGTGGACAACTCGCTGATGGACCTCGCCGAGGACGCTTTCTGACCCCAGGCCCGTCTCACCCGCCTGGGATGTCCTGACATGAGTATTTTCGGGTCTGGCCCGATCGGGTGCGTGTCGGTGTGCCAGTCCCCTCGGTGGGGTACACGATGAATGCGGTCGACATCCGTCGGCCCGGGACCGGCCCGCTCCGGGTCGCTCCGCTGGTCGACCAACCGGGAGGAATCCATGGGCATCGGTGTCAGCATCTTCCTGATCGCCGTCGGCGCCGTTCTCGCCTTCGCCGTGAACTTCGAGGTCTCCGGGCTCGACATCAACGTCGTCGGCTACATCCTGATGATCGTCGGTGTCATCGGGCTCATCATGACCGCGTTCGTCTTCGGTCCGCGCAACCGCGCGGGACGTGGCGACGTGGTCGAGGAGCGCCGGGTCTACGACGACCGCAGCTAGCACGCACCCGGCCGGCGACCCCTCCGGGGGCCGCCGGCCGTGCTACGTCCCGAGCGTCCGCAGGGACTCCGACGAGCTGTAGGAACGTCTCCATGAGAACCAGAGCACGAGCACCCCGGCTGCGCGCCTCGATCGGCACTGCACTGGTGCTGATGGCGACCGGCGGTGTGCTGGCGTTCGGCGTGAACGCGCCGGCAACGATCACGAGGTACGTCGACCTGCTCGACCTCGGCCTGATCCTGGTCTGGGCCGGCATCCTCCTGCTGGTGATGCAGGTGGTCATGACCCGTCCGCCTCACCGGACCCGGGATGCCCGCTACCCGTCGTACGACCGGGAGCGTGAGCGCCGCGACGCGCAGAGCGATGTCACCGTCGAGCACGACGTGCACCGGCCGGGCTACGCCGGCGAGACCCAGCACCTTCCGACCATCCGGAGGCGGTAGTCAGGCGCGTGCGGCGAGGTGCAGCCTGACCTCCGCGGGCGCGCCCTCGACGAGGCGGACCGGAACTCCCCAGTCCTGCTGGTGCACATGACAGGCCGGGAACTCGCTCGCGTCGTCGCCTGACGTGTCGTCGCACGACGCCGCCATGGCCGAGACGTGCAGCACACCGTCGCCCACGTGAGCATCGAGCACGATCGACCGGGTGAGCTCGGTGCCGCGCCCCTCGCCCTGACGGATCAGCCCGGGTGGGGTCGAGGACACCACCAGTCGCGTGGCGGGGCCGTAGCGCTCGTCCAGGTGCTGACCGGCCGGTGCGTCGAAGAGCACGATGAGCGCGACCGGTCCCGGTGCCACCTCGACGACCGGCCGGTGGGTGCGTTGCGCGACACCGTCGACCACCAGCGCGTCATCGGGTAGCCGTAACCGCGTGAGCCGGTGCGCCGCGGACTCCACGACCACGAGGTGGTCACCGTCGACCAGGGCGTCACTGGGCTCGGCCAGCCCGGTCAGCAACGTCGTCACCCGACTCGTCGCCGGGTCGTAGCGCCGGACCGCGCCGTTGTAGGTGTCACTGACCGCGACCGACCCGTCGGGCAGAGCCGTGACCCCCAGCGGGTGCTGCAGCAGAGCCTTGGCCGCCGGACCGTCGACGTGACCGAAGTCGAAGAGCCCGCTGCCGATCACCGTGGTGACCGTCGCTTGTGATGACGACGGTCCCGAATCGATGTACCGCAACGATGACGTCTCCGCGTCGACCAGCCAGGTTCGGTGCCCGTCGCTGGCCAGACCGGACGTCTGCGCGAACCACGCGTCACCTGCCGCGCCGTCGAGCAGGCCCTCGTTCGACGTCCCTGCCCAGACGCTCAAGGCCGGCGTTACGGGGTCGAACCGCCACAGCTGGTGGATCCCCGCCATCGCCACGACCACCTCGTGCAGCCCCGGTGACCAGGCAACGTCCCAGGGCGAGGACAACGGAACGCGAGGGTCTGACTCCAACGGCGACCGGTCGCCCTGCATCCATTGCCGGCCAGTCCCGGCGATGGTCCGAACCTCACCGGTGTCGAGACGCACCCCGCGCAGCGCGTGGTTGACGGTGTCGGCGGCAACGACGTCATAGCCGATCCAGGCACGCACCTCGGCGGGCAGCAGGCAAAGTCCCTGCGGCTCGCTGAACCTGGCGGTGTCCGGTGCGCCGTCGACGAGACCTCGCTCGCCCGAACCGATGCGGCGCAGCACGGTCTCACCATCGCCGCCGAGCTCGACGAGGGAGTGATGGCCGGAGTCGGAGACCAGCAACGTGCCGCCGGGTAGCCGGATTGCCTTGCCTGGAAAGCGCAGCTCGGTGTCCGGCGAGGGCGATGGGACATACGGCCCGTTCCCGCGGTGCAGCGTGCCCTTGGTGTCGTGCTCGACCACGAGGTCGGCCAGCAGCCGATCCAGCGCGTGCGCGTGACCCTCACCGGACAGGTGTGCGACGACGTACCCCTCGGGGTCGACGACGACCAGCGTCGGCCAGGCCCGCACGGCGTACTGTCCCCACGTCGTCAGGTCAGGGTCGTCGAGGACGGCGTGGTGGACGGCGTAACGATCGACGGCGGCGGCGAGGGCGTCGGGCTCGGCCTCGTGCGCGAACTTGGGCGAGTGCACGCCCACGGTGACGAGCACGTCGGCGTACTTCTCCTCGAGGGGGCGCAGCTCGTCCAGGACGTGCAGGCAGTTGATGCAGCAGAACGTCCAGAAGTCGAGCAGGACGACCTTGCCGCGGAGGTCGGCGAGGCGGATCTCGCGTCCGCCGGTGTTCAGCCAGCCCCGTCCGGTCAGCTCCGGTGCCCGGACGTGCGGCGCCCTCGCCCTATCGCGCATCGAGACGGCGGTCCCGCAGCACCGGGAACGACGCCCGGGTCGAACGGACGAGGTCGAGGTCCACGTCGACCACGAGGACCTCCTCCTCGGTTCCACCCTCGGCGATCACCTCACCCCACGGGTCGACCACGAGCGATCCGCCGCCCATCGGGACACCTGCGTGGGTTCCGGCGGTGTTGCACGCCACGACGTAGGACTGGTTCTCGACCGCCCTGGCCTGGGCGAGGAGCCGCCAGTGGTGGACCCGCTTGGCCGGCCAGGCCGCCGGGACCAGGTTGACCTCCGCGCCCCCGTCGAGCAGGGCGCGGAACATCTCCGGAAAGCGCAGGTCGTAGCAGGTGGCGAGGCCGAGTCCGTCGTGGACGACGACGTCGGATCCCGGGGTCATCAGCTTGGGCTCGCCTTCTCCGAAGCCGAACAGGTGGATCTTCCGGTACGTCGTCAGCACCTCGCCATCGGGGCCGATGAGCACCGAGGTGTTGAACAGTCGGCCCGTCCCGTCGCGCTCGACCAGCGAGCCCATGTGCACGGTTGCGCCCAGGTCCCCGGCGGCCGCACGCAGCGCGGTCACAACGGGACCGTCCAGCGGCTGGGCCGAGTCCTCCCACCCGTCGTAGGCGAACCCGCCGTTGGGCCACAGCTCCGGGAGCACGACCAGGTCGGCCCCGCGCTGGTCACGGACCAGGGCAGCAACCCGCTCGGTGCGCTCGGACAGCGACTCCTCGTCGCCGTAGGAGACCTGGATGACGTGCACGCGCATGGTCCCCACCCTGCCACGCCCCCGGCGCTTCATGATCGTGAGGGGATTCCGGCCCGAAACAGGGCCGATCCCCCTCACGATCATGGAATGCGGGCGGGGGCTACCAGAGGAGGGCGGTGGCGGGGTCCTCGAGGACTGCGGCGATGTCGGCCAGGAACATCGACCCGAGCTGGCCGTCGACGAGCCGGTGGTCGAAGGACAGGGCCAGTTGGGTCACCTTGCGGACGGCGATCCGGCCGTCGTGCACCCACGGCATGTCGCGCACCGCGCCGAAGCAGAGGATCGCGGCCTCACCGGGGTTGAGGATCGGGGTCCCCGCGTCGACTCCGAACACCCCGACGTTGGTGATGGTCATCGTCCCGCCGGCCATGTCGGCCGGCTGGGTCCGTCCTTCGCGGGCCGTCGCGGTCAAGGCTTGCAACGCCTCGGCCAGGTCGCGCAGCGACATCCGGTCGGCGTCCTTGACGTTCGGCACGACCAGACCACGCGGCGTCGCCGCGGCGATGCCGAGGTTGACGTAGTGCTTGACCACGATCTCCTGCGCAGCCTCGTCCCATGACGCGTTGACGTCGGGGTTGCGCCGGACCGCGAGCAGCAGGGCGTTCGCCACGAGGAGCAGCGGTGACACCTTGACGTCCCGGAAGTCCTTGTCCTTCTTCAGCTTCTCGACGAAGTCCATGGTGCGCGTGACGTCGACAGTCACCCATTCGGTGACGTGCGGTGCGGTGAAGGCCGACGACACCATCGCCTGCGCGGTCATCTTGCGGACGCCCTTGACGGAGATGCGCGTCTCCCGCTGACCGCTCGGCCGGTCGGAAGGCCGGCCGGCCGAGGGCCGTGGCGAAGCCGACGGCTGACCCGATGCGGCGGCCTCGACGTCGGCGCGGGTCACCACCCCACCGTCGCCCGAGGCCGTGACCGACGTGAGGTCGACACCGAGGTCCCGGGCGAGCTTGCGGACCGGGGGCTTGGCGAGGACCTTCACGCCCGAATCGTCGGACCCGGTGCTGACGCGATGGGCCGGTGCCGACTCCGCAGCGTCCTCCATGGCCGGCTCGCGCAGGGGTGTCGGCGTCGTCATCATCGACGTCTGCACCGCCTGTTGCGCGGTGGCCGCGGAGGCGGAGGAGGGGGTTGGCCCCGACGTACCCGCGTTCTTGCGCGGGCGACGGGCGCCGGTCGTGGTCTTCGGGCCGTACCCGACGAGCACCGACGTGCGGCCGCCCGGAGCGGGCCCGCCGATGAGCCCCGGCTCGGCGGCCCCCTCCTCGGAAGGGGTCTCCACCGCGGGGACGGCGGGGGGCGTGTCCGCACGAGGGGAGGGTGGCGCCGGCGGCTCCGAGGGCCCGGTGGCGCCGCTGCCGGTGTCCACGGTGATGATCGGCGTCCCGACGTCGACGGTGGTGCCCTCGTCGACGAGCAGCTCGGTGACCACACCGGCGAACGGTGACGGCAGCTCGACCAGGGACTTGGCCGTCTCGATCTCGACCACGATGTCGTTCACCTTGACCGTGTCGCCCGGCTTCACCTTCCACGACACGATCTCGGCCTCGGTCAGGCCCTCGCCCACGTCGGGAAGGCGGAACTGCTTGGCGTCAGCCATGGATCTTCAGCACTCCTCGAGGCGTCATTGGGCGGGCTCAGTAGGACAACTCAGTAGCTCAAAGACCGGTCGACGGCGTCGAGGATGCGGTCGAGGTCGGGGAGGTACTCCTCCTCGACCCGGCTGGGCGGGTACGGCGTGTCGAACCCGGTCACGCGCAGGACCGGAGCCTCGAGGGAGAAAAAGCACCGCTCGGTGATGCGGGCCGCCAGCTCCGAGCCCATGCCCAGGAACCCCGGCGCCTCGTGCACGACGACTACCCGGCCGGTCTTGCGGGCCGACGCCTCGATCGTCTCGGTGTCCAGCGGTGAGAGAGACCTCAGGTCGACCACCTCGATGTCCTGGCCCTCCTCGGCCGCAGCGGTGGCGGCCTCCATCGCGGTCTTCACCATCGGGCCGTAGGCGATGACGGTCACGTCCGTCCCCTCGCGCAGCACCCGCGCCGAGTGCAGCGGCGCTGCCTGCTCGAGGGCCAGGGACTCGTCGAGGTCCGCCTTCTCCCAGTACCGGCGCTTCGGCTCGTAGAGGATGACGGGGTCGTCGCTCGCGATGGCCTGCTGGGTCATGAAGTAGGCGTCGACCGGGTTGGAGCAGGCCACCACCCTCAGGCCGGCCGTGTGCGCGAAGTAGGCCTCGTTGGACTCGCTGTGGTGCTCGACGGCGCCGATGCCGCCACCCACCGGGATCCGCACCACCACCGGCAGCGAGATGTAGCCCAGCGCACGGGCGCGCATCTTCGCCAGCTGGCTCACGATCTGGTCGAAGGCCGGGTAGACGAAGCCGTCGAACTGGATCTCGCAGACCGGGCGATAGCCCCGCAGCGCCAAGCCGATAGCCGTCCCGATGATGCCCGACTCGGCGAGCGGTGTGTCGATGACGCGGTCCTCGCCGAAATCCTTCTGCAGGCCGTCGGTGACGCGGAAGACGCCGCCGAGCTTGCCGACGTCCTCGCCCATGACGAGCACCTTGGGATCTGCCTCCATGGCGGCCCGCAGGCCCATGTTGACGCCCTTGGCCAACGTGATGATCGTCATCAGTGCCCCCCGGTAGGTGCCGCTGCCTCTTCCAGTCCGTCGGCGGACTGGAAGGTGTCGAGGTAGGTCGCGAACTGCTCGCGCTCCTCCTCCACGAGCGGATGCCGTTCTGCGTAGACGTGGTCGAAGATCGACAGCGGGTCGGGGTCGGACATCTCGAGGCAGCCCTTGCGCACGTACGCCGCGAGCTCGTCCGCCTCGCGCTCGACGCCGTCGAAGTAGGCCTGATCCGCCTTCCCGGTGCGCACCAGATAGGCCTTCACCCGCTCGATCGGGTCTTTGAGCTTCCAGGACTCGAGCTCCTGGGTCAGTCGGTAACGCGTGGGGTCGTCAGAGGTCGTGTGCGCACCCATCCGGTAGGTGTAGGCCTCGACGAGGGTCGGCCCGCTGCCTTCTCGCGCGTTCTGCAGCGCCGCCCGCGTCACCGCAAGAACAGCCAGCACGTCGTTGCCGTCGACGCGTACGCCGGGGAAGCCGAAGCCCATCGCCCGCTGGTAGAGCGGGATGCGGGTCTGCTTCTCGATCGGCTCGGAGATGGCCCACTGGTTGTTCTGGCAGAAGAACACAACGGGGGCGTTGAAGACGCTGGCGTAGATGAACGCCTCGTTCACGTCGCCCTGGCTGGTCGCACCGTCGCCGAAGTAGGCGATGACGGCGCTCTCGGCACCGTCCTTCTGCATCCCCATCGCGTAGCCGGTCGCATGCAGGGTCTGCGCGCCGATCACGATCGTGTAGAGGTGGAAGTTCTTCTCGTTCGGGTCCCAGCCGCCGTGGTTCACGCCGCGGAAGAGCCCGAGCAGGTTGAGCGGATCGACACCCCGGCACCAGGCGACCCCGTGCTCGCGGTACGTCGGGAAGGCGTAGTCGTCCTCGGCCATGGCCCGGCCGGAGCCGACCTGGGCGGCCTCCTGGCCGAGCAGGCTGGCCCAGATGCCCAGCTCGCCCTGGCGTTGCAGGGCGGTCGCCTCCGAGTCGACCCGTCGCACCAGCACGAGGTCTCGGTACAGCGCGCGCAGCTCGTCGTCGGCGATCTCGAGGGAGTAGTCCGGGTGCTCGACGCGCTCACCCTCGGGCGTGAGCAGCTGGACGAGCTCGGGCTCGCTGCCCCGCGGGGGGACTCTTCCTGCGGCGGTGTCCCGTGCTGAGCCGGCGGCGTTCTCGCTCATGTGCACACTCCTCGGTCGCTCCGCGTCGCGTCCGGAGGGTCTCCCCGGCTGGTGACGTCGTGCTCTGCCCCGACCCGCACGACGACGCGTGGTGGGCTCGCCGCGCGACAGGGCCGAGCGTAAAGGTACCGGGTCAGTTCTTGCCGGAGTTCCCGTGCTCCTTCTCGGCGTTGCGGTCGTGGTCTCGACCGGGGCCGTCGCTCTCATCGTCCTCGACGCCGCCGTCGGACTCGTCGTCACCCAGCGCCGGGTTGCCCACCGGTACGGGCAGAGACGCGGTGGGCACCGACCCATGGTCATTGTCGTCGTCACGGTCGCGACTGCTCGCTCGGCGCCCACTGTCTTTCTCCGCCTGCCGGTCGGCGTTCCGGTGGGCCTTATCAGCGGCTTTCTCCGACTTCCGCTCGACCTTCTCGGCCTCTCTCGACGCCTTGTCGGCCGCCTTCTCGGCCTCTCTCGCTGCCTCGTCGGCCGCCTTGTCCGCTTCCCTGGACGCCTTGTCGGCCGCCTTGTCCGCTTCCCTTGCTGCCTTCCCGGCGTCCCTCGCCGCCTTCTTCTCCGCTCCAGCGTCCCGCTTCGTTGCGGCAGGTCCGACCGTCGGTTGCGCGGGCGGCGCCAGCGGTGCACCAGACAGCGGGGGCGTAGCCGGTGGTGCAGCAGACAGCTGGGGCTGAGCCGGAGGAGCAGGTTGGGCCGGCGGTCCGGCCGGGACGGGCGGCGCGATCACCGGCGCTGGCGTGCCACTTCCGCCCCCACCCGTGCCGCCGGGGTCGGGCAAGCCTGCCCCGACGGACCCGAACGGGTCGATGCCCGATCCGGTCGGGAAGGGCTCCGGGACGGATCCGCCACCGGTGCCGGACGCGGGGCCGGTGCCGGGTGTGCCGCCACCCTGTCCCGAGCCGTCCAAGCCGTTGCCTGAGGTGCCCGACCCCCCACCGGGGCCCGGGACCGGCGGCTGCCCCGACGTACTCGGGACCACGACCGATGCGGGCGGGCGGATCTCTCCCGCGCGGGCAGGTGCGCCAGCGGATCCCGGCTCTCCGACGATGTCGCCGGCGGACACCAGGCCGAGGCCCGCAAGCGTGCCGGCGCTGAGCAGGGCGAGAGCAGCCGTCGCCACGCCGGTCGTCCTGGCGCGGGCGGTGCTCGGTCCCCGACTCGTGGTGCCCATAAGTGTCTGTAATGCCCGTTCGTGTCTGAATCTACGCTCGGCCGATCGGCTGATCACGGCATGTGATCATCTCACCACTCTATGCCCCTGGCCCGCGACCCCACAGACCCGATCCGGTGACAACCATGACCCTGCGTGACGTCGTTACGCTGGCGCAATCGACAGCACCGAACCGGACGGAGACTGATGACAGCGGCTGAGCGGCTTCCGGTCGGTAGCGCGCCGCGGCCCCTGCAGCTCTGGCTCGCGCTGGTCACCGTTTACCTGGTGTGGGGCTCCACCTACCTAGCAATCCGGGTCGTCGTCGAGACGGCTCCCCCGCTGCTGGCGATGGGTGCGAGGTTCCTGTTGGCGGGGCTGCTGCTGGGAGCGTTCCTCGCCGTCCGCCGAGGCTCCAGCGCCCTGCGGGTGGGGCGGGGCCAGCTCGGCGGAGCCGCCGCCGTCGGGCTCCTGCTGCTGCTGGGCGGGAACGGCGGGGTCGCCATCGCCGAACAGACGGTGCCCTCGGGCGTGACCGCGTTGCTGGTGGCGGCCACGCCCCTCTGGCTGGTCTGCCTGCGCACCCTGGCCCGCGATCGGCCGGTCCGGCTCAGCCTGCTCGGGACCGGCCTGGGCTTCCTCGGCATCGCCGTGCTCGTCCGGCCGGGGGCCTCGCTCGGCGAAGACGTGCCCACCGGGGGTCTGCTGCTTGTCGTCGGCGCGGCCGGGTGCTGGGCGCTGGGGTCGTTCCTGTCCTCGCGGCTGCCGATGCCCCAGGACGCGTTCGTCGCCACCACCTGGGAGATGCTCCTCGGCGGTGCCGGCCTGACCCTGGCGGGCGTCCTGCGCGGTGAGGCTTCCGGCTTCGAGCCCGACCAGGTGTCGGGCGCGGCCTGGGCGTGGCTGGCCTATCTGGTGCTGATCGGCTCGATCGTGGCCTTCTCGGCGTACGTCTGGCTGCTGCACCACGCGCCCATCTCACTGACCGCCACCTACGCCTACGTCAACCCGGTGGTGGCGGTGCTGCTGGGCGCCCTCGTCCTCGCCGAGCCCGTCACAGGCGCCGTCGTGGCCGGTGGCGCGATCGTGGTCCTCGGCGTGGCCCTGGTGGTCAGCGCCGAGCGGCCGCGGCGTCACCCCCCGTCCTCGACCCCGGTTACCGCCGACGAGCGAGTGGTAGACCTCCCCGCATGACGGATCTCCTCCTCGGTCCCCTGCTGCGTCATGTCGGTCGGGAGGACGCCACCGTCTGGGTGGAGACCGACCGGCCGTGCACGGTCGCGGTGCTCGGCCACGAGGAGCGCACCTGGACCGTCGCCGGGCACCACTACGCGCTGGTGTGCGTCGGGGATCTCGAGCCCGGGACCAGCACGGCGTACGACGTGCGGCTGGACGGCGAGGTCGTCTGGCCGCCGGCCGACAGCACCCGACCGCTCCCGCGCATCCGCACCAACGACCCCGGGCGGGCGTTGAAGGTGGTGTTCGGGTCGTGCCGGTACGCCCGTCCGGACGCGGTCACCGACGACGACAACTTCGACCCCGACGCCCTCGACACCTACGCCAAGCGGATGGCGCGGCTGCCCGAGCCGGAGTGGCCCGACGCCCTCGTCCTGCTCGGCGACCAGGTCTACGCCGACGAGACCTCCGACCGGACCAAGGCGCGCATCCGCGCCAAGCGGGACGTGGCTCAGGCGCCGTACGAGCAGGTGAAGGACTTCGAGGAGTACACCTGGCTCTACGACGAGTCGTGGACCGACCCCGACGTGCGCTGGCTGCTGGCCACCGTCCCGTCGTCGATGATCTTCGACGACCACGACATCGCCGACGACTGGAACACCTCGGCGGCCTGGCGCCGCGACATGCAGCAGACGTCGTGGTGGGAGGAGCGGGTGATCGGCGGCCTCTCGTCCTACTGGGTCTACCAGCACATCGGGAACCTCTCGCCCGCGACGCTGGCCGAGGACACGCTCTACCAACGGGTCCGCGCGCACGACGGGAACTGCGAGCAGATGCTGCGCGAGTTCGCCGCGGCCGCCGACCGCGAGGCCGACGGGAAGAAGGGGGCGCAGTGGTCCTACCGCCGTGACCTCTGCGACGTGCGCCTGCTCGTCATCGACTCGCGGTGCGGTCGCATCCTCGACGACGAGAACCGCTCGATCGTCTCCGAGGCCGAGTTCCGGTGGATCGAGGAGCAGGTCGAGGGGACCTACGACCACCTGCTCGTCGGCACGTCGCTGCCCTGGCTGCTCGCGCGCGCCCTGCACGATGTCGAGGCCTGGAACGAGGTGCTCGCGGCCGGGGCGCGTGGAGCCCGGATGGCGCGGTGGGCGGAGACGTTCCGCCGGGCCGCCGACCTCGAGCACTGGGCAGCGTTCCGGAAGTCGTTCGACCGGCTGGCCGAGCTGTTCGCGTTGGTCGGCAGGGGCGAGCACACCGGGTCGGGTGGCGAGGCTCCAGCGACGGTGTGCGTGCTCTCGGGGGACGTGCACCACGCGTACGCGGCTCGGGCTGACTACGACGACACGGTGCGTTCCGCGGTCTACCAGCTGACCTGCTCGCCGGTGCACAACTACGTACCCCGGGTGATGAAGGTGGCCTTCCGCGTCGCGTGGAGCCGGGTGGCCGAGCGCATCACCCGCTTCCTGCTCACGCGCATCGCGAAGTTGCCGCCGCAGCCGCTGACCTGGTCGAAGCTCGCGGGACCGTACTACGGCAACGAGATCGCGACCCTGACCCTCGACGGGCGGTCCGCCCGGGTCTCCATCGAGCGCGCCCTGGTCGACGAGACCGGCCAGGCCAGCCTTACCTGCGTCGTCGACCTCCCCCTGACCTGAAGCCCGAAGCGGCAGCTCCCGTCAGGGCTCGTGGACGCGACCGTGCTCAACGGCGAGTCGCCGCGTCGTCTGCACCCGTTCCAGCAACCGGCGGTCGTGACTGACAAGCAGCATCGTCCCGTCGTACGTCGACAAGGCCTCCTCGAGCTGCTCGATGGCCTGCAGGTCCAGGTGGTTCGTCGGCTCGTCGAGCACCAGAAGATTGGCCCGCCGGGCCATCAGCAGCGCCAGGTCCGCGCGGGTGCGCTCACCCGGCGACAGCGATGCCACGGGTCGCACCACGGCATCCGCTCCGAGGCCGAACTGTGCGAGCAGGGTCCGCGACTCGGCCTCGTCCTGACCGGTGGCCGACCGGAACGCTGCACCGAGCAGCTCCACGCCGTCGAAGGTCTGTCGCACCTGGTCGATCTCGCCGACCACGATCGACCGGCCCCGCCAGGATCGGCCGGCTGCCAGCTCGGTCCGGCCGAGCAGGGCGGCGAGCAAGGTGGACTTGCCGGACCCGTTCGCACCGGTGATCGCCACCCGGTCGCCACGGTGCACCTGCAGGTCGACCGGGCCGAGACGAAACCCGTCCCGTTCGACGACTGCCCCCGAGAGACCCGCCACGTCTTCCCCACCGCGCGTCGCCGGGTCCAGGGAGAGCCGGAGCTGCCACGGGTCGCGCGGGTCCTCCAGCTCCTCCAACCGGTTCAGGGACCGCAGCGTCCTTGCTGCTGCCGCACTTCGTCCCTGCGCGCCGGCGACGTTCTTCGCCCGCACGTTCTTGTCCGGCTCGTCACGCAACGCCTTCGCGCTGGAGGCCCGTCCGACCCCTCGCTGAGCCCAGTCCTTCTCCCGGCGCGCCCGCTCGACCAGGCCGGCGCGCTCCCCGTCGTACGTCTCGAAGGCGTTCCTGGCCGCCGTCCGCGCCCGCTCGCGCTCTCGGAGGTACGCCGCGAAGCCGCCGCCGTACAGGGTCGCCTCCTGGGTGAACTCGTCGATGTCCAGCACGCCGGTCACCACCCGCTCAAGGAACGCCCGGTCGTGCGAGACCACCACCAGCCCACCGGTGCGTCGCTCGAGGAACTCCTCCAGCACCGCGAGGCCGTCAGCGTCGAGGTCGTTGGTCGGCTCATCGAGCAGGAGCACGTCGACCTGGGCGAGGAGCACCACGGCCAGCCCGGCCCGGGCGAGCTGCCCGCCCGAGAACGTGGCCGTCGCCCGGTCGAGCAGTGCAGGGTCGAGCCCCAGCCGGTCGAGGACGGCAGGTGCGCGGTCCCCCAGGTCGGCCCCGCCCAGAGCGAGGTAGCGCTCCAACGCGAGGGCGTAGGCATCGTCCGCGCCGGGGGCACCGGACGCGAGTGCGGCGGCGGCGAGGTCGAGTGCGGCGTCGGCGGCGTCGCCGCCGGTACGCCTGGCCAGGTACCCGAGCAGCGCCTCCTCAGGTCGACGGTCGCGCTCCTGCGGGACGAGCACGACTGTGGCGGCCGGAGGCGACACGACCACGCTGCCGGACTCGGGCACGAGGGTCTCGGCCATCAGGGCGAGCAGAGTCGACTTGCCAACCCCGTTCGGCCCGACGACGGCGAGGCGGGTGTCACTCCCCACCGTGACCGACACGTCTGTCAGGACGGTGCGTGAACCGTGCGAGAAACCGACGCCCCGCATCACCACCGCGGCCCCGGACATGTCTGCGAGGTTAGGCAGACCGGACGTTGGGCGCGACCTAGTTGCCGGCCCAGCACAACCACAACCACATGATCACCGACGGGTTGGTCGGTCAGGCGGGTGTGGTCAGTCGATGCGGACGGTGCCCCGGGCGGTGGAGAAGTGCACGGCGGACAGGCCCGGGTCGTCGGCATCGACCCAGTCGATGCGGAAGTCCATCCCGTCCACCGGCTCACCCAGCCAGGCGAACACCTTCTCCTGGTTGCCACAGATCTCGACCTGCTCGATGCCGGGTCCGGAGCCGTCGGTCGAGGGGTGCAGAGCCGCGTCGGTCTCCCACTGGATGAAGAACGGCAGAGCAGGGTCGTCGAGGAGCTCCAGGACGCCGATCTGGCGCCAGGTCAGGTCCACCCCGTCGGGTCGGCGGCGATGACCGAGCACGGCAGACCGGCCGAGGCGGGCCTCCACCGGCTCGATGTCGTCGACCGCCATCACCCAGGCGAGCCAGCCGCCGCCTGCGTCCGAGCGCATCTTCACGGCCTGCCCGAAAGGGGCCTTGTCGGCAGCCGGATGGTCCAGTGCCTCGACGACCTCGAGGTAGACGCCGTTGGCGAGAGGGAGGACGAAGTTGCGGGTGCCGAAGCGCGGGTGCAGACCGCCGTCGCGGAACCCGGAGCCGAGTGCCGACCCGAGCCGCTGCGCGCACGCGCCGAGACCCTCAGGTCCTGCTGCGTAGGAGATGTGGTCTAGCCGCACGCCCCGAGCCTCTCACCTCAGGTCGACGGCGCCGCACCCGGGGCGAAGCCCTTGACCACGCGCAGGAACACGTCGTTCGCCTCCGGCTCGCCGATCGTGATGCGCGCACCTTCGCCGGCAAATGGACGGACGACGACGCCGGCGGACTCGCATGCGCCCGTGAACTCCTCCGTCCGGCCCCCCAGCCGCAGCCACACGAAGTTTGCCTCGGAGTCGCCGGCATGCGCCCAGCCCTGCTCACGCAACGCGTTCTGCACCCGGCTCCGTTCGACGACGAGAGCGCCGACGCGTGCCAGCAGCTCGTCCTCCGCGTCCAACGACGCCGTCGCGGCGACCTGCGCCAGCCCGCTCACCCCGAACGGCACCGCGGTCTTGCGCAGCGCGTCTGCGACCGGTTCGTGGGCAATGGCAAAACCCACCCGCAGCCCCGCTAGGCCGTACGCCTTCGAGAACGTACGCAGCACGGCGACGTTGGGCCGGTCCCGGTAGATCTCGATGGCGTCGGGCACCTCCGGGTCACGCACGAACTCGCGGTACGCCTCGTCGATCACCACGAGGACGTCCGCGGGGACGCGGTCGAGGAACCGCTCCAGCTCGGCCCGGCGAACAGCCGTGCCGGTCGGGTTGTTCGGCGAGCAGACCAGCACCAACCGCGTGCGGTCGGTGACAGCCGCCGCCATCGCGTCGAGGTCGTGATGCTCGTCGGCTCGCAGCGGGACGGTGACCGAACGCGCCCCGGAGACCTGCACCACGATCGGGTAGGCCTCGAAGGATCGCCAGGCGTAGACCACCTCGTCGCCCTCGGCCGCGGTCGCCTGCACGACCTGCTGCAGCACACCGACGGAGCCGGTGCCGATGGCGATGTGCGTGGGCGGGACACCAAATCGCGCCGCGATGGCGGCGGTGAGCGAGGTCGCGAACATGTCCGGGTAGCGGTTGAACGACATGGCGCTCTCGCGCACGGTCTCGAGCACGGACGGCAGCGGCGGGTAGGGGTTCTCGTTGGAGGACAGCTTGTACGCGGGAACGCCGTCGCGACCTGTTGCCGCTCGGCCGGGCCGGTACGACGGGATCCCGTCGAGCGCGGCGCGCAGCCGGGGGGTTGACCGCTCGGTTCCGGACGTCACCCGTTCACTGTACGGAGGAGCGCCGCACCCTCGGTGGGGCGAGGGCGACCAGGCACTGCAGCGCGTCCTCGTGGTAGCGCGCGACCAGGTCGGCCGTGGCGCGGTCGATCCGGCGGTGCAGGGCCTCCCGGTAGGAGGACAGGACGCTCTCGGCCGAGGCCAGCCGGGCGAACAGCTCGGACCGTTCGGGCTCGTCGTCGGTGGCGAGGGTGGCCCACAGCTCGGGCAGGTGCGGCAGGATCGGCATCCCGGCGTCGGGGTGCAGCAGCAGGGTCGCGCTGCGGCCGGTCGTCGCTCGTGCCTCGGTCAACAGCTCGATCAGTGCGATCCGGTCACCAGGAGCGGTGTCGGCGCGCAACAGGTCGCGGCGGGCCTGGATGAGCCGCCGCCAGTAGGAGGTCCGCAGCTCTTCCTGCAGGAGCGCCCGCCGGTAGCTCCGGAGCCGCACGAGATCCAGGTGCGCGAGCTCCGCCACCCGCTGGGGGGTAGGCCGCAGCATCGACGCGGGCACCGGCCTCGAGGCGGGCACCCACGAGGGTGTCGACGGCAGCCCCGAGCCGCTGCGCTCGCTGATCTCGCTCACTGAGGTCACGCACCCTGCATCGACGTGACAAGTGCATCGCTTGACCGGACTCACCCGATGGGGTGCAGCGGCGTGATCTCGCCGTGACCGGTGGACGCCAGGTCGCACTGAGCCCCGCACGTGGGGCAGCGTCGACGGCTCAGCTCTGGGCCATGTCGACGAAGCGCGAGTAGTGGCCCTGGAAGGCCACCGTGATGGTGGCGGTGGGGCCGTTGCGATGCTTGGCGACGATGAAGTCGGCCTCCCCGGCCCGGGG
>JAJAYQ010000061.1 GCA_026786145.1 Spirochaetaceae bacterium | reverse complement strand
CAGGCCTGGTGCCCCAGCTCCCCGGTCTTCCGCGAGCGGGCTCTGTCGCTGGTGACCGCGCTGGCCGAACGTTTCGCCGGGCACCCGGCACTGGTGATGTGGCACGTCTCCAACGAGCTCGGCGGCCACAACGCGCGCTGCTTCTGCGACGTGTCCGCGGCGGACTTCCGGCGCTGGCTGCAGCGCCGCTACGGCGACCTCGACCACCTCAACGACGCCTGGGGCACGACGTTCTGGAGCCAGCGCTACAGCGACTGGGAGCAGATCCTTCCTCCCCGCACCGCGCCCACGTTCCCCAACCCCACCCAGCAGCTGGACTTCTCGCGGTTCTGCTCGGACGCGCTGCTCGACCATTACCGGGCGGAGCGCGACCTGCTGCACCGGCTCAGCCCGGGCGTACCGGTCACGACCAACTTCATGGTCATGTCGCACGTGAGGGACATGGACTACTTCGCGTGGGCCCCCGAGATGGATGTCGTCTCCAACGACCACTACCTCGAGAGCCACGACCCCGACGGGCACATCGAGCTCGCCTGGAGCGCCGACCTCACCCGCGGTGTCGCGCGTGGCGAGCCGTGGTTCCTCATGGAGCACTCGCCGAGCGCGGTCAACTGGCAGGCCCGCAACATCGCGAAGCAACCCGGCGAGATGCGGCGCAACAGCCTGGCCCACGTCGCCCGCGGAGCCGACGCCGTGTGCTTCTTCCAGTGGCGGGCGGCCCGGGCCGGCGCCGAGAAGTACCACTCCGGCCTGGTCCCTCACGCGGGCACCGACACGAGGCTGTGGCGCGAGGTCGTCGAGCTCGGGCAGACCTTGAAGGCGATCGCCGAGGTAGCGGGGTCCACCGTGCGGTCCGAGGTCGCGATGGTCTTCGACTGGCAGGCGCGGTGGGGGGCCGAGCTCGACAGCCATCCGAGCCAGGACGTGACCTACCTCGACATGATGCACGCCCTCTACCGCGCCCTGTGGGGCGCGGGGGTGACGGTCGACTTCGTCCACCCGGACGGCGACCTGTCCGGCTACCCCCTGCTGCTCGTGCCCACGCTGTACGTCACGACCGACCGGTCGGCCGCGAACATCCGGTCCTACGTGGAGGGTGGCGGACAGGCGCTCGTCACCTACTGGAGCGGCATCGTCGACGAGTTCGACCATGTGCGCCTCGGCGGCTACCCGGGTGCGTTCCGCGAGCTGCTCGGGATCAGCACCGAGGAGTTCTACCCCTTGCGCGAGGGCGAGGAGGTGCACCTGGCCGGCGGCGCGCTCGACGGCTCGACGGCCCGCGTCTGGACCGAGCTGCTCACGCTGCACGGAGCCAAGGAGGTGTCCGGCTACGTCGACGGCCCGTTGCGCGGCGTACCCGCCCTCACCCGGCACAGCGTGGGCGAGGGCACCGCCTGGTACCTCGCCACCCGGCCCGAGGCGGCCGGTGTGACGGCGCTGGTGCGCGAGCTGTGCGCGGCGGCGGGGGTCGACGTGCACGACCGGGACGGCGTCGAGGTCGTACGCCGGCACGGGACCGACTCGTCGTACCTCTTCGTCCTCAACCACACCGGCCAGGACGCCCGGGTCCCGGCGACCGGCACGGACCTCGTGAGCGGCCGCGCATACAAAGGCGCCGTCGAGGTCGCCGCCGGTTCCGTCGCCGTCGTCCGCGAGGAAGTGGACTGAGTGCTCGCACGGGAGCGGCAGTCCTACATCGCCGAGCGCGTCCGCGACCGTGGCGCTGTCCGCGTCAGCGACCTTACCCGCGAGCTCAACGTCTCGGACATGACCGTGCGGCGCGACCTGGACCGGCTGGCGAAGCAGGGGCTGGTCGACAAGGTCCACGGTGGTGCCACGGTGCCGGGCCGCAACAGCACCGACGAGCCAGGGTTCGAGACGAAGTCCGCCCGCGAGCGCACCGAGAAGGACGCGATCGCCGTGGCAGCCACGACGCTGGTCCGGCCGGGCTTCGCGGTCGGCCTCTCGGCGGGCACCACCACGTGGCGGCTCGCCCAGCAGCTGCTCGACGTCCCCGGGATCACCGTGGTGACCAACTCCGTGCAGATCGCGACCGTCTTCTACCAGAGCCCGCGCCCGGACCAGACGGTCGTGCTGACCGGAGGTGTCCGGACGCCGTCGGACGCCCTGGTAGGACCGATCGCCGTGGCCACCCTGCGGTCGCTCAACCTCGACATCGTGTTCCTCGGCGTGCACGGGATGGACGAGCTCACCGGCTTCACCAGTCCGAACCTCCTCGAGGCAGAGACGAGCCGGGCGCTGGCGCAGTCGGGGCGACGCCTTGTCGTCGTCGCCGACCACACGAAGTGGGGCGTCATCGGCATCAGCACGATCGCCGCGCTCGAGGACGCCGACGTCGTGGTCACCGACGCGGGACTGCACCCCGATGCGCTCGAGGTCCTCACCCAGCGGGTCGGCGATGTGATGGTCTGCCCCGTAGCCGCGGCGCCCGTGGTGGCCATCACCGGCGTCCCCGGCGCAGTGGTCTCGTGAAGCGCACCTCCGCCCGGCTCGCCGACGGCCGGGAGATCATCTACTTCGACGCCTTGGACTCGGCGCCGGACCGGCGGATCGAGGACACCCGCGACCTCGGCCCCGTCAGCACGGCGTCGGAGATCCGCTACGACGCCGCGCTCGACGAGTGGGTGGCGATCGCGTCGCACCGGCAGGGCCGCACCCATCTCCCGCCCACCGACGAGTGTCCGCTGTGCCCCTCGCGAGGTGACCACCGCACGGAGGTGCCGGCCGACGACTACGACGTGGTGGTCTTCGAGAACCGGTTCCCCTCGTTCTCCTCGGGCGCCGTGCCGCTCGATCCGGCGCCCGTCCAGCACGAGCTCTTCGCCCGCCGCCCCGGGGTTGGTCGCTGCGAGGTGGTCTGCTTCACCAGCGACCACGACTCGCCCATCAGCACACTCCCGCCGGAACACGTCCGGCTGGTCGTGGAGGCATGGGTCGACCGCACGTGCGAGCTCTCGCTCCTCCCTCACGTAGAGCAGGTGTTCTGCTTCGAGAACCGAGGTGAGGAGATCGGGGTCACGCTCGGCCATCCGCACGGCCAGATCTACGCCTACCCCTTCGTGACGCCGCGGACGAGGCGCATGCTCGACTCGGCCCGCCTGCACCGCGAGCGCACCTGGCGCAACTTGTTCGCGGACCTGCTGGCCGCGGAGCTCGCCGACGGGTCGCGCATCGTGGCGACCAGCGAACACTGGGTCGCCTTCGTCCCGGCCGCGGCGCGCTGGCCGGTCGAGGTCCACGTCTACCCACGACGCCAGGTGCCCGACCTGCCCGCGCTGCACGAGGCGGAGAGGGACGACTTCGCGAGGATCTACCTCGAGGTGCTGGGCGCCATGGACAACCTCTACGGGCTTCCGCTGCCGTACATCTCCGCGTGGCACCAGGCGCCGGTGCGCATCGACCGCGAACTGGCCTACCTGCACCTCGAGGTGTTCTCGGTGAAGCGGGCCGCCAACAAGCTGAAGTACCTCGCCGGCTCGGAGTCGGGCATGGGTGTGTTCATCAACGACGTGACGCCCGAGCAGGCCGCCCAGGCGCTGCGGGCTGCGGCGAAGCCGGCATGAGCGCGGAGGACGCCTTCGCGCTGACGTACGACGTGGCGCCCACGGGCACCTGGTCTGCACCCGGGCGGGTGAACCTGATCGGTGAGCACACCGACTACAACGACGGCTTCGTCCTGCCGT
This sequence comes from Spirochaetaceae bacterium, assembly GCA_026786145.1. GTDB lineage: Bacteria > Actinomycetota > Actinomycetes > JACCUZ01 > JACCUZ01 > JAJAYQ01. The sequence goes on along the minus strand of JAJAYQ010000061.1, from coordinate 13,672 downwards.
TCGCCATCTCCTCACGCACCACGGTCAGCGTGGTCCGCCGCCCTGACACCACCGTGCGGCTCCGGTCGGTGCAGCAGCCCCGCGGGGACGTGTCGGTGGACCTGGGTGAGCTGGCGCCCGGCTGTCCGGACGGCTGGGCGGCGTACGTCGCCGGTGTGATCTGGGCCGCAGCACAGGGCGGGGCGGAGCTCGGAGGCCTGGACATTCTCGTGGACGGCCGGGTGCCGCTGGGCAGCGGGCTGTCGTCCTCGCACGCGCTGGAGTGCGCCGTCGCGCTCGCTCTGAACGACGTCTTCGAGCTGGGGCTCGACACCCACGCCCTCGCGCAGCTCTCCCGACGGGCCGAGAACGACTTCGTGGGTGCACCGACAGGGATGATGGACCAGCTCGCCTCCTTGCAGTGCACCGCCGGCAACGCGCTGTTCCTCGACACCCGGTCCCTCGCTGCGGAGCAGGTCCCGCTCGACGTGGCCGCGGACTTCCTCGCGCTGCTCGTCGTGGACACGCGGGTGCACCACTCCCACGATGACGGTTCCTACGGCAACCGGCGCGCGGCCTGCGCGCGGGCGGCGAAGGAGCTGGGCGTCGCGTCGCTGCGCGACGTGTCGGCGTACGGTCTCGACGAGCGGTTGGCCGGTCTCGACGACGAGCTGCGTCGGCGGGCCCGCCACGTCGTGACCGAGAACGCTCGCGTCGTGGACTCGGTGGCCGCCCTGCGGGCCGGCGACTGGCCGCGGCTCGGGAAGCTGATGGTGTCCTCCCACGCATCGCTGCGCGACGACTACGAGGTCAGCTGCCCTGAGCTGGACGTCGCCGTCGAGGCATCCCTTGCCGCAGGGGCCGTCGGCGCCCGGATGACCGGCGGAGGGTTCGGCGGATCAGCCGTCGTCCTGACCCCGCTCGGGAGGGTCGTGGCCGTGCGTACGTCGGTCACGGACGCGTTCGCCGCCAAGGACTGGCAGCAGCCGTCAATCTTCGAGGTCAGCCCGTCGGCCGGCGCCCACCGCGACGCCTAGTTCCTCTGTGGCGCCCTGGCCGGCCATCAGTTGGACATTTTGATAGCCAGGTTCTCGTCCAGCGCCGCCAGGAAGTCCTCGGTGTTGAGGTAGGGCTGGTCCTTGGACACGAGCAGCGCCAGGTCCTTGGTCATCTGGCCCGCCTCGACCGTCTCGATGCAGACCGCCTCCAGCTTCTCGGCGAAGGCGGTCACCTCCGGCGTGCCGTCGAGCTTGCCCCGGTGAGCCAGCCCTCGGGTCCACGCGAAGATCGAGGCGATCGGGTTGGTCGAGGTCGGGTTGCCCTTCTGGTGCTCCCGATAGTGCCGGGTCACCGTGCCGTGGGCCGCCTCGGCCTCCACCGTGTTGCCGTCCGGGGTCAGGAGGACGGAGGTCATGAGGCCGAGCGAGCCGAAACCCTGCGCGACGATGTCGGACTGCACGTCACCGTCGTAGTTCTTGCAGGCCCAGACGTAACCGCCCTCCCACTTCAGCGCGGCCGCGACCATGTCGTCGATGAGGCGGTGCTCGTACGTCAGGCCCATCGCGTCGAAGTCGGCCTTGAACTCGGCCTCGAAGACCTCCTGGAACAGGTCCTTGAACCGGCCGTCGTACGCCTTGAGGATCGTGTTCTTGGTGGAGAGGTAGACCGGGTACTTCCGGGAGAGCCCGTAGCGGAGGGAGGATCGCGCGAAGTCGCGGATGGAGTCGTCGAGGTTGTACATGGCCAACGCAACGCCAGCGCCGGGGAACTCGTAGACATCAAACGAAATAGGCTCGATTCCGCTTTCTTTACTGTCCTTCGGCGTGAAGGTCAGCGTCAACGTCCCCTCGCCGGGCACGACGAAGTCGGTCGCTCGGTACTGGTCGCCGAACGCATGACGGCCGACCACGATCGGCTTGGTCCAGCCCGGCACGAGGCGCGGGATGTTCGACATGATGATGGGCTCGCGGAAGATCACGCCACCGAGGATGTTGCGGATTGTCCCGTTGGGCGAGCGCCACATCTTCTTCAGGCCGAACTCCTCGACGCGCGCCTCGTCCGGGGTGATGGTCGCGCACTTGACGCCCACGCCGTGCACCTTGATGGCCTCGGCGGCGTCGACGGTGACCTGGTCGTCGGTCGCATCGCGGTTCTCGATCGAGAGGTCGTAGTACAAGAGGTCGATGTCGAGGTAGGGGTGGATGAGCCGGTCCTTGATGAACGCCCAGATGATGCGCGTCATCTCGTCCCCGTCGAGCTCGACGACCGGGTTCTTCACGGGAATCTTGGCCATGGGGGCCCCTTCAGCAGCGCGATCAGTGGACGGGTCGATGCGGGTCAGATGAGGTCGAGGGCCTTGACGGCGTCGCGCTCCTCCTCCAGCTCGCGGACCGAGGCGTCGATGCGGCCGCGGGAGAAGTCGTCGATCTCGAGGCCCGCCACGATCTCCCAGCTCCCGCCCTTCGACACGACCGGGAAGGAGGAGATCAGACCCTCGGGCACGCCGTACGAGCCGTCGGACGAGATCGCCGCCGACGTCCAGTCCCCGTCGGCCGTCCCGTTGACCCAGTCGTGGACGTGGTCGACGGCAGCGTTGGCAGCCGACGCGGCGGAGGAGAACCCCCGGGCCTCGATGATCGCCGCGCCGCGCTTGGCGACCGTCGGGATGAACTCGCCCTCCAGCCACGCCTGGTCGCCGAGGACCTCAGCCGCGTTCTTGCCGCCGATCTCCGCATGGAAGATGTCGGGGTACTGCGTGGCCGAGTGGTTGCCCCAGATCGTCAGCCGCCGGATGTCGGTGACTGGCGAACCGGTCTTCTTCGCGAGCTGGATCAGGGCGCGGTTGTGGTCCAGGCGGGTCATGGCGGTGAAGCGCTCCTTCGGTACATCGGGAGCGTGCGAGGCGGCGATGAGCGCGTTGGTGTTGGCCGGGTTGCCGACGACCAGCACCCGGACGTCGTCGGCTGCGCCGGCGTTGATGGCCGCCCCCTGCGGCTTGAAGATCCCGCCGTTGGCCTCGAGCAGGTCGCCGCGCTCCATCCCCGCCGTACGTGGACGGGCGCCGACGAGCAGCGCCACGTTCACCCCGTCGAAGGCCGCACCGGGGTCGTCAGTGATGTCGATCCCGTCGAGCAGGGGGAACGCGCAGTCGTCGAGCTCCATCGCGGTCCCCTCGGCAGCCTTGAGCGCCGGGGCGATCTCGAGCAGGCGCAGCCTGACGGTGACGTCCGGACCGAGCAGCTGGCCGGAGGCGACCCGGAACAGCAGGGCGTAGCCGATCTGACCGGCCGCACCGGTGACGGTGACGGTGACGGGGGTCCGGGGCATGGCAGCGCTCCTTCTCGGGTGGTGCCCTATCTCAGCACCTCATGCGCCGCAGGGCGAGGTCGGGTGCACCCAGGTTGTGATCAGCGGTCGGGCGGGACCACGATGGCGAGCACCACGAGCGCCACCCCCATGCCGGTCAGCACCACCACGTCGAAGGCCCGGCTGCGGACGACGAGCAGGCCCACCCGACGCGGCGGGAGGAGCAGCCGCGCCAGTGCGGCGAAGAGCACCGAGACCCCCAGCAGCAGGCACCCGATGCGGAAGTGGTCCAGGGCCACGACGCCCAGCCCGACGACCCCGCCGCCGAGCACCGTGAGAAGCGGCCACTGTCGCCCGACCCACCCGCCCCGGATGGGTGGGCGCTCCTCCGTCGTCAGGTGATGGGACACGGGCTCACCTCGCCGGGCCGGACACGGCGCGCTCCGCGCTCTCGACCACGTTCGCCAGCAGCATGGCCCGCGTCATCGGCCCGACTCCGCCGGGCATCGGAGCAAGGAACCCGGCGACCTCCCGTACGTCCGGCGCCACGTCACCTACCAGGCCGGCGTCGGTCCGGGTGATCCCGACGTCGACCACGGCAGCACCGGGCCGCACGACATCAGCAGTGACCAGGCCCGGCACCCCTGCAGCCGCGACGACGACGTCGGCACGGCGCAGGTGCGCTGCGAGGTCGCGGGTCCCCGTGTGGCACAGCGTCACGGTCGCGTTCTCGGTACGCCGGGTCAGGAGCAGCCCCAACGGACGCCCGACTGTGACGCCACGGCCGACGACCACGACGTCGGCGCCGGCGACCTCGACGGCGTACCGCCGTAGGAGGGCGACGATGCCTCGCGGCGTGCACGGCAGCGGCGCCGGCTTGCCGAGAACCAGCCAGCCGAGGTTGGTCGGGTGCAGCCCGTCCGCGTCCTTGGTGGCGTCCATGCGGGCGAGCACGGCGTTGGCGTCGAGCGCCGGAGGGAGCGGCAGCTGCACGATGTAGCCCGTGCACGCCGGGTCGGCGTTGAGATCGTCGACCACGGCCTCGACCTGGGACTGGGTCGCGTCGGCAGGCAGCGTCCGCTCGATCGACACGATGCCCACCTCGGCGCAGTCGCGGTGCTTGCCGGCGACGTAGGAACGGCTGCCCGGGTCGTCACCCACGAGGACGGTGCCCAACCCCGGCGCAACGCCCAGTTGCCGTAGGCGCTCGACCCGGACCTTCAGCTCGGCCCGGACCTCTGCCGACGTCGCCTTGCCGTCGAGGATCGTCGCGCTCACTGGCCACCCGGTCCGCTCGCCACAGCTCGCGAGTCTGTCACGCAGGGCGCAGGTGCGTTTCCTCCGACGCCCGCTGCGACCGGACCGTTTGCAGTTGTGGTCCGGCGGGCTCGACACCGGCGCCGAGCTCGAGCCGGTCACGTCCCAGGGCCTTCGCCCGGTACATAGCGGCGTCGGCCTCGCGCAGGACCGACCGTGCGTCGTCCTCGGCCGTGGCGACCACGACCCCGATGCTGGCCCTGGCGTGGAGGGCGTGCCCGGCAATCTGCACCGGCGCGTCCAGCGCTCGCCGGACGCGATCGGCGAGCGCCCGCACTGCTGCCGCGTCGGGGACGCCCTCCGCGACCACGACGAACTCGTCACCGCCGAGCCGGGCCACTGTGTCGCCGGGACGCATGACCCCGCGCAGCCGGTCGGCGACAACAACGAGCAGCTCGTCACCTGCCTCGTGCCCGTGGGTGTCGTTGACCGACTTGAAGTGGTCGAGGTCGCAGAACATGACGGCGGCCAGGGTTCCGGCGCGGGCCGAGCGCGCCAGGGCGTGAGACAGGTGGTCCATCAGCAGGTCGCGGTTGGGCAGGCCGGTGAGCGGGTCGTGCAGGGCACGGTGGGCGAGTCGCTCCTGCGCCGCCCGCCTGTCGGTGATGTCCTGGATCTGCGCGATGAAGTACGCCGGCCGATCCTGTTCGTCGCTGGCCAGGGACACCGCGAGGTGCACCCACACGATCTCCCCGGCCTTCGTCACGTAGCGCTTCTCCATGGCGTAGTGGTCCAGCGACCCGTCCAGCAGGTGCGCGATGTTGTCCAGGTCGGCCTCGAGGTCTTCGGGGTGGGTGATCTGCTGGAACGTGAGGCCGATCATCTCCTTCGCCTCGTACCCCACCAGGCGGGCCAGGGACTGGTTCGCCTCGCGGAAGCGGCCGTCGAGCTCCACCAGCGCCATCCCGATGGGCGCCAGCGCCATCGCGTGGCGGAACTGCTCCTCGCTCCGTCGCAGCGCCGCTGCGGCCGCACGACTCGACGTGACGTCGGTGAAGGTCGTGACCACGCCCGCGACCGCTGGCCCCTCGTCTCGGGTTTCGCTCTCGCCCAGCGGCTCGGCACTCACGAGCAGCCACACCACCGAGCCGTCCGGACGGTGCACTCCCAGGGTCACATCACGCACCGGTCGGCCGGTGCGCAGAGCGATCTCCGCCGGGTGCTCCTCCCGGGGGAGCTCCGACCCGTCCTCGCGCAGGCTGCTCCACCGGGGGTCACCTGACTCGAGACTCATCAGCTCCTCCGCCCCCACACCGAGCACGCGGCAGGCAGCGTCGTTGACCGTGACGATGCGGCCGGTGCTGTCCATCAGGATCACCCCTTCGGCCATGGTCGCGACGACGGAGCGGTAGCGGATCTCGGACTCGGACAGCCGTTCCGCCGCTGCCACCTGGTCCGTGACGTCGACCACGCTGCCCAGCCAACGGTCCACCTCGCCGCCTCGGCCACGGATCGCTCGGGCCGTCGTGTCCACCCAGACCACGCTGCCGTCAGCGCGCTGGTAGCGGTGGCGCACCTGGTAGTCCGCACCCGTACGCAGGCAGTCCGACCACAGTGACCCCACCCACTCACGGTCTGCCGGATGGACAGCTTGGTACCAGCCGCCGGCCCCTCCCCGTTCCGGCGTCAGGTCCGCGAGCTCCTGCCACCGCTGGTTGACGTAGCGGAGGTTGCCGTCCGGGTCGCCCTCGAAGATCCCGGCCGGGGTCGCATCGAGCAGGATGCCGAGCTCGTCCCTGTCGGCCTCTGCAGAGGCGACGGCGACCGCCACCCGCTCGGAGAGGGCGGCGTTGAGCTCCGCCAGCTCATCTGCAGCATGTTCACGCGCCCGGTCGGTGCGCGCCGCGGTCCGCGCCCCCAGGATGGTCGCCGTCACGGTGCCGAACACGAATGCGGCCACCATCAGGGACAGGCCGAAATCCTCGTTGTAGCCGCCGACCTGTTCGCCGCTGAGGATCGCTCGACCCAGTACCGGCGGACCGAGAACAGACCCGGGCAGCAGGCGGCGCACCAGGACACCTGCCGTCCCCGGAGCCGTCAGCATCCTCGGCAACGGCAGGCCGGGCTCCGCAATCGCGGTGGCTCCAGCCAGGACGAGCAGTGCCAGCGCGGTCGGAAGTGCCATCTTGCTCGCTGTCTGGAGCGAGTAGAGGTCACTCACGCCGTACAGGTGGCCGAGCAGGGCCACATAGCCGAGGGTGAACCCCCCGGCGCACAGCGCCGTGCGTAGCCGCGGCCCGGCAAGTACGCCTCCGGCGATGCAGGCCAGAGCGATCGCCGAGCCGAGGGCCATCGACCCGGAGCGGTCGGGGGTGGCGCTCTCCCAGGCCCCGGGAAAGAGCAGTGACGCGGTGAGCAGCGGCCGGTCCAGCGTGATGGAGAGGATTCCCTCACAGCCCAGCAGCAGCGCCGTCACGGTCATCGCACGTCGCACCCGGTGATCCGTGCCGGGGCGAGCCACCGAGAGGCCGAGGAGCACGAGGGCCAGGGCAGTCGACGGCTTGGTCGGGAGGCCTCCCCAAGAAAGGTCTGCGATGACGCCAGGCGCCGCAAGCCACAGGAAGAGGACCGCGCTGCCGAACACCGCGATCGCTGCCGAGAGGCGACGCGCGAGGACGGTCAACGCTGAGCCGGAGACCTCGAAGAGCACCACCTGTGGTGCATCGGCATCGCCGGACCGGGTGAACAGGGTCACCCAGATGCCTTGACCTCGTCTTTACCCACAGACGCTCCGCGTCGAAGGACAACCGACAGGCGGCGTCAGTGCGCGAAGTGCCGCACGCCGGTCAGGTAGACCGTCACGCCCGACGCCTCGGCCGCGGCCAGCACCTCCTCGTCCCGGATCGAGCCGCCTGGCTGAACGACGGCACGCACGCCTGCGTCGACCAGGACCTGCAGCCCGTCGGCGAAGGGGAAGAAGGCGTCTGAGGCGGCCACCGAGCCCTTGGCGCGGTCCCCCGCCCGGAGAACGGCGAGCCGGGCCGAGTCCACCCGGTTGACCTGCCCCATCCCGACTCCGACCGTCGCCCCGTCGGCGGCGAGCAGGATCGCGTTGGAGCGCACCGAACGGCAGGCCCGCCAGGCGAACTCCAGGTCGGCCAGCGTGGAGGCATCGGCGACCGGTCCCGCCGCCAGCGTCCACCCCGACGGCCGGTCGCCCGCCTCGGCGACGGTGTCGGGACCTTGGGCCAGGAAGCCCCCGCAGATCAGCCGCACCTCCGGCTCGGAGTGGCAGTAGCCGTCCTCCACGCGCAGGACCCGGACCGCCTTCTTGCGGGCAAGCACCTCGAGAGCGCCATCGGCGTACGCCGGGGCGGCGACCACCTCGGTGAACACCTCGGCGACCTGCTCAGCCATCTCGACGGTCACGGTCCGGTTGGTCGCGACGACGCCGCCGAACGCCGAGACCGGGTCGCAGGCGTGAGCCTTGCGGTGCGCTGTGGCCACGGACTCAGAAGCATCGGCGTCCTCCCCGAGGACGACGGCGATGCCACAGGGGTTGGCGTGCTTGACGATCGCGACGCACGGCTGGTCGTGGTCGTAAGCCGCACGTAGCGCCGCATCGGTGTCGACGTAGTTGTTGAAGCTCATCTCCTTGCCGTGCAGCTGTGCGGCGCCCGCGAGCCCGGCAGGCGTCGACGGGTCGCGGTAGAGCGCACCCAACTGATGCGGGTTCTCGCCATAGCGCAGCACCCGGTCCCGGTGCAGCACGGCGCCGAGAACTGCCGGCCAGCCGTCAGGGTCGGGAGTCAGCTTCGTCGCGAACCAGGACGCCACCGCCACGTCGTACGCCGCGGTGTGCGCGAACGCCGCCGCGGCGAGCCGCCGTCGCTGCTCCAACGTGAAGCCCCCGGCCCGCACGGCGGCGAGCGCGTCGGCGTAGCCGGCGGGGTCCACGACGACCGCGACCGACGGGTGGTTCTTGGCCGCAGAGCGCAGCATCGCCGGACCGCCGATGTCGATCTGCTCGACGCACTCGTCCGGGGTCGCCCCCGAGGCGACGGTGGCCGCGAAGGGGTAGAGGTTGACCACCACGAGGTCGAACGGCTCGATACCCAGCTCGTCGAGCCGGGTCCGGTGCGACTCGAGTCGGCGGTCGGCGAGGATTCCGGCGTGCACGGCAGGGTGCAGGGTCTTCACCCGGCCGTCGAGGCACTCCGGGAAGGACGTCACCTCCTCGACGGGCGTGACCGGCACGCCGGCAGCGGCGATGCGCGCCGCGGTGGACCCGGTCGACACGATGACCACACCCGCGTCGTGCAGCCCGCGGGCCAGCTCCTCGAGGCCGGTCTTGTCGTAGACGCTCACCAGAGCCCTGCGCACGGTGGACTGTGCATCGGGTGCATCGGGTGCATCGGGTGCGTTGGGTGCATCGTCGTCGCTCACGGGACGGTGACCTTCCTGCCGGTGACTCGGTAGCCCTCGCGGAGCATGCGCCCCACGGTGTCGACGAGCATCGCCCGCTCCGCGTCCTTGATGCGCTCGTGCAACGTCGACTCGTCGTCGTCGTCGAGGACCGGCACCCCGACCTGGGCGATGACCGGTCCGGTGTCGACTCCCCCGTCGACGACGAAGAGCGTGCAGCCGGCCAGCCGCACGCCGTACTCGAGGGCGTCGCGAACACCGTGCATGCCGGGGAAGGACGGCAGCAGGGCGGGGTGGCTGTTCAGGAAGCGGCCCGCGAACCGCGCGAGGAACGCCGGGCCGGCCAGCCGCATGAAACCCGCGGACACGACCAGGTCCGGCGCGTACGAGTCGACGCGGTCGGCCAGGCCCACGTCCCAGGCGTCGCGGTCCGAGCCGACAGGAGCGACGAAGGTGGGGACCCCGGCGGCACGGGCCCGGTCGATGGCACCGGCTGTCGGCCGGTCGCTGCCGACCGCGGCAATGACCACGCCGTACGCCGGGTCCGCGGCCGCGTCGAGCAGGGCCTGCAGGGTCGAACCGCTCCCCGAGGCCAGCAACACGATCCGCTTGGGCGCACCGTGCTGCTCAGGTCCGGTCACGCCGCTGACGATAGCGGCGCCGGTCGTGGGGCGGGCAGGTCAGCGGGCACGGCGGTGGTGCTGCAGGAGGAGAAGGGTCACGGTAGCCGCCGTCGCGACCTCCATGCTCGAAGCCAGGGCCACCGCCCACCAGTCGGGACCGACGTCGGCCATCCGGCCAGGGCCGGCCGAGCCGGCGGACAGCAGGGCGAGTGCGCCGGTCGCCAGCCCGACCAGAGCACCGACCAGGCCGCAGGTCTCCAGCACCGGACGGACGGTGCCGGTCGACATGGTGCCGGTCGACATGGTGCCGGTCGACATGGTGCCGGTCGACATGGTGCCGGTCGACATGGTGCCGGTCGACATGGTGCCGGTCGCAGCAGGGGCAACCGCGACCGAGCCGCTGCGCCGGAGCAGCAGGGCGGCGAGGACACCGGCGAGCAACGGGGCGACCAGAGCGAGCAGGCCGGCGCCTGCACCGTCCCCGTTGGGCAACGCCGCGAGCAGCGGGAAGGCCGGGACGGCGCCGAGGTCGGCACCGGCCGCAGTCACCGACGTCCCCTCACCCACAGCGAACCCGGGTCCGGCGACGAAGGCCGTCCCCCACACGACGGCGTTCGGGACGTAGAGCAGGGAGCCGAGCAGGAGCAGCAGCGTCCCACCGGCACCGGGGTCCAGACCGTCGACCAGACGCGCCGCCTGCCCGTCGTGCCGGGTGAGCATCAGCGCGACGAGCAAGGCACCCGAACCGAGCAGCAGCGAGAGCGCGGCTGCGGCTGCCGGCAACGCGGTACGCAGGACGAGGGGCACCCGGTGCCAGAGGACCAGCCAGCGCCCGGTCGCACGAACCGCTGCAGAGCCGGCGGCCACAGCGGCGAACGCAGCAGCCCCGAGGAAGGCGCTGGACGGTACCGGAGCAACGGCGTCGGTGCGGGCGAGCAGGGCCACGCCGGTCGCCAGCACGGCGTACGCCGCGGTGACCGCCGAGGTCAGTGCGACCACCCCGCGGCGGCCTCTCACCTGCGCGAGGCGCCCGGCCCGCAGCGTCGCCGAGTGCAGCAGCACCAGCGGCAGGGCGCTCAGCGCCAGCGGCGTCAGGGAGAACTCGCCGCCGGGCACGAGCAGCCGGGTGTGGTGGGAGACGAGCCAGACCTGCAGCCCGCCGGTGACCGCGGTCAGGGCGCTGGCGGCGCTGTCGGCAGCCGTCGCCCAGCCGACGAGGACGACCACCATGACGGCCAGCACGCCGAGGCCCGCCGCCTGCAGGGCGGCCACCACCCCGGCGACCGTGACGGAGATCGGTCGGGCCGGGGGTCCCGGCGGCGGGCGGCGCGGTCCGCGCGGGCCCGGCGGACGGGACAGGAGCTCGGTCATCGCCCCCATCCTCCCCTCCCCCCGACCCGCCGAGCGCTGCCAACACGCCGCATTACGGTGGTAGCGCATCGGCGTGTCGGGAGCGCTCGGCAGGAGTTGGGTCAGGGCCGCCATCCCCATCGGTCGCGGCTCCGGTCCCGGGCCAGCCCCCTGGCGTTCGCTCTGAGCAGGCGCTGGACGAGCTGGTCCCTTCCCGGCCAGAGGTCCAGGGACGTCGCCCGGCTCACGATCAGGCCCATGCCCTCGAAGGCTTCCTCCCGGGCGTTGTCCGCCGTGTGGTGGTCGAGGGCGCGGTGCTGCTCCCCGTCGTACTCCCCGACGGTGGCCGCCTCCAGGTCGAGCAGGTCCGGCTTCCCGACCACCACACCGAACGCGGCAACGACGGATGCGTTGACCAGCGGGACGGCCAACCCCGCCACGACGACCCACACGTAACGGAACCGGCTCTCGGGCGGCGATGCGCTGCGCCCGTCGACCAGCTCGGCCATCAGCCTCGCCCGGTTGATGCTGCGGGCTCGGCGCCGGCTCGCGACGTACTCCTGCAGAGCCGCCCTGGACGTCAGCCCGGCTCTGGCGCCCGCATCCGCTGCGACGAGGCCCTCCTCGGCGCCGTAGCGCCGCGCGATCGCGACACACGCGGCAGTCGGAGTCGTCACCAGGACACCGTTCTGCTCAACGACGTCCGTCCCGACCAGTCGCCCCCGGTCGACGTCCAGCAGGGTGCTCGGCCGACTCCGGCCACGCTCGCCGACATGGACCAGCATCGGCTGGAGCTGCTGGCCACCCGGCCCGGTGCGGCCGTCCATCATCGGCACGCCCTGGTGGTGGAGCGCGGCCCAGCCGCCGATGACGGTCCCTGGGGGCTGCTGGGCGACCGTCACCTGGATCCGGACGTCCGGGTCGAGGGCGTCGAGGTCGTACCAGCCCCTGACCCCGTGCCCGAGTCGCTGCCACAACGGTCCGGCAAGCTCGCGTCGACCGACGCCCGCCTCGAGGAGGTCACGAGTCGGGATGGCCCCGCAGACGGCCTCGGGAGCCAGGGGACCCAGAGACCTGGCCACCCGCCCGAGCCTCGTGCCACGGGGGGCCGCTCAGCGTGCCCACCCGGGTGCCTGTGGACACCGTCCCCCCGGCCGCACCCTGTGGACCATCCCGAGCGCTGCCGACACGCCGTACCCGGAGGCCCCGGCCCCGGCGTGTTGGGAGCGCTCGACGAAGGTGGGGCGGGTGTGCAACCTGGCACGGTGGTGGCGAGTCCTTGTCTCTGAGAGGTACGCCTGGCCGGCAGCAGAACCGTGGGGAGTGGAGGGCACCGTGACCGGGACGGACGGCGACGCGAAGGCTGCGACCTTCGACTCGTTCTACCTGGGCACCAACCGGCGTGTGCTGCACCAGATGTACGCCATGACCGGCAACCTCGCCGATGCGCAGGAGCTGGTGCAGGAGGCGTACGCCCGGGCGTGGCAGCGATGGTCCAGCGTCTCGACGTACGACGACCCGGAAGCCTGGGTCCGCACTGTCGCCTGGCGGCTGGCTGCCAGCCGGTGGCGCAAGACCAAGAACGGCGTGACCGCGATGCTGCGCCACGGCCCGCCCGAGAACACTCCCGAACCCGGCATCGACAACGTCGCGCTCGTCGCGGCGCTCAAGGCGATTCCGGAGGCGCAGCGACGAGCCGTCGTCCTGCACCACCTGGGCGGGCTGTCGGTCGCCGAGGTTGCCCACGAGACCGGCTCTCCCGAGGGCACGGTCAAGGCGCGGCTGTCGCGTGGCCGTGCCGCCCTCGCCGACCTGCTCGCGGACACGACGCTCGCGGAGGTGAGCCCGAATGCCTGACACCCACGACCCTGTGACGCTGACGCTTTCCGCACTGCGGAGCGATGTCGAGCGCACGCCGCTGGCCGACTCGCGCGGCGTGCGTCGCCGCGGCGACCGGCGAACCCGCAACCAGGCGGTCGGCGGCGCCCTCGCCGTGGTGGCTCTTGTCGCCGGTGCAGCGGGGATCCTTGGCGGCATCGACGGTGACCGCCGAGCAACCGAGATCCCTGCCACCCCGACACCGACCCCCACCCAGCAGTCCGTCGCCCCCGAGCCGTTCCTGCTGGTCGAGGACCTCACCGGGTTCGGCGGCTATGACCAGGCTGGACCGTTCATCGACGCCGGCCAGGAGCCGGACATCCTGCCGGAGCAGTGCGCCACGCGACCCGGCGGCTGGGAGGCCGCGCAGATCTGGTCCACGCGCTACTACCAGGACGGCAGCGAGGCAGAGATCCGCGAGTACGTGCTGCGCTTCGACGACGCCGGGAGCGCCGAGCAGGCGGCGCTCAAGTGGGCGTACGCCGACCTGGTGGCGGCCTGCCCCGCCACGGTCGACCCGAGCGAGGGCACGCTGACCACCCGCGAGTCGGTGATCGTCCCCGGCCTCGACGGAGCCGTGCAGCACTCGAGGTACTTCGTCCCCGAGCTCGCGTCCGAGCCGAACTACTACGAGGTCGCGACCGCTCACCGGGCGAACGTCGTCGTCGTGCTGGAGTGGCAGGGGTCAGGCAACCCGATGCTCGACGCCGGAGAGTACTGGGCGTGGGATGCCGAGCGGCTGCAGACCGCGCTCGACCGCGCCGTCGAGTAGGCACCGCACCGCCAGCCGGCGTCAGCGCTGCATGAGCTCGCGCGTCAGGCGAGCCGCCTCGGACGGGGTCTTGCCGACCTTG
>JAJAYQ010000060.1 GCA_026786145.1 Spirochaetaceae bacterium | reverse complement strand
CGGTCGCGTGAACACGACGTGTACCCGTCGTGTCGCCGATGTCCTGGTCAGCCGACGGGGGCGTAGAGGCGCAGCTGGCGCTCCCTGACGACGGGCGTCCATCCCTGTTCGGCGGTGGGTTCTTTCCGGGACAGGCCGGGGGTCCAGAGGAGGTACGTCCCCCGGTCGCCGTCGGACGGCGGCGGCTCGGCGAGAGCATGGCCGGTCTTCTCGACGGTGGCGTCCACGACGAGCCGCCCACCCGCCGGCGCCCGCGAGTAGATGCCCAGCACGAGTGCGTCCCGGTCGTCGGTGACGATCGTGTCGATCTGCCGGTCGTGCGCGGACAGGTACGCGCGCATCGAGCTCCACGCGGCGTCACGCGGGTTGCGTGCGATGTCGTCGAGCGACGGCAGGCACCACACCGCGAGGCCCACGGCGACCACGCCGGCCGTCACCGCCCTGCCCAGGGGACGCGACCGCTCGGGCAGCCGTCGGCGGAGCACCTCGAGCCCACCGGCGACGGCCGCCGCCGCACCCAGGCACAGCGCCGGCAGCACCGGCACCCAGTAGCGCATCAGCGATGCGTTGATCCGGATGAAGCCCGGGTCGATCAGACCCGAGACGAGCGTGAGCGGCAACCACATCGAGACGAACCACGCCAGCATCAGCACGCTGCCCCTTCCCCCGGGATGACGCCGCAGCAGCACGGCGCCGAGGACCATCAGGACGACGGTGGCGAGCACGACCAACGTCTGCGGGTAGGCGATGACGGCGCGAGGGAAGCGCAGCAGCGCATCGGTGCGGGTGAGGTCGGCGATGGCGCTGCCGTGCTCGCTGCCCACCTTGAGGCGGATGAGTGCGTCGCCGTGGGCCCAGGCGTTGACGACGAGCTCGAGGGCCAGGCTGCCGAGCATGGGCAGCGCGACCTGTACCCACCGCTTCAGCGGCAGCCGCCAGCCGAGCAGCACGCCGATGATCACCGGGTAGACGAAGACCGTGAGCTCGCGGACGAGGTAGGCCCAGCCGAAGCAGAACCCGGCGAGCAGGAACCACCACGGCGCGGCTCCGTCACCGGCACGCCCCGTCCCGTCGCTGTCCCGTCTGCGCAGCGCGCCGCCGATCAGCAGCGCGAGGCCGAGGGTGAAGAACGCGGTGGACGGGATGTCCGGCAGCAGCTGCCAGCTGGTCATCCGCTCGCGGCCGGGGCGGATCACGGTGTCGACCAGCACGGGGTGGAAGACCAGGAGAACGGTCGCGGCTGCTGCGGTCCACCGGCCGAAGAGCACCGTGCCGAGGAAGAAGACAGCGACGACCAGCAGGACGCCGGTGACGAAGGGCCAGGCGTAGTAGGCGACCTGGCCGTACCCGAAGAGCTCGAGGAAGGCGCGCACCGGCAGCAGGTTCCCGAGCCGCAGCGCGTGGTGGTCGAGCTCGCGGGTGACGTCGGGGAAGCTGGCCGCGTCGTTGAGCACGAAGATGCCGTCGTTCCACCGGGGGTGGGGCCGCACCTGGAACGTCACCGCGAGATGCAGCAGGACGAGCCCGAGGCCGAGCACCCAGGTGGGGACGCGCCGAATGCTCACCCGGTCAACACATCATGGGGACCGGCTCGGCTGGCACCGCCAGATCAGGTCCGGTGGCGGCGCGCACGTCGTCGACGGTGACCCCGGGAGCGAGCTCGCGGAGTACCAGGCCACGAGTGGCACCGGCGGTGACGGCAATGACGTCAATCACGGCCAGGTCGGTGATGATCCGGTCGACCACGCCGCGGCCGGTGAAGGGCAGCGAGCACTCCGTCACGATCTTGTGCGTGCCGTCCTTGGCGACGTGCTCCATGACGACGACCACGCGCTTCGCGCCGTGCACCAGGTCCATGGCGCCGCCCATGCCCTTGACCATCTTCCCGGGGATCATCCAGTTGGCCAGGTCACCCGCCTCCGAGACCTGCATGGCGCCGAGGATCGCAGCGTCGATGTGCCCGCCGCGGATCATCCCGAACGAGGTGGCCGAGTCGAAGAACGAGGCGCCGGGCAACAGGGTGACTGTCTCCTTGCCGGCGTTGATGAGGTCGGGATCCTCCTCACCGTCATAGGGGTAGGGACCGACGCCGAGGATCCCGTTCTCGCTCTGCAGCGTGACGCGAACGCCCTCGGGCAGGTAGTTGGGGACCAGCGTCGGGAGCCCGATGCCGAGGTTGACGTACTGCCCGTCCTCGAGCTCGCGGGCGGCTCGGGCGGCCATCTGCTCCCGGGTCAGCGCCATCGTCAGGCCCCGTCCACAGGACGAGGACGCACAACGTCTGATTCGCGCTGTCGCACGGTTCTCTTCTCGATGCGCTTCTCCACGTCAGGGCCCACGTCCACGACGCGCTGCACGAACACGCCCGGCGTGTGGACGTCCTCGGGCCGGATCTCGCCGATCTCGAGGAGGTTCTCGACCTGCGCGATCGTGACCCGACCGGCGGTCGCGCACAGCGGGTTGAAGTTGCGGGCACTCTCCCGGAACACGAGGTTGCCCGACCGGTCGCCCTTCCAGGCGTGGACCAGGGCGAAGTCGGTAACGATCGACTCCTCGAGCACGTACGTCCGTCGCTGGCCGCCGAGGTCGAGCTCGCGGGTCTCCTTGGGCGCGGAGGCGACCGCGACGCTGCCGTCCGGGGCGTACCGCCACGGCAGCCCGCCCTCGGCCACCTGGGTGCCCACACCGGTGGCGGTGAAGAACGCGGGGATGCCGGCGCCGCCGGACCGCAGCCGCTCGGCGAGCGTGCCCTGGGGCGTCAGCTCCACCTCGAGCTCGCCGGAGAGGAACTGCCGGGCGAACTCCTTGTTCTCCCCGACGTAGGAGGAGATCATCCGGGCGATCCGATGGTCGGCGAGGAGCACGCCCAGGCCCCACTCGTCGACGCCGCAGTTGTTGGACACGACGTGCAGTCCCGTGGTCCCGGCCTCGTGCAGGGCGGTGATGAGCGCCTGGGGCACCCCGCAGAGACCGAAGCCTCCCACGGCGAGCGAGGCACCGTCGGGGATGTCCGCGACCGCCTCAGCGGCGGTTGCAAGAACTTTGCCGCCCTTGTCGGCCCCGCCGGCCATCGTGTTGGCGCTCACGCGCAGATGTCGTCGTCTGCCGAGCGGGTGGACAGCGTCTCCTCCGCCTGCGGGCTGGCCGTGGAGCCGAGCACCTCGACCGGGACGACCGCGGGGGAGTCGGCCCCCACGACGACCACCAGGGTGCTGCCCAGCGAGACGTCCTCGGTGACCGTCGAGCCGGCGACGGCCGCTCCCAGCGTGCGCCCCGACTCGTCGTACGCCGGGTCATGGCTCACCGTCGTCGTCGCAATACCGCCGGGTGGCACGGCGGTCGCGTCGCCGACACCGACGACGTTGAACCCGGCGGCGGTCAGCTCTCGGGCGACACGGCTGGCCTCGCCGATTACCCCGGACCCGTTGAGGACCTGGACGCTGATGGCTTCAGGAGCAGTGAGCAGCGGTGGCCCCGTCCTCGCCGACGCCGTGGCCGACGGCTTCTTCTCCTTGCCGGGCAGCGGCTGGTCGAACCGCAACGCGGTCCACAGCGCCTCGGCCGACGGCTTGAGCTGCACGCGGTTCGGGTCGGCCGGGTAGGGCTCGTTGGGGACGGTGACGAACGTGACGTCCTTGGTGTCGATGCCCTTGACGTCCTGGGCCAGCTTGCGCAGAGCGTTGAGGTTGGCCAGGCCCGGATCAGTCGTGAGGGAGTTGGTCGCGGCGGCGAGGAAGTTGTAGAGCCGGTCGGGGCGCAGCAGCAGGCCGGTGCTGCGCACCTTGCTGACCATCGACCCCAGGAACGCCTGCTGCCGGTCGATGCGCGAGAGGTCGCTGCCGTTGCCGAGGGCGTTGCGCGTGCGGACATACGCAAGGGCCTGCTGGCCCTTGACGGTCTGGGTGCCGGCCTCGAGGTTGAGGTGGGACTTGGAGTCCGTCACCGCGTAGGGCACGCACACCGGCACGCCCCCCAGGGCGTTGACCATGTCCTTGAAGCCCGAGAAGTCGACGACGACATGGTGGTCGATGCGGATGTCGGTGATCGACTCGACGGTACGGATGGTGCAGGCTGCCCCGCCCTCGGAGAACGCGGCGTTGAACATCTCCGACGGCCGCGCCGGGACGGTGGTGCCGTCCTCGCGCATGCACTCCGGGATGTCGACGATGGAGTCGCGGGGGATGCTCACCATCACCGCACTCGACCGGTCGGCGGCGACGTGCAGCAGGATCGTGGTGTCGGAGCGCTCCCCCTCGACGGCGGACCCGATGCCGGCCTTCCGCTTGTCCGACCCCATCAGCAGGATGTTCTGCGCCTCGCGGTCCGCGGCCTTCTCGGCGACCTTGGCCGGTCGGTCGTCGCCGAGCACGCGCTCGAGGTCCTGCGCGGTGATGTTCCCGTTGAGCCGGTAGTAGGCGACGAACGCGGTTGTCGTGGCCGTCGCGAGCAGGACCGCGAAGATGACGAGCAGAGCGCTCAGGATGCGCTTGAGCGGGCGCGTGCGGGCCGCATGGCGGGCACGCGGCGCATGGCGCCGTGCAGCAGTGCTCTGCACGCAGTTAGCCGCCTTCGTCGATGGGTTGACCGACCATCCTAGGTCATCACCGCTGCAACGAGCCCCAATCGGGGACCGTGCCGCTGCTCGCGGCGTCGTCGTCAAGAACCACCACGAGGTTCTCCTGGACGACCCGGCCGGGCAGGCGCGCGGGGTCCAGGTGACGACACAGGACTCCTGTGACTCCGGTGGCCAGTGGCACGAGCAGCCCGCCCACGACCGCGGCCGGGGTGGTGAGGGCCGTCGTCACGAGCACCCGGCCACCTGATGGGTGCCGTGGCAGCGGGGCGGCGGCCGCCGCGGCGTCCGCCAGTGCAGCCCCGGTCAGCGTCGCTCCTGGTGCGACGAGGGCCGGATCCTTCCCGCGTGGCTCGACCGAGGGGGTGAAGAGGTCCCCGTGGCCGTGCACCTCGCGGTCGTAGTCCAGCGCCCCGTCGTACGCCGGGAAGGACCCCGGTCGGGCCAGCCCCATCGGGCCGAGCCCCAGAGAGACCACCTCGGCGGCGTGGCTCTCCGCGCGGTCGTGGGTCACCACGGCCAGGTCGACCGGCTGCGTCGCCGTCCCGGACGGAAGCACCACGACCAGGCCCAGCGCCCAGCAGGCCTGCAGCCAGACCGCTGCCTGCCAGTGCAGGGGCAGGTCCACCTCGACCCGGGCGCCGCCCTGCAGGTCCAGGTCGTCGCGCAGCAGGTTGGCGGTCTTCGCGACCCAGTTGGCGAACGTGGCCACCGAGAGCTCGGTGCGTTCGCCGGTCGCGTCGTCGTAGTAGGTGAGCAGCGGGCGGGACGGGTCCGTGGCGAGCGCGGTGGCGAGAAGGCGGGAGGGGGTCGTCACCGCGGCAGGCTAGAGCCCCCGCGCGGTCACGGGAAGGCAAAGATCGCGGCCCGGACCCGCCGAGGCGGTCAAGACATGGGGCTGTCAGGTCGATCCACGGCAGACTGGGTGCCTCACTACTGTCCCACCAGCCCCACACGTCACAGAGAAGGTTCCTCATTCCCATGCGCAAGGCCCCCTCCGCCCTCCTCCTCAGCGTCCTCGTGCCGCTGGCCGGCGTGGTGCCGGTCGTGAGCCTGCCCCAGGCGGCGCCGCGGCCCGTGACGCCGGAGGTGCGCTCGCAGCCACTGTCCGGGGTCGACCTGTCGGCGGTCGGCCGGACCTCGGTCCGCCGGAGCCTGCTCTCCTCGACGCAGGCCCGTTCCGCCACGCCCGCCACCGAGAAGGGCAGGGCCGCCGGCCGCCCCGAGGTGCTGGTCTCGCGCACCGGCCTCGACTCCTTCGACCTGCTCGGCGTGACGTGGCAGCCCTCGCGCCAGAGCACTCCCGCGCCGCGGTTGACGGTGATTGTGCGCACTCACGACGACGGCGGCTGGACCGGCTGGATGCCGCTGGACATCGCGCCCACCCCCCGGGCCGCCGAGGCAAAGACGGCGCGACCGGGCACCGAGCCGTTGTGGGTCGGGGCGTCGGACGGCTACCAGGTCCGCGTCGACGTCCGCGCCGGAACGCTCCCGCGCGGGCTGCGGGTGGACCTGATCGACCCGGGGAGCTCACCGGCTGACGCCCATCCCGGCTCCGGACGGGCCATGCAGAGCGCGGCCGCTGCTGCGGGCGCACCGGCCATCTTCACCCGCGCCGACTGGGGCGCCGACGAGAGGTTGCGCGGCACCGCACCGCGCTACAACACCACGGTCAAGGCTGGGTTCGTGCACCACACGGCCGGCACCAACAACTACTCCGAGGCCGAGGTCCCCAAGATCCTGCGGGCGATCTACGCCTACCACGTCAAGGGGAACGGCTGGTCCGACGTCGGCTACAACTTCCTCGTCGACCGCTTCGGCCGGCTGTGGGAGGGGCGCTACGGCGGGATGGACCGCGCGGTGGTCGGGGCTCACACCGGTGGGTTCAATGTCGACACGTTCGCCGTCTCCGCGATCGGCAACTACGACAAGGCGCCCGCCACCCCGGAGATGGTCGACGCGATCGCCCGGGTGATGGCGTGGAAGCTCGCGATGAGCTTCCGCGACCCCGCCGGCACGGCGCTGCTCACCTCGGAGGGTGGCGGGACGTCGCGCTACCCGGCGGGGCAGAAGGTCACGTTCAACAACGTCGCGGCCCACCGTGACGCCGGCGCGACGTCGTGCCCGGGCAGCAACCTCTACGCGCAGCTGGGCACGATCCGCGCCCTGACCACGTCCTACCTCGGCACGACGATGTTCGACCCGCGACCGTCCTCGGCCGTGGCGGCCTACGGCACCGGGGCGTCGATCACGACCACAGCGCGGGTGAACACCGACCAGAGCTGGCGGCTCGAGGTGCGCGAGCTCTGCGGCGGGGCGCTGGTGCGCACGCTGACCGGCACCGCGTCCCCCGCCGTCGGTGTGGCCGCCGGCTGGGACCTGCGCGACGAGGCCGGGTCCGAGGTCAGACCGGGGGCGTACGACCTGAGCCTGGTCGGAGCCGACTCCTCAGCCAGCACGCACACCTGGCGCGGAACGGTCTCGGTGAACCCGGTGCGCACCAAGCCGCCAACGGTCGGGGCGGCGGCCTCGCCGGGGCGGACGGGGTTCGTCCCGGTCGACCCGATCCGCCTCTACGACACCCGCGCCGACGGGAACTTTCCGGTCGGTCCCGGACAGCGTCTCGACCTGCGCGTCCCCGGCGTCGGGAAGGTCCCCGCCGAGGGGATCGGCGCGGTGGCCCTGAACGTCTCGGCCACCTGCGCGAGCGCGGCGACCACCGTGTCGGTCTGGCCCGCCGGTACCGCCAAGCCGGCGTCGGTGGCGCTCAACGTGCCGGCCGGGATCGGCGCGTCCGCCCTGGCCGTTACCGCGCTCGGCGGCGACGGCGTCGTGAGCCTCGTCAACAGCGCCGGGACGACCGAGCTCGCGGTGCACGTCGTCGGCTACTACCCGGTCGTCGGCGGCCAGGTCTTCCGGCCGACCAAGACGCTTCGGCTCTACGACTCGAGACTCGACCCGGCCGGACCGCTGGCGGCCGGCGCCGAGCGCACCGTCGCGATGCCGAACCTCTCGGGGATCCCGGCCACCGCGATGACCGGCGCGCTGCTCAACGTCACGGCACAGGGCGGCCAGGGCACCGGTTCGCTGACGGTGCAGTCGCTGGAGAGCGCCCGCGAGAGCGCGACGGTCCGCTTCGCTCCTGGCGCCACCGTGAAGAACCGGGCGGTCGCCCGGCTGGAGAACGGCACGTTCAAGATCTCGGCGCGCGACGCCGCCACCCACGTCGTGGTCGACGTGGTCGGCTGGTGGGCACCCGCCGAGGTGACCGGCGGGCGGCTCTTCCAGTCCAAGGCAGCGACCCGGGTCCTCGACACGACCAAGGGCATCGGCGTCGCGCGCGGGTCCCTCGGTGCCGGCCGGGTCATCTCGGTGCAGGTCGCCGGCAAGGGACGGCCGGTCCCCGGCAGCGCCCGGGCCGTCGTGATCAACCTCACCGCCATCTACGCGACGCGTCCCACCTTCGTGACGGCCTGGCCCAACGGCAGCAGGCGGCCGGCGTTCCCCGACCTGAGCGTGCCGGCGTACCGCCCCACCGCCAACCTCGTCGTCCTGCGCATCGGGGCGAAGAACCGGGTGCGCATCACCAACGGGTCCGGGTCCACGCATCTCGTCGGCGACGTCGTCGGCTACTACCCGTAGGCCCACCGACTCCGGGACGCCGCCGGTAGGGTGACCGGCGTCATGAGCCACGACCCCGTCGAGCATCCCGATGCCCCGTCCCTCGCCGCCCCCCTGGTGACGATCGTGCTGCCCTGCTTCAACGAGCGCGAGCACGTCATCGAGGAGGTCGAGCGCATCTGCGCCGCGATGGACGCCTCGCAGCACAGCTACGAGCTGCTCGCCATCGACGACGCGTCCACCGACGACACGTTGGCGCTGCTTGTGGATGCGCTGCCGCGCTTCCCGCAGATGCGCCTCATGCCGTTCCGCCGCAACGGCGGCTCAGGGACCGCCCGGCGGATCGGCACCCTCGACGCCCGCGGCGAGATCGTGGTGTGGACCGACGCGGACATGACCTACCCGAACGAGCGCATCCCCGAGCTGGTCACCATGCTCCTCGACGACCCGACGTACGACCAGGTCGTCGGCGCCCGCACCAGCGAGGAGGGCAGCCACAAGTTCCTGCGGGTCCCCGCGAAGTGGGCCATCCGCAAGATCGCGGAGCGGCTGTCGAACTCGTCCATCCCCGACCTGAACTCCGGTCTGCGCGCCTTCCGCCGCTCGGTGTCGCTGCCGTACCTGCGGCTGCTGCCGCCCGGCTTCTCCTGCGTCACGACGATCACGCTGGCGTTCCTGTCCAACCAGCACGACATCCGCTACGTGCCGATCTCCTACGCCAAGCGCTCGGGTGTCTCGAAGTTCCACTTCACCAAGGACGCCTACCGCTACATCCTGCAGGTGCTGCGGATGGTGATGTACTTCAACCCGCTCAAGGTCCTGATGCCGCTCGCCCTGTGGCTGCTCGTCATCGGTGTCGCCAAGGGTGGCTACGACATGATCGTGCACCCGGTGCGCTTCGCGACCAACACGGTGCTCATCTTCGTCACCGGCATGCTCGTCGCGGCGCTCGCGCTGCTCGCGGACCTCATCGTCCGGTCCCGCTCAGAGGTCTAGCGACATCAGCAACATCGGCACCCCCCGTCGTACGTCGTGGCGTCGGGCACTGGTGTCGGCCCTGCTCGTGGTGGTGATGGTCGTCGCGTTCGGCTGGGCCCTGTCGGGGCTGTGGGCCGAGATCGTCGACCGCCTCGGCGACCAGGACCCGGAGGTGCTGCTCGGGTCGCTGGCCCTGGCACTGGCCGGTGTCTGGATGAGCTTCGAGCTGTGGCGGGGGACGCTGTCGGCACTGGGTTCCCCCGTCGCGCGGCGACCTGCCGCCCGGTTGTTCTTCGTCTCCCAGCTCGGGAAGTACCTCCCCGGCTCGGTCTGGCCGGTGGTCGCACAGATGCGGATGGGCCGCGAGCTGGGCATCCCCCGGCAGCGGATGGGGCTGGCGTTCCTGCTGACCCTTGGGCTGTCCGTCCTGGTCGGGCTGCTCGTGGGACTGGTCGCGCTGCCTGCCCTGCTCCGCGCCGAGGGCCGAGGCGTGCTGCTCGGTCTGCTGGTGCTCCCGGTCCTGCTCTCGCTGCTCGTCCCGTCGGTCCTGAACCGGCTGCTGTCCCGTGGGCTGCGGATGGTCCGGCGGCCACCACTTGACGCTCCGCTGGCCGGGCGCGACATCGTGCGGGCGGTGCTGTGGACGCTGGCGTTCTGGGTCGTCTACGGCGGGCACGTCTGGTTGCTGGCGGTAGGTCTCGGTGCGGACCCGTTGCGGGCGCTGCCGGTGGCGATCGGCGGGTTCGCCGTGGCGTTCTCGATCGGACCGCTGCTGGTGGTGCTGCCGGCCGGTGCGGGCGTGCGCGAGGCGGTCGTCGTGGTGCTGCTCGCCGGGCTGCTGACGACACCGGAGGCGACCGCGGTGGCGCTGACCTCCCGCGGTGTCCTGATGCTCACCGACGGCCTGCTCGCCCTCGCCGCCGGCGCCCTGCGCGCCCCCCAGGCCCGCGACTCCCTTGATCGTGAGGACGAGACGGCCTGAAACGGGCCGGCTGCCCCTCACGATCACGAAAGGTAGGTGGGTCAGGGCTTGCGGGCGCGGGCGACCAGGCCGGGGCCGGTATGGGGGAAGGCGCGCTGCACGGCCCGGAACGGCACGGTGCCCAGCCGGGCCGCGGTGGCCGACCACGAGGTCGAGGGTTGCAACGTGCGTCCGCTGGCATCCGAGCGGGCGGCCTTGGACGCGGACGGCCCCGATGCGAACACAGCCGAGGCCAGTCGGCGGCGTCCGACGGCGTTGCGCCCGGCCTCGAGCAGGTAGCCCAGCGGTGCGCCGAAGTGCACGAGCTCGACGTCGACCAGCCCGGCGCCGGTGAGCAGGTCGCGCAGCACCGGCGGGTCGTAACGACGGAAGTGCCCGACCATCTCGTCGGCGGCGCCGAAGCGCTTCTGCCACGCCGGGGTCGAGAGCAGCACCGACCCACCCGGCACGACCCGCTCGGCCCACGACCGCATCGCGTCGTGGTCGTCCTCGATGTGCTCGATGACCTCGAACGCGCAGACCAGGTCGAACGTCTCGTCGGGCCGCAGCACCGACAGGTCGCCGCGGCGCACGTCACCGCCGCCCCCGGCCTCGGCCAGCCGCTGCACCGCCACCGAGGACGACGTCTCGTCCGGCTCGACGCCGACGTAGTCGTAGCGCTGGGCCAGCCGGGCGCCGAACCCGCCCTGGCCGCACCCGACCTCGAGCACCCGCAGCGAACGGTCCGGCGGCGGCAGCAACCGCGACACCACCTCCCACCGCAGCCAGCCGTTGGGGCTCAGCGGTGGCAGCAGGCGAGCGGGCTCGGCGGGGGTGGTCACTCGTGCCTCCGGGGTAGGACGGTCAGCAGCCGGTCGTGGAGAGGACCCACGACGCTGGCGGGGGGAAAGGAGTCCAGCGCGAGCGCTCGAGCGGCGGGGCGCGCCGCCCCCCCCCCCCCCGGGGGGGCGGGCCGGGGGGGGGG
>JAJAYQ010000059.1 GCA_026786145.1 Spirochaetaceae bacterium | reverse complement strand
GGCTTTCAATCCTGTTCGTCTATACAACGCTCTAACCCTTACCATTCGGTAGAATTAGTAGAAAAGTCCCGCAACCCCGACCATGCAACGCCTACCGGCTATCACACATGATCGGTTTAGCCTCATCCGGGTTCGCTCGCCACTACTAACGGAATCACTGTTGTTTTCTCTTCCTGTGGGTACTGAGATGTTTCACTTCCCCACGTTCCCTCTACCCGCCCTATATATTCAGGCGGGAGTCACCAGGTCACCTCACGGGCCTGGCGGGGTTTCCCCATTCGGACATCCTCGGATCACAGTTCGTTTATCAACTCCCCGAGGCTTATCGCAGATTACTACGTCCTTCTTCGGCTCTACATGCCAAGGCATTCACCGTTTGCTCTTAAAAATTTGTTATCACATGAGTTTGAATCGATTGATGTCACGAATAAATTCGCAACAGAAATTGACCAATGATCTAACACTCAAAGAGTGTGTTGATCTTTGTAATCTGTCGGACCGAAGTCCGATCAAATTTAAGATGCTCGCGTCCACTGTGTAGTTCTCAAAGTACGGGCGGTACCCACTCCTGCCGGCACGTCATGCCAACAAAAACAGGCCCAGAAGAAACAGTCCATGCATACCGAAGTACCCATGTCCCGGTCCCTCAGGACCCAACAGCGTGCATACCCGCTTCCTCCACAACCAAACCGTTCCAACCCGATGCTGTAAACAACACCTGGCGTACTTCGTTCAATCGTGTTCTCCACGAATCAATGTCAATGTTCCACCCATGAGCGCCACCTGAAACATTCGCCTCAGTGTGACTGGCCGTCGTGTTCCGCTGTAGACAGACGGGACGGCACGTGCTCCTTAGAAAGGAGGTGATCCAGCCGCACCTTCCGGTACGGCTACCTTGTTACGACTTAGTCCTAATCACCGATCCCACCTTCGACAGCTCCGTCCCTTGCGGGTTCGGCCACTGGCTTCGGGTGTTACCGACTTTCATGACTTGACGGGCGGTGTGTACAAGGC
>JAJAYQ010000058.1 GCA_026786145.1 Spirochaetaceae bacterium | reverse complement strand
CCGGCCTTCTGCACGGCGTCCATGGCCAGCACGCGCACCGTGTCGACGGCCTTCTCGTCGAGGGCGGACCACTCGAGCTTGGACTGGGTGCTCACGGCTCGACAGTGCTCCTTCGACGGGTTGTCCGACGGATGCTGGTGGTTCCGGCGGTGGCGAGCCTACCCAGGTGTACGCACGCCGCGCCGCCGCCTGTTCAGCAGGCGGATACGATGGGGCTGCCCCGGTGCGCGAGCCCGAAACGGCGCGCCACCGGAGTGCCCACGAGCGACAACGAAGAACGACGAGAGCCGGGAACGAGGTGCCAGTGACGGCCGTCGAGTCACGCCAGCCATCGGCCGGCGGCGCCGGCACCTCATTCGTCCGACCGGCCCGCCGCCCCGGCCAGCTGCTAGCCGGATTCGTTAGCCTGACCAAACCCCGCATCATCGAGCTGCTCCTCGTGACCACCGTCCCCACGATGCTGCTGGCCGAGGGCGGCATCCCGCCCTGGCGGCTGGTCGCGGCCACGCTGGTCGGCGGGGCGCTGGCCGCCGGTAGCGCGAACACGCTGAACTGCTACGTCGACCGCGACATCGACCAGGTGATGCACCGCACCCAGCGGCGCCCGCTGGCCACCGGGCTGATCCGGCCCGGAGAGGCCTTGCTCTTCGGTGTCGTCCTCGGGATCGTCTCGGTGGCGTGGCTCGCGGCGACGACCGGCTGGCTGCCCGCCGCGCTTGCGCTGGCCGCCATCGCCTTCTACGTCGGGGTCTACACGATGGTGCTCAAGCGCCGCACTCCGCAGAACATCGTGTGGGGCGGTGCCGCCGGCTGCATGCCGGTGCTCATCGGATGGTCCGCCGTCACCGGTTCGCTGTCGTGGACCCCTGTCGTGCTCTTCGCGATCATCTTCTTCTGGACGCCGCCGCACTACTGGCCGCTGTCGATGCGCTTCCGCGAGGACTACGCCGCGGCCGGGGTGCCGATGCTCCCCGTGGTGGCGGAGCCGACGGCGGTGGCTGTTCAGGTCGTGACCTACAGCTGGGTGATGGTGGCTGTGTCGCTGCTGCTGTGGCCGGTGGCGGGCACCACCCCCGTCTACGGTGCCGCGGCTCTGGTCCTCGGCGCGGCGTTCCTGCGCGAGGCGTACGTGCTGCTGGGCCGGACGCGGTCGGGGGCACCGGTGGAGGGCGCGGCGATGCGGCTCTTCCACTGGTCCATCACGTACCTGACCCTGCTGTTCGTGGCCATTGCCGTCGACCCGCTGCTGCCGTTCTAGGGCTGCACGGGACCAGCGGCCGGCGCCCGTCTGGCGGCTGCCGGCGGTCCGAGGCGCATCGACACCCGCGCGCCGCCGCCGGGGGAACTGCTGATGCGCAGGTCTCCGCCGGACGCCGTGGCGGTCCGCCGGGCGATGTCAAGCCCCAGCCCGGTGGAGCCGGCCCGGCTCTGCCCCCGGCCCACGACGCCCTCGTCGGCGAATCCCGGCCCGTCGTCGCTGACGACGACCAGCACGCCGTCGTGCCCGTCGCGCCCGACCGCGACGGTGAGGGCGGTCCCCTCCGGGGTGTGGGCGATGACGTTGCCGAGCAGGGCGTCCAGAGCCGTCTCGAGGTCCTGGGGCGTCGTGCGGACCAGGCATGGGTGCGGGGGCAGGTGCAGGGTGACCGGACGGCCCTGATCCTCGGCCAGGGGCTGCCAGAACGCCACCCGCTCGGTGACGACCGCCCGGGCGTCGCTGCGTGCCTCCACGCCTTCACGGACCGGGCGCCGGGCTTCGCGGATGAGGCGGTCGACCTGTCGGGTCAGCTCGTTCACAGCGCCGCCGAGCCGGTCCCGGTCCACACCCGCGGGCAGCGCGTCCACGTCCAGCCGCAGGGCGGTGATCGGCGTCCGCAGCCGGTGCGACAGGTCGGCAGCTGACTCCCGTTCGGTCGCGAGCAGCTCCCCGATGCGGCCGGCCAGCTGGTTGATCGCCGCCCCGACCTCCCGCACCTCGAGAGGCCCACTGGGCTCGACCCGGGACGTCAGGTCGCCGCCGGCGAGTCGCTCGGCCGCGGCCGCGAGCTGGGTGATCGGCCTGGTGATGGAGCGCGCCAGCCGGTCGGCGACCACCAGCGACAGGCTCACGAGCAGCACTCCCAGCAGGCCGAGCACCAGCCACGCGCGATGGACCCCTTCGCGCAGGAGGGTGTGGGGGACGAGGGTCTCGACGACGATCTCGCCTCCCGACGTCACCACCGGCTGCCGGAGCAGGGCGTGGCCGTCCGCGGTCCGCGACACGGTGGTCTCGCGCAACGTGACCGCGCCTGGTGCTCCCACGGCCACCCGGAGTCCCGACCGTTCCAGCGGGCGGATCACCGCGGCGAGCTCCCTGGCGTCCGCGCCGGACGCGACGGCCGACACGACGGCCTGGCTGCGGGTGGTGGCCTCCGACACGGCGCTGCTGCTCGCCACCCGGCTGACCAGAACGGCCAGGGGGAGGAGGAAGGCCAGCAGGACGACAGAGGTGGTCGCCGCGACCAGCAGGGCGAGCTGCCGCCTCACCGCGGCCTCATGCCGGCGGCTCCGGCCGACCCGGCGGCACCAGCTGGACCGGCAGCTCACCCGCGGGAACGAGCTTTACCCCGACCCCCCTGATCGTGTGCAGCATCCGCGGGGCGTCGGCCGTCTCGCCCAGCTTGCGGCGCAGCCATGACAGGTGGACGTCCACCGTCTTGTCCGCTCCGCCGTAGGGCTGCTGCCACACATCGGCGAGCAGGCTCCGTTTCGACACGACCTCACCGGGCCGGGCGGCCAGGTAGGCGAGCAGGTCGAACTCCCGGGGCCGCAGCTCGATAGACCGGCCCCCCAGCTCGGCCGTACGCGCCCGGAGGTCGACGACGAGGTCGCCGACGGAGAGCAGGGGTGCCGCCTCGTCCCCGGCTGTGCGGCGCAGGACCGCCCGGATCCGAGCGTCGAGCTGGTCGGCGCTGAAAGGCTTCACGACGTAGTCGTCCGCGCCGGCGTCCAGCGCCGCGACGGTGGCCGCGTCGTCGTCCCTCGCGGTCGCGACGATCACCGGCACGGAGCTCACCGGACGCAGCATCCGCAGCAGCTGGAGGCCGTCCACATCAGGGAGCCCGAGGTCCAGGACCACGAGGTCGGGCGGCTCGTCGAGCACACGTTGCAGTCCCAGCATCCCGGCCGGCTCTGAGGAGACGACGTGCCCACGCTCGGTCAACGCCCGGGTGAGCGAGGTCCGGATGCCGGAGTCGTCCTCGATGAGAAGCAGCGTTGCCACAGTTCCCGAACCGTACTGGCGACCTGGGCCCCTCGCGCAGGGCCCGGCGCACAGATGGGCCCCGGTTAGGGGGACGTTAACCCTGGCCCGACCAGAATGACGGCCATGGACAAGCGAATCGCCCTCGTCACGCTGTGGGCCGCGTTCGCGGTCGCGGCGGTGGGAGTCGGCTTCGGTGCGGCCGGGCTCGTCGGTGGTCCCTTCTCCGACGGCGTCGCCGACGCGGCGAGCGCGGGCCAGTCACAGCTGCCGACGTCGACGTCGACCTCCACGGCCGGGACGCCCGCCCCGAGTCCGTCGTCCTCGCCAGCCGCGAGCACCGGGTCGGCAAGCCCAGGTACGACGGAGGATCCGGGACCGGTGAGCACACGGGAGGCGACGCGGACTGGTGATTCCGCAACGTCCACCCGTCCCGTGCCGGCCCGGTCCGTCACGAGGTCCATCACCACCCGGGGTGGCCTGGTGTCGGCAAGCTGCCGCTCGGACCTGGCCCAGGTGAGCGGGTCGCCGGCCCTGGGCTGGGAGATCGAGGACATCGACGGGGAGGCCCGGCGAGTCTCGCTCGTGCGGTTCGAGCGGCCGGACGCTGATGGTCGGGTCGAGGTCGAAGCCACCTGCGCACGCGGCGCACCCCGGTTCTCCCTGGACGACGACGGGGGCGACGACGATGACGACGACGACTCGAGCAGCGGCGGTGGGGACGAGCGCGAGAGCGGCGAGGACCAGGACTGACGGGTTAGCCCGATGATGTCGCTCGCTTAAGGCAGCGTTAGCCCGGCGCCGATGACTCTGAAGAGGTCACAAACCATCGCGGATCCGCACGCAGGGCGCCGCACCAGGACAAGGGGAACGACATGCAGGGTCTCTTCCGGGCCATGATCGCCGCCT
>JAJAYQ010000057.1 GCA_026786145.1 Spirochaetaceae bacterium | reverse complement strand
GGCGATCTCCGACGAAGGGTGCTGGCCGTGCCGAAGTACGTCTACGACTTCACCGAGGGCAACCGGGACCTCAAGGACCTCCTCGGGGGCAAGGGAGCCAACCTCGCCGAGATGACCAACCTCGGCCTGCCGGTGCCGCCTGGCTTCACGATCACCACCGAGGCCTGCAAGGTCTACCTCAAGTCCGGCGAGGAGCCCGCCGGTCTGCGCGAGGAGGTCGGCCAGCACCTCGAAGCCATGGAGAAGGAGATGGGCCGCTCGCTCGGCCAGCCCGACGACCCCCTGCTGGTGGCAGTCCGCTCCGGAGCCAAGTTCTCGATGCCGGGCATGATGGACACCGTTCTCAACATCGGCCTCAACGACGAGTCGGTGCTGGGTCTGGCGAAGAAGGCGGGCAGCGAGCGCTTCGCCTGGGACTCCTACCGCCGGCTGATCCAGATGTTCGGCAAGACCGTGCTCGACATCGACGGCGAGCACTTCGAGGACGCACTCGAGAAGCTGAAGAACAGCCGGAGCACGGAGTCCGACCTGGACCTCGACGAGAACGACCTCCGCGCCCTCGTCGAGACCTTCAAGGGCATCGTCCGTGAGCACGGCGGGCGGGAGTTCCCCACCGAACCGCGCGAGCAGATGGACCTCGCCGTGCGGGCTGTCTTCTCGTCCTGGAACGCACCTAGGGCGGTCATCTACCGCCGCGAGGAGCGCATCCCCGCCGATCTCGGCACTGCGGTCAACGTCGTGGCGATGGTCTTCGGCAACCTCGGCACCGACTCCGGTACCGGGGTGGCGTTCACCCGCGACCCGGCGAGCGGGCAGCAGGGCGTCTACGGCGACTACCTGCAGAACGCCCAGGGCGAGGATGTGGTGGCGGGCATCCGCAACACGGTCCCGCTCGCGGACCTGGAGCAGATCGACAAGCCGGCGTACGACGAGCTGATGACCACCATGGAGACCCTCGAAAACCACTACCGCGACCTGTGCGACATCGAGTTCACGATCGAGAACAACAAGCTCTGGATGCTGCAGACCAGGGTGGGTAAGCGCACTGCCGGTGCTGCCTTCCGGATCGCGGTCCAGCTGGTCGACCAGGGCCTGATCGACATGGACGAGGCCCTCACCCGGGTGACCGGCGACCAGCTTGCGCAGCTGATGTTCCCGCGCTTCGACACCTCGTCGAAGGTCCAGCAGATCGCCAAGGGCCTGAACGCCTCGCCCGGTGCCGCGGTCGGCAGGGCCGTCTTCGACTCCTACACCGCCGTGAAGTGGTCGCGCTCAGGGGAAGCCGTCATCCTGGTCCGCCGGGAGACCAACCCCGACGACCTCGAGGGCATGATCGCCGCCCAGGGCATCCTCACCAGCCGTGGCGGAAAGACGAGCCACGCGGCCGTCGTCGCGCGGGGGATGGGCAAGACGTGCGTCTGCGGAGCAGAAGCACTCGAGGTCGACACCAAGCACAAGCGCTTCACCATCGGCAAGACGGTCGTCGAGGAGGGAGACGTCATCTCGATTGACGGCACCTCGGGGGCCGTCTACCTCGGCGAGGTCGAGGTGGTGCCCTCCCCGGTCGTGGAGTACTTCGAGGGACACCTCGACCCTGCGGCGCACGACGCTGACGAGCTCGTACAGGCCGTGCACCGGCTGATGACACACGCCGACTCAACCCGTCGTATGGCGGTGCGGGCCAACTCCGACACCCCCGAAGACTCCGAACGCGCCCGCCGTTTCGGTGCGCAGGGCATCGGCCTCTGCCGCACCGAGCACATGTTCCTCGGCGAGCGTCGGCGCCACGTCGAGCGGCTGATCCTCGCCGACAGCGATGAGGAACGGGAGAAAGCGCTCGAGGAGCTGTTGCCGCTGCAGCGGGAGGACTTCATCGGCATCTTCCAGGCCATGGACGGTCTGCCGGTCACGGTGCGCCTGCTCGACCCGCCGCTGCACGAGTTCCTCCCCGACATCACCGAGCTGTCGGTGCGCGTCGCGGTCGCGGAGTCCCGCGGTGAGAAGAACGAGAACCAGCTCCGGCTGCTGCAGGCCGTGCACCGGCTGCACGAGCAGAACCCCATGCTCGGCCTGCGCGGCGTACGGCTCGGCATCGTGGTGCCGGGTCTGTTCGCGATGCAGGTACGCGCGATCCTCGAGGCCGCAGCAGCCCACACCAAAGCGGGTGGCAGCCCCAAGGTCGAGATCATGGTGCCGCTGGTCGATGCCGTGCAGGAGCTCGAGCTGGTGCGGGAGGAGGCCGAGCAGGTCGCGGCCGACGTCTGCCAGCACGAGGAGATCGAGATCGACTACCTGATCGGCACCATGATCGAGCTGCCGCGCGCCGCACTGACGGCCGGCAAGATCGCGATGGCGGCGGATTTCTTCTCCTTCGGCACCAACGACCTCACCCAGACCACGTGGGGGTTCTCGCGCGACGACGTCGAGGCGGCCTTCTTCTCCGCCTACCTGGAGAAGGGCATCTTCTCCGTGTCGCCCTTCGAGTCCATCGACCGTGAGGGCGTCGGCCGGCTTGTGAGGTTCGCGTCCGAGGAGGGCCTCAGGGCTCGACCTGGCCTCAAGCTCGGTGTCTGCGGCGAGCACGGCGGCGACCCGGACTCGGTGCACTTCTTCCACGAGGTCGGGCTGGACTACGTCTCCTGCTCCCCGTTCCGGGTGCCGGTGGCGCGGCTCGAGGCGGGCCGTGCGGCCATCCTGACCAAGGGCAGCGACAGCCGGTGACCGCGCGTTGATCCTGATCCGCCTCGCCATCAAGATGGTGGCTGCGTTCGTGTCGCTCGCCCTGCTCGTGCTGGCGGTGACCGCCGGCCTCGTCTGGTGGACCGCCCGGCAGGACGACCGGCGCGTCTCCGACGCCATCGTCGTCCTCGGCGCGGCGCAGTTCGACGGCCGAGCCTCCTCCATCTTCACCGCGCGGCTCGTGCATGCCCGCAACCTTTGGCGTGACGACGTAGCACCGCGCATCATCACCGTCGGCGGCAACCAGGTCGGTGACCGCTTCACCGAGGCCTCGGCCGGCAAGCGATGGCTCATCGATCACGGGGTCCCCGCCCGGCGGATCGTGGTTGTGCCGACGGGCAGCGACACGTTGAGCAGCCTGTCGGCCACGCAGGACCGCATGCAGGGACGTGGCTGGTCGACAGCGGTGATCGTCACCGACCCGTGGCACGTGCTCCGCGCCCGGTCGATGGCCTCGGACCAGGGCATCGACGCCGCGCTGTCCCCCACCCGTCGCGGGCCGGCGGTGCGCCAACGGTCCACCGAGATCCGCTACATCGCTCGCGAGTCGTTCGCGTACCTGTACTGGAAGATCTTCCACCGCAGCGCCGACTCCGGCCCCAACGCGGTATGACCGGGCTCTCGCCCGCACCCGATGAGCGGTGGGTCGACGAGCCGGCCAAGCGCAGCGGCCGCACGGCGTACGAGCGGGACCGCGCCCGCGTCCTGCACTCGTCGGCGCTGCGCCGGCTCGCCGGCAAGACCCAGGTGGTGGTCCCGGGGGAGAGCGACTTCCCGCGTACCCGGCTCACGCACTCGCTGGAGTGCGCTCAGATCGGACGTGGGATCGGCAAGTCGCTCGGGTGCGACCCGGACCTCGTCGAGACCGCGTGCCTGGCCCACGACATCGGGCACCCGCCGTTCGGGCACACCGGTGAGGCGGCGCTCGCGGACGTCGCGCGCGAGTGGGGCGGGTTCGAGGGCAACGCGCAGAGTCTGCGGATCCTCACCCGTCTCGAGGCGAAGGCGTTCTCCCCGGACGGGCGCAGCGTCGGGCTCAACCTGACGCGGGCGGCGCTGGACGCGTCGTGCAAGTACCCGTGGGGTCCCGACGTGGACGCCCGCAAGTTCGGGGTGTACGCCGACGACGTCGAGGTCTTCGACTGGTTCCGGGCGGGCGTGTCCGAGGGCGTCCGCTGCCTGGAGGCCCAGGTCATGGACTGGGCCGATGACGTCGCCTACTCGGTGCACGACCTCGAGGACGCGGTGTTCACCGGCCACCTCCGGCTCGAGCTGCTCGCCGACGCGGACGAACGATCGGCGCTGGCAGCACTGGCCGCCGCCCGCTACCAGCCGGGTGGCGGCGCCTCGACCGACCAGTTCGCGCAGGCCCTGGACCGCCTGGTGACGCTGCCGTTCTGGCCCCGGTCATACGACGGGTCGCACGGCAGCCTCGCCGCGCTGAAAAACGCGACCAGCCAGCTGATCGGCCGGTTCGCGCGCGCCGCCGAGGGAGCCACCCGCGAGGCGTTCGGACCGGCACCTAGGTCGCGGTACGAAGCCGACCTCGTCGTGCCCGCGGACGTCCGGGCGGAGTGCGAGATCCTCAAGGCCGTGGCCGACCGCTACGTGATGTCCAGCCCCGAGGCCACCGCGCGCTACGTGACGCAGACCGAGCTCGTGCGTGAGCTGGTGGAGCTGATGCTGCGAGGTGCGCCCGCCACCCTCGAGCCGCTGCTGCGCGGGGCGTTCGAAGCCGCGCCCGACGACGCCGGGCGCCGCCGCGTCGTGCTCGACGAGGTCGCCTCGCTGACCGACGCCTCTGCCGTCATCACTCACTCCCGCCTCACCCGTACCGGCGGCTGACTGGCGGCTGACGAGCACATGGCTGTGCAGGAGCGGCGGTACGCCGGGCCGTGCCCCCGTAGACTCCGGAACCGTGGCAGGCCGCATCCGGGACGAGGACGTCGTCGTCGTCAAGGAGCGGGCCGACATCGCCGAGGTGATCGGCGACGTGGTCACGCTGCGCCCCGCGGGCGGCGGCAACCTCAAGGGTCTCTGCCCCTTCCACGACGAGAAGAGCCCGTCCTTCTCGGTGCGGCCGTCTGTCGGTTCGTTCCACTGTTTGGGGTGCCAGGTCGGCGGCGACGTCATCTCCTTCCTCATGCAGATCGACCACCTGAGCTTCTCCGAGGCCGTCGAGCGGCTGGCCGCCCGCACCGGGGTCCAGCTCCGCTACGAGGACGGTGGGGTGACACCCGGCCGACAGCAGGGTCAGCACTCCCGCCTCGTCGAGGCGCACAAGGCCGCCGCGGAGTTCTACTCCGAGCAGCTCGCGACACCCGGCGCGTCGGTCGGGCGCGACTTCCTGTCCGAACGCGGGTTCGACCAGGCGGCGGCGGAGAAGTTCGGCGTCGGCTTCGCGCCGCAGGGCTGGGACTCCTTGCTCTCGCACCTTCGCGGCCGCCGGTTCACCGACGAGGAGCTGCTGGCCGGCGGGCTGCTCAGCCAGGGACAGCGCGGGGTCTACGACCGGTTCCGCGGGCGGCTGGTGTGGCCCATCCGCAGCATGTCGGACGAGGTCATCGGCTTCGGCGCGCGCAAGCTGCTCGAGGAGGACCAGGGGCCCAAGTACCTCAACACCCCGGAGACGCCGATCTACAAGAAGTCGAGCGTCCTCTACGGCGTCGACCTGGCCAAGCGCGAGATTGCCCGCCGGATGCAGGCCGTGGTCGTCGAGGGCTACACCGACGTCATGGCCTGCCACCTCGCCGGCGTCGAGACGGCGATCGCCACCTGCGGCACCGCTTTCGGCGACGAGCACATCAAGGTCCTGCGCCGCTTGCTGATGGACCAGAACGAGTTTCGCGGCGAGGTCGTCTTCACCTTCGACGGTGACTCGGCCGGCCAGGCCGCGGCGCTCAAGGCGTTCCAGGACGACCAGAAGTTCGTCACCCAGACGTTCGTAGCGGTGGAGCCCAGCGGCATGGATCCCTGTGAGCTCCGCCAGCACCATGGTGACACCGCGGTGCGGGACCTCATCGCGCGCCGCGTCCCGCTCTTCGAGTTCGCGCTGCGGTCGACAATCGGCCGCTTCGACCTCGAGACCCCCGAGGGCCGCATCTCCGCGCTGCAGGCTGCCGCACCCGTCGTCGCCGCGATCCGGGACCACTCGCTGCGCCCTGAGTACGCGCGCACCCTCGCGGGCTGGTTGGGCATGGAGGTCGAGCCGGTCACCCGTGCGGTGGCCCAAGCGGGCAGCGCTCCTCGTCGTACCTCCGATGCGGCGCGCGCGCGACCGGCCGCCGATCCCTCCCACACGGTGGCGCCCGACCCGCACGACCAGTCGCTGCGCGTCGAACGCGACAGTCTCAAGGTCGTCCTTCAGGCGCCCGCGCTGGCGGGGACGAGCTTCGACGAGCTCGACGCCGGCGTCTTCACCGCGGGTGCCTATGCATCGGTGCGTGACGCCGTGCTCGCGGCGGGGGGTGCCGCAGCGGCCGGGCAGGGCGGCGCCGTGTGGGTGGAGAAGGTCGAGGTCTCGGCCGCCGACGACGGCGTACGCCGGCTGGTGCGCGAGCTCGCCGTCGAGCCGCTGGCCTCTGACGACCAGGCTCTGACGCGCTATGCCACCGAGGTGATGGCCCGGCTGGAGGAGCTCGCCGCGACACGCCGCATCGGGGAGGTGAAGTCGCGCCTGCAGCGGCTCAACCCGGTCGAGCAGGTCGTGGACTACAACCGGCTTTTCGGTGAACTTGTCGCGCTCGAAGCACACCGACGCAGCCTGCGTGAGCGTGCGATCGGCACTCTCTGAGCGGGCTTTCGCCCATTGTGGAGATCCACTCGGAAAAGGGCTGCGGGAGGCGCGAGGACGGGAGCAGACTGATCCGCGTGGTAGATGTCCTGGTCCTTCCGGATGCCGTGATCGACGTCATCGATCGCCTCCGTGCGCGGGGCGGCGGTGGCACCGGCCTCATCCCCGCCCAGGCAGGGGCCGCCGAGGCAGTTGAGGTCGTCGCGGACGAGCCCACACTCGACGAGCTCGTCGACGAGGCGGTCGAGGACGAGCCTCCGTCACTCGACGACGTCGGGCCCGCTGCCTCTGCCGACCTCGTACGCCTCTACCTGCGGGAGATCGGCCGGGTCGCACTGCTCACCGCGGCAGACGAGGTCGACCTCGCCAAGCGTGTCGAGGCAGGGCTCTTCGCCACCGAGCGGCTTGACCAGGTCGTCGACCTGTCGGTGGGTGCCCGTCGAGACCTGCTCGTGGTCGTCGGCGACGGGCACGGCGCCAAGCAGCGTCTCATCGAGGCCAACCTCCGGCTGGTCGTGTCGATCGCGAAGCGCTACGCCGGGCGAGGCCTGCCGTTCCTGGACCTCATCCAGGAGGGCAACCTCGGCCTGATCCGGGCCGTCGAGAAGTTCGACTACACGCGCGGCTTCAAGTTCTCCACGTACGCCTCGTGGTGGATCCGGCAAGCAGTGTCCCGTGCTGTCGCCGACCAGGGACGCACCATCCGCATCCCCGTCCACATGGTCGAGACGGTCAACCGCATCATGCGCGCGCAGCGGCTGCTCGTGCAGTCCCTCGGCCGTGACCCGACCTCCGCCGAGATCGCCGCCTGGGTCGACCTCCCGGCAGAGCGGGTGGCGGAGATTCGACGGCTGGCGATGGAGCCGGTGTCGCTGCACTCACCGGTGGGCGAGGAGGAGGGGTCCGAGCTCGGTGACCTGATCGAGGACAGCGAGTCGGTCCCGCCACCGGAGCTGGTTTCCGCTGGCCTGCTGCAGTCTCACGTCGAGGCGGTGCTCAGCCATCTCGGCGAGCGCGAGCGGCAAGTGGTGCGCATGCGCTACGGACTGGTGGACGGCGAGCCCCGCACGCTCGAAGAGGTCGGCAAGGCGTTTGGCGTCACCCGGGAGCGGGTGCGCCAGATCGAGGCCAAGAGCCTCGCGAAGCTCCGGCACCCGCACTTGTCAGACCAGCTGCGCGACTACCTCGGGACCTGAGCGACGCAACGCCGTACGCTCGCTCACCGTGAGGTGGCGACGAGGAGACAGGCTTCCGGACGAGGCGCGGGTGGATCTGGGCCTGCGACCCCGCGAGCGCGTTCTCGCCGCCGCCCGGTCCACGGAGGACGGCTGGCTGGCGGCGACAGACCATGCGCTGGTAGCTGCCGGGTGGCGGGTCGAGTGGTCCGACGTGGCCCACGCCCAGTGGCTCGTCGACGAGTCCGTCCTAGTGCTCGACCCTGTGCCGGCAACGTTCCCGCCCCGCCGGCTGCTGATCACCCAGCCCGGTCGGCTGCCCGAGGCCGTGCACGAGAGGGTGATGGCCAGCATCGTGGTGTCGCGGCGGGTGGCGGTGCGGGGCGGCTTCGTCCGGGTGGTGGGTCGCCACGGACCGTCGGGCGGGCTGGTCTGGCAGACGGTGCCGGGGGCGGGTGTGGACATCGGCGATCCGGACGTACGCCGGGCGGTGGACGGCTTTCTCGCATCGCTGCGCGCCGAGCTGGGTGTGGCCTAGGCAGCCTTGCGCCGACGGGCCGTCGAGTGGCGACCTGTGCGACCCAACAGCAGCTGGAGAACCGCAGCCTCGATGGGGCCGTGAGTGGCTGGGTGGCCGTACGCCGCGTCGGCGCCGAGTCGCTCCAGGGAGCTGTGGATCGTCGTTCCGTCGTCGTAGAGGTCCAGGATGCGCGGGTCGATGTAGGAGGACCGGCAGACGGCCGGGGTGTTGCCGAGGTAGTGCGACACCTCTTTCACGACGCGGCTGACCGCTTGCTTGCGAGCGCTCACCGAGGTCGGTGCGCCGGTGGAGACCGCGAGCCCGACGGCGGTGAGCACAGTCGCGTGCCAGGTCCGGAAGTCCTTGGCGCTGACCTCCTTGCCGAGCACCGTGCGCAGGTAGTCATTGATGTCGGAGCTGGCGATGTCGTGCCATCCGCTGCGGTCCTTGTACGCCAGCAGCTCCTCGCTCGGATCTTCCCGCTTGAGCAGTGTGGCGACGACCTTGCGGACGTTCTCGTCGACGACGCTTTGGACGCGGTGCTTGCCGCTCTTGGCGATGTAGTCGAACACGACGAGGTCGCCGGTCACGGTGACGTGCCGCCGACGCATGGTCGCGAGACCGAACGAGCCGTTCGCCTCGGCGTACGTCTCTCCTCCGACGCGGAAGAACCCGAGGTCCAGCAGTCGGAACGCGGTCGCCAGGACGCGCTCGCGGGTCATCCCCCGCTGACCGAGATGCTCATTGACACACTCTCGCGCCGCGGGAAGACGCTTGGCGAAGGCGAGCACGCGCTCGTGCTTCTCGGCGTCGCGCTGCACCCGCCACGCGTCGTGGTAGCGGTACTGACGGCGCCCGGCCGCATCGGTGCCCAGCGCTTGGATGTGCCCGAGGGGGTGTGAGCAGATCCAGACGTCGGTCCAGGCCGGGGGAAGGACCAGACCAGCGATGCGCTCGAGCACGTCGGGCTCAATGACTTTGCGGCCGTCTGCCCACTCGTAGGAGAAGCCGCGGCCCCGCCGAACACGCTTGATGCCAGGGCCAGCACAGTCGACCCGGCGCAGCCGCGTCATCGAGGCGTCCCGTCCGATAAACGCTCTAGCCGAGCCGGCCGGTGCTGCCGCTGGGCGACCCGTTGGTGCTTGTCTCGGCCTGACCGCCGAGCCACGACGGCCGCTTGTCCTGCAGGGTCGAGCCGATGCTGTCCACAGCCTTGTCCTTGGCGGTGGACAGGGCGTCCTCCGCCTGGTGCTGCAGCGAGCTGGCGGTGCTCTGGACGGTGGGGTTGCGGGCGAATGAGCGGGCGGCCGATCGGATCTGCTCGTAGCGGGCCCGCCCGGCCCGAGAGCCGAGGACGTAACCGGCGGCGAAGCCGGTGAGGAAGGTGGCCTTGGTGCGCATCGCTGCTCCCGTGGTCGACTGGGTCTGTCCTGTGTCTGTCATGATGCGCCTGCCGGGGCCGCCGGGGGGCGCTGGACGGCACATACCCGGGCACCCGGGCGTGACACCTTGCGATAACCTGTGCCCGCCGGCCGGGGGAGTCCCCGGCCCTTCCCGCGTAGCTCAATTGGCAGAGCAGCCGGCTGTTAACCGGCAGGTTTCTGGTTCGAGTCCAGACGCGGGAGCGTTCTGTGGGGCACCCGGCGCGGCCGGTCCCGGCGGACACCCGGGGCGGTAGCTCAGCTGGTTAGAGCAGGGGACTCATAATCCCTGGGTCGCGGGTTCGAGTCCCGCCCGCCCCACTGGCTCACGCTCTACCCAGCAGGTCTGCGCGCGGTCCGGCGGCTCGTCAGAGCGGCACGGCGGGCCGAGAGCCGGGACCACACGCCGTTCTGGAAGGCCAGCGTCGCCCAGCCGGCCACGGCCATCCCCGAGAGGTTGAGCAGGAGCTGCAACCCGCTGCCGGTGACCTCGTGCCGGGCGCCAAAGG